>JAFQGS010000078.1 GCA_017415455.1 Prevotella sp.
AGCCATAGACTATGTGGCGGCGAAGGAACCCGATGCCGCCGGCATGCGCGGAGCTGTGTTGCTGACAGAGGGTACGTATGATATCAATACCCCGTTGCGAATCACCAAGACAGGTGTGGTGATAAGAGGTGCGGGACGTGAGAAGACCATCGTGAGAAAACGCGGCGCAGACCGTGGCGCAATGATATATATAGAAGGAGAGTATATGCGGACCGCCGCAGATACTGTGGGTATTGCGGATGCCAAAGTGAAGGCAGGTGCCACATCCTTTAATCTGAGGCAGGGAAAGACGCCTGCCGTTGGTGACAGAATAACAGTGCTGCGCCCTTCCACGAAAGAGTGGATAGCAAAATATGGATGTAATGAGTTTGGCGGCGGGCTTGACTATACAGGATGGAAGCCCACGGACATAGATATAGAGTGGGACAGAACGGTGACTGCCGTTGAGGGCTCGCATATAACAATAGACGCACCAATAACCACAACACTTGACAGTAAATATGGCGGCGGCATGGTGATAATGGCGTTCAACAAAGGAGAGATAAGAGAGTGCGGAGTGGAGAATCTTACTCTCATCTCAGAACATAATACCTGGAATCCAAATGATGAGGACCATTGCTGGGACGCGGTATGGATGGACAATGTGCGCGACTGCTGGGTGCGTCGTGTGAATTTCAGACATTTCGCCGGCAGTGTGGTGAATATCCAGAAGCACTCAAGCCGCATAACCGTGGAGGACTGTGTGGCAAGCGAACCGGTATCTGAGATTGGCGGATGGAGAAGAAGCGTGTTCACCACTCGCGGCCAGCAGACCTTGATACAGCGTTGCGTGTCATATAACGGATATCATGATTTCACAGCAGGATATTGCGCTGCCGGTCCAAATGCCTTTGTGCAGTGCGAGGCTGTGGAGGCTCTGGGTTTCAGCGGAAGCATCGGCTCATGGGCGGCAGGACTTCTGTTTGACGTTGTGGACATAGACGGAAATGATATATGCTTCAAGAATCTGGAGCAGTTCCAGTTTGGAACAGGATGGAACACCGCAAACAGTATGATGTGGCAATGTACGGGCTCCACACTCTGGTGCTATTCGCCCGACGAGGATAACCGTAGCAGTGCGCACGGATGCTGGGGTACGCTGACAGGCAACGGCGAATGGACGAGCAGCAATGACCATGTCACTCCGCGAAGCCTGTTCTATGCTCAGCTTGAGAAACGTCTTGGCGGCAATGGTGTGGACGGACATGTGTATATGCGTGAAGTTAATGCAACGAGCAGTCCTACTGTAGAACAGGCGCAGGCAATGGCACAACTGTCGCTTGCAGAGCAGAGAGTGACGATGGAGATGTGGATTGACTCTGTTCCATATACGGCAAGTACAGACATAGCAAGAGCTGTTGGTATAGACAAGGTTCTGGCAAAGAGGGCAAAGACAGACGTGATGAAGAGCACGAACAACTTTGCCGTGACCGACGGACACCTGACAATGAACGGCAGACTGCTGACAGGCAACAGGTTCCAGATACCATGGTGGGCAGGACGTGTAAAGGACAACTTCACAAAGAAGGGTGCCAAACCTGCCATCACACGCTTTGTGCCTGGAAGAGAGGGCAGGGGATGGACAGACCGTATAGACTCTGTGGTGAGCTTCATGGCGGATAACGGAATACTGGCGCTTGACCATAATTACGGATTGTGGTATGACCTGCGCCGCTCTGATCATGAGCGGGTGCGCCGTGCGGACGGAAATGTGGAGGCTCCTTTCTATGAGCAGCCATTCTCACGCTCGGGTGAGGGCAAGGCTTGGGACGGACTGAGCAAATACGACCTTACAAAACCAAATGAATGGTACTGGATGCGCTTGCGTGAGTTTGCGGACAAGGGTGCGGACAAAGGTCTGCTGCTGTTCCATCAGAACTATTTCCAACATAATATCCTTGAGGCTGGCGCACACTGGGTGGATAGCCCCTGGCGCCCTGTGAACAACATAAATAATACTGTTTTCCCAGAACCTGTACCTTTCGCCGGAGACAAGCGTATATTTATAGCGGAGCAGTTCTATGACGTGACAAATCCTACCATGCGCTCACTGCACAGGCAGTATATCAGGCAGTGTCTTGACGGACTGAAGGATAATGCCAATGCTATTCAGCTGATAAGCGCGGAATATACTGGTCCGTTGCATTTCACACGTTTCTGGCTTGAGACAATTGCAGAGTGGCAAAAAGAGACAGGGCAAAACCCGCTTGTGGCGCTCAGCTGCACAAAGGATGCGCAGGATGCTATACTGGCTGATAAGCAGTTGGCGGATGTTGTTGACATAATAGACATACGCTACTGGCACTATAACACTGATGGGTTATGGGCACCTGAGGCAGGCAAGAACATGGCTCCGAGACAGTTTATGAGAAAGATGAAGGTGGGAAAGACAGGATATGCCGAAGCTTATAAGGCGGTGAGCGAGTACACAGTGAGGTTCCCGGACAAGGCAGTGACTTTCTTCTCGCAGCAGTATCCTCAGTATGGCTGGGCTATATTGATGGCTGGCGGTTCTTGTCCTAATGTGAATATTGCCAACGAGAAACTGCTGGTGGATGTGGCAAAGATGCGCGTGATGGATAGTGTGGATAACAAGGTGTATAATCTAATAGGCGCATCGGATGTCGGGTATATGGTTTACAGACATGCGGGCGAGGATATAAAGATAAATGTGGAGAAAGGAAAATACAGACTGTATAATGTTGATGAGCGTACAGGCATGACAACAGTTGCTGTTAAGCAGGTGAAGGCGGAATCCTCATTTGATATCCCAAGGACACAGAAAGGAAAGATATTCTGGATAGAGAAACTTTAATCCTTATTGTCGTAGAATAAGGATTGTATAAAGACAAAAAGAGAGCGACATAAAACTTCAAGATGAATTGTTGTTTTATGTCGCTCGCTTTTTTATATTGAAGCGTTAGAACAGCTTCGGAAAGATGGTTTATTGTATTCCGAAATCCCGCTGTTGCTTGTCAACCTCATCAAGAGTACGCTTAAGTTCTTCCTCACTTATGGAAGACTGTGTGTCTGTTCTCTTGCTTGTACTTGCCTTTGTCGCAGGCATGTCGGTGTGACATGAAGGCAACAGTGGCGCAACGCTCTCAAATGTTATTGTTGCGGCTGCCGGTGCATGTGCTCCTGGGAATGTTGGTTGTGCCGTAACGGTAATCTTTCCTGGCTTGTTGGTGGCCTGAATCAGAACAGGTGCGCTTCCCCATTCTACGGCACGTGGGTTGGCGAATATCGATGCGTCACCGATAATGCGTCCCTCGCCTTCTACTGTGAAGGTTATGTTCTCCTTTGCCATGCGTCTTACGTTGCCGCTGTCGTCAGTAACCTCTGCAACAACAACAATGAAGTCGCTGCCGTCGGCTGTAAGTTCCTTGCCAAGTTTGTCCACATAGAGGCGAAGCTTAGTGGAACGGCGTGACGGCATTTTCTTCTCTGTAACAACAACCTTGCCGTCTCTGATACCTTCTGCCAATAAAGACACACGCTGCCAGTTGCGTTGCTTGTAGCTATATTCGCGTGCCTGCCAGAAATCCCAGAATCCTTTGAAGACAACAGGCATCGATGGCTGGTCGCTGTCGCTGTGTATAACTGGCAATGTCAGTGTCTTGTCACCTTCAAAGGCAGTGAGGCGTACACTGTCGCAGTTAGAGAAAACAACAACGTCTGAATCGGAGAACTGTGCCATCTCATTTGCGATAAACACCATTGGCTCGGCATCCCTTACTTGTGAACGGAACATCTCAAAGGCATACTTCTTCTGACGGAACGCATCGTAGATACCTCCCCAGTATGGGTCAGGATGATAGCCGCGCTGATGATCAAAAGGATGCCATTGTGCGCCACCGATGAACTGGCGCTGGTTGTGGAACATCTTGCCGTATGTGTCTGCCAATGACAATGAAGTGCTTAATTGAGAGTGCTCGCCCCACGAGCGGCTGCCGCGGTTGAGGGCATTGTGAGCATACCAGTCGTCAACCATCTCACCAAATTCACGTGTGAAGATACATTTATCAGCAGGGGTCCCTTCCTTGCCGATGTCATCATGCCAGCCGTAAATGACGTCGTAATTGTCCTTGACACCCTCTGAGTGCATATCTGCCGCTGCGCCTGGACGACCAGGGTAGGGGAATTCCTCACGTGTTATCTGAAGTGCCTTGAGTGAGAACTCAAGTGGGAAACGTGTCTCATTGAGGATTGGTTCCCATAAGATTACACTTGGGTGGTTGCGGTCACGGCGTATAATCTCGCGTGTGTTCTTATGAACAAGCTCTGCCCAGTTGGGGTCCTTGTTCCAATACTGCCATCCTGGTGTCGGTACAATGACAAATATGCCGAGCTCATCACATGCGTCCATGAATGAAGGGTCTTGTGGATAGTGTGCCGCACGCACAATGACCATTCCCGCATCGCGCAGACGCTTGGCGTCACGCCATTGCTGACTGTTAGGAAGTGCGTTGCCTACATAAGCGAAATCTTGATGGCGGTTGCCGCCGATAAGCTGATGGTAGGGCTTGCCGTTAAGCCAGAAACCGTCTTTGCCACGGAACTCTGTCTTGCGGATACCCATGCGTATCATTCCACCGTCAAGGTTTTTCTTGCCGTTGAGAACACATATCTCTACATTATACAGATAAGGTGTCTCTGGTGACCATAGCTGTGGGTTCTTGATAGTAGTGCCAAGAACAACAGTGCTGCAACTGTTGGCTGAGATTTTTGTCTTCTTGGTTAAGGTTTTTATTATATTCCCTTCTTTGTCTTTAATCTTGGCAACGATGGTAGGGGTGGCTGTTGTAGAGGAACTGTTACCAACCTCTACATTGACATATACCTGTGCGCTTTTCTGACTGATGTTGTCATAATGCAGGAATATTCCGCCACCGGCAATCTTATTGGCTTCTACAGCATCTGTTATAGCCACAGGAGATTTACCTATGAGCCACACGTCTCTATACATTCCGCCATGATAGCAGAAGTCAAGACCTGCCTGCTTCTTGCCTGGAGGGTATGACTTGTCATCGCTGTTGTCTGTCTTAATGGCGATAACGCATTTGTCACCAGGCTTTACGCCATACTTGGTAAGATTTACTGTTATCTGTTGATAACCGCCAAGGTGGTCTTCGGCTTTTACGCCATTGACATATACAGTCTGCTTACCCATTATTGCCTCAAAATGCAATGTTACGTTCTTACCGGCCATATCTGATGGCATGGTGAAGTGTTTGCGGTACCATCCTATACCTTGATAGTTCCTGCCACCACTTGCCTCTGCTGGCTCAAGTCTTAATGTATGAGGAGCACAAACTACTTCCCATTTGCTGTCATTGTAATTAACAGCTTCAGCTCCAGAAGCATCACCAAGGTGGAAACGCCAGCCTTGGTTGAAGTTGTAAACAATTCTGCCGCTTCCGTTTAGTGGGAATAGTCCGGCGACAGAAGTTTCTGCTGCCGCAGAATATAGCGACAGCAGAAGGAATAATATAAGATTAAGTGTTTTTTTCATGTTACTTGAGTTTATTCAGATCAATCTTTTTATATGCCATACGCAGGCGACGCCATGTGTAAATGCAGTGCAAAGAGCCATCCTTGCCTTGTATGATGGCAGGGTATGAATACTGACTGATTGGCGAATCCTCAAGGGTAAGCGCATGGTGCCAGTTGGATCCGTCATCTGATAAAGCAATGCTTACAGGAGTGCGTGGACCCTTTGGAGTGCCAAGGATTGTCTCAAAGTTATTGTAGATAAGAGCGTGTCTGCCGTCTTTTAATGTCACAGCATCTGTTCCAGACTGGTTGTTAGGAACATTGCTTAGTGTTACCTTGCTCCATGTGTCACCACCATCACTACTGAAGGATGTGCCAAGGCGTGCGTTGCGAGTGCGACACAGAACCTGAAGACGACCGTCTGCAAGTTTTAATATAGAAGGCTGAATTATGAAGATTGGTTGTTTCTTGCCAAGTTGATCGGTACGTTCTGCTAATTCAGACTCTATAGGACCTACATATTTCCATTGCTTTGTAGCAAGATCGTATATCTCGAAATGAAGACGCCAGCCTGCGCTACCTTCTGTACTTGAACCACAAATTAGGCGGTTATTGATGAGTTCAGGCTTGTTCTTAACAGGACCGATGAAGCCTTTAGGAAGTGCTTCACGCTCACCCCATGTCTTACCGCCGTCCTTTGATTTTACAACCCATCCGGTCCAATCAGGGACATTAAGACCAATCTTAAAGAATAGCCATAGCTCTCCGTCTGGCATTTGGTAGAGTACAGGATTCCAACAAGCCTTACGCTTTAAATTGTCTCCCTTGTGATATGGAAGGATAGGACCAGCCTTCGCATCTGTTGAAGATGTGTCTATTCCGGCAAGAAGAGCATCCTCGGTGCCAAGGGCAAATACACCGTCGGCAGCAAGAATAGGTTCATCCCATGAATCAGAGCCTTTCGCCTTGCGGCTGACCCAGATACAAACATCCGGATTTCTCTCACGTGTACCTCCGAAGTATGATGCAACAATGTCACCATTAGGCAATTCTACCAAAGTACCTGCATGGCACTGTGGGAATGAGGTGTTCTCATATAGGAAATTGTCCTCTACAATGGCAGGGTGATGAGATGGAATGTCACAGCTGAAATGGTATTTGCCGGAGCCAATCTCTTTTATTGTACCATCAGGCAAATGTACCTCTGCTGTTGTGTTGCAAGGAATCTCTACATCCCATTCCAGGTGCATTAAAGTCTTATCCCATTTGCTGACAACCTTTCCGTATGGAGTATTATAGCTTACATTGGCATTACTGCAATCTTGAATCTCAAAATTAGGCTTTAGTACAATATGCTTGTAAGCAACGTTGTTGCCATTATTGATACCTCCTATATTCTGATAACACCATGTGAGAAGGTCACCAAGGAGCATGACGTGATTGCCGCTGTTCATTCTTGGGTTGGCCTTGTCTCCATTCCATAGTTCCCAGATTGTTGTAGCTCCGTTCTCAGCCATGTATCCCCAGGATGGATATGTCTTCTGAGTTGCCAATAGATATGCCACATCTGCAAATCCATTGTCGCTAAGTGTGCGCATTAGCCAGGAGATGCCTATGACACCACATGATACATGATCCTTGTTCTTTATGATAATATTCTCAACAATATTCTTTATGACATCTTCCTTGCAGTCCTCTGGAACTAAACCGAATGCAAGTGGAAGAAGATTCGCGGTGGCTGTGTTGTTACCATAGAAGACACTGTCTGGGTATAGCACATGTCCAGGACGTGGTGATGTCCCACGTTTGATATTTAAGAATTTCTTGTTGAAAGCCTGCGCCATATCCTCTCTCTTGGCTTTCCACATAGCAGCTTCCTCTGATAGATTTTGCAAGTTGGCAAACTCTTCAAGCAGTTGCAGGCAGCGTATGGTATATGCCGTGGATATTAGCGAACCGTCTGTCTTGCGTGCAGGGTCTTGGCTGTGTATGAGATTAAGTTTCTCTGGTGGAACGCACCAGTCTCCGTATTGATCTTTTATTATTATTCCATCACGGCAATATTCGCTTATAAGGTGATTCATCCAACGCTTGATATGAGGATATGAGTCGATGATTGGTTGGCTGTTGCCATATTGTTTGTAAATCATATCGCAAGAGAATGGCAATGCGGCTGGCCATGTAACATCGTCATTGTAATAATTCCAATATGCAGGCGCGACATCGCATAGGACACCATCTTCACGTTGTGACTCACAAATATCACGCATCCACTTGCTATATAAACGCTCATTATTGAATAAGAAACTCTCACCAAGAGAACCTACGGTGCGGTCGCCAAGCCATGGTTGTCGTTCGTTACGTTGCGGACAGTCAACAGGCATGCCCTTGTAATTGGTTTTAATACCCCACCATGCATTTCGCATTACCTTATTTAATATAGTATCAGAGCATTCAAACGTTCCAGTGCTGCTCATCTCATCACTTACAACAAGAGCGGTGAAATCGTCTGCGGTGACGTTTTTCATACCTTTTATCTCTGCGTAGCGGAATCCATGATATGAGAAAGTGGAATGCCATGGCGCTGTCTCCTTGCCATTACATATATATATGTCCTCAGAAATAGCGTCGCGTAGGTTCTCTGTGTATAGAGTTCCGTCTGCATTTAACTTCTCAGCATACTTAATCTTTATTGTGTCACCAGCATTTCCACGTGGAACAAAAGAAAGCCATCCTGCCATATTCTGCCCGAAGTCAATAATTATCTTGCCGTTGACATTGGTGACGATTGGCTTGATGTTTAGTTTCTCTTCTGTCATGTTGGGTGTCATCTGAGAACGAAGAGCACCGTAAGGAATTTCCGCACGCTCAGCCTTAAGCCATTTAGAATCATCGTAACCGACTTCTGTCCAACCTGTGAGTTCCATGCGAGCATCGTATTCTTCTCCGTCATATTCATTGTTTGCGCGAATAGGTCCTTCGGCTGTGACTTTCCATTTCTCGTCTGTTACTAATCTTTGACTACTGCCGTCTGTATATTCAATGATGATATTTATTCGGCATTTAGGTAATCCGAAAACAGGTGCTTTATAAGGCTTGTTCTGACGCATAGGGAAGAGGCGCCCATTGCCTAAAACAATGGCAACGGCTGTTCTCTTTTGCATGAAATCTGTTACATCGTAAGTATTATAATAAACAGTTTTACGATAATCAGAAGGAACAGGCTTCAGAACTTCTGAAGAACCAATCTCTTTGCCGTTTATATATAATTCATAAACGCCAAGTCCTGAGACATATGCTGTCGCACACTTGATTTCTTTGTCCTTCAAATCAAATTCATTACGCAGGTAACGTGCGGCTAAACGGGTATGTAACCCTCTCGCTTCTCCTGGCATCAGTCTCTCTAATCCAATCCATCGGCCAGACCAATGTGATTCCCATAGCAATCCGATGCTGAAGAATTGTGAGTCACTCCAATCTGACTTACCTTTGTTTGTTGTTATTCTTACCTTCCAGAATGCTTTCTGGTTCTTGGTAAGTGCTTTGCCTTCATATTTGATCCACAACTGATCACTGCTATTTATTTTGCCAGATGACCATAAGTCACCCTCTCCTGCATTTAGCTTGTCCAGTGATGATGCGACGATAATCTCATATGATGTTTGTTTGACTTCTTTCTTGTCAGAAATGATTTGCCATGAGAACCGTGGAATTGTGGTGCCAAGTCCTAATGGATTTTGCAAATTTTCTGTTCTCAGATTCGTAATCTCTACTTTTGCCACTGCAGGAAGTGTAAACACCAGAGATAACAATATGCATATTATATAATTCTTTCTCATATCAAAATTATTCATTTAAGTCGCGCTCTTTTGCCTGATACATATCTGTGAGAATCTCTTTCTGATCTTTTGTCAGATAAGTTTTCTTTGTATCAATTGCAATAAGTACGCCATCGTTTATATTCTTGTCTGCTTTCTCTGGAGTGTATGTGATAACCTCATTTTTATATTCTCCGATATATTTCAGTTGTCCGTTAGAGGTATTATACCACCAAACATTTTTCTTCTTTCCGCTTATCTTACTTAGGTCAATTTTCATCTCCCTGTTTGTATAGTTGTAAACAAGAAGGTAATCATTACCTCTTGTTGCTATTAAACGGTCATACTTTGTTCCATTATCAAGAATAATGCTTTGGTCGGGGATACGCTCAAAGAATGGGAAAGCAAGCATAAGTCGCTTAAGATACTTCATCTGGTTGAATCCTGGGTCCTTCAATGCCTGATACCATGTCTTGACATCACCAGGATCTCCATATGATGTAGGATAGCCAGGCTTGAGGAACTGCATGATGGCATTATGGCCATATGTGTGACCAAAGCAGCCGGCAAACACAGCCCAATAAGCATAACGGCGCACATCATAATCCATCCAACGTGGTTCTTCTGCAGAGTGCAAGCCTTGTGGGATATCCTCATAAATAGGCTCGTCATCAACAACAGGCTTAATAGGCTTGTATTTCCATGTTGAGTCAACGTACATCCAGTTGTCCTCTTCTGTGTTATCAGGGATTGGGTAATCTTTGTTTCCCATTCTTTGTCCATAACGGCGATGTCCGCTTTGGAACATATGGAAATCCATCCACTCGCGATCGGCAAACCATTTTGCAGATGTGTATCTTCCGCGTGGGTGATAAGTCATAAGGTGGTCTTTGTCTATGGCTCTTATACTGCGTGCAAGACTATCCCAGATGTCCGTACCAATGCTTCCCTGTAAGTCACCGCCAATCATCCAAATAATATTTGGGCGGTTCTTATATCTTTCTGCAAGGAACTTTCCATATTTGGCTGCTTCTTCTGCATTGATGTTACCGCTGCTTACTTGTGAGCCCCAGATACATACCATGCCGATATATATACCATATTCTTCTGCTTTGTCTATGATATAGTCCAGGTGATCCCAATAACCATAAACACCTTTACGGTTAATATTCTCAAAATTATATCCGTCAACAAGCGACATCTCACCATATATATTATAAGATGGTGTACCGTCAACTACTTGTATTTGCACCATGTTGTAGCCTGCCTCAGCACAACGTTGTAAGTAATATTGTGCTTCTGCTCTGTCTAAGCGTTGAGGTAACAACCATCCTGTTTCACCAAGCCAGAAGAAAGGCTTGCCGTTCTCAAACTGCAAGAAACGACTATTATCGGAAATCTTTAACTTTCCATTATCCCATGGTTTTTCTATTGCCATTACAAATGAAGGCAATAGAATCATAATCATTAATAGAATTTTTCTCATATCTTAATGCTTTATTTAATAATATATTCTTTCCCTGCTTCTGTCTGTAAATCATACAAGTAGGTCTTCTTTAACCCTACAGTGTTTAATTTAGCATCCTTGTTTATAAGCACTTGCTGTGAGCCGTGCCACTTGTATATAGGGTTGGAATTCTCGCCTTTTGCCTTCTTTAGTCCTTTGCCCTTAAGTGGTGTGAGTGAGCGCAGGCGACAGTTACCGCCGTTCTTAGACTTAACAACTAAGCGTGTTATTTTGCAGTCTTTCCATTCAATGTCCAGCTCAAAACCGCCGCGTGCTATCAATCCTTTGATGCTACCCTCGGGCCACTGTTTTGGCAGTGCCGGCAGGAGATAGATGAATCCGTCGTGGCTCTGCATCAGCATCTCTGCGATACCAGCAGTACAACCATAGTTTCCGTCAATCTGGAATGGTGGGTGAGCGTCGAAGAGATTAGGATACGTTCCTCCGCGCTGCTTTGTCGTACCGAAGATGAGGAATGTGTCGGGTGACAGTGTCAGCTGGTCATTTATAAGTTTCATGGCGTGGTCACCGTCGAGCAGACGTGCCCAGAAGCAAACTTTCCAGCCCATAGACCATCCAGTGCTGATGTCTCCACGGTGGATAAGTGATGTACGTGCGGCATCAAACAGCTCTGGTGTGCGGAACGGTGATATCTGATTGCCTGGGAATAATCCGTAGAGGTGAGATACATGACGGTGCTCATCCTTTGGGTCGTCCCAGTCCTGCATCCATTCCTGCAACTGTCCCCAGTGACCAATCTGCATCGGTGCCAGTTGCTTGATAAGTCCTTTGTAATGGTCAGCGGTAGCCTGGTCTTCACCAAGAATCTCTGTGGCAGCCACCACCTCGTTGAATAGTTCATATATAAGCTGGTTATCCATTGTCACACCAGCATTCAGAGGAACGCCGCCTTTGGGTGAGTTCTCTGGTGATACAGATGGTGCAACTATCAGCCAACCATTCTTAGGCTCTTTCACCATTGTCTGACTGAAGAACTTAGCTGCTCCAAGTATTGTAGGATAAACCTTGCGCAGGAACTCTTTGTCGCCTGTGTAGAGATAGTGCTCCCACAGGTGACGGCACATCCATGCACCGCCCGTCATCCACATACCAGACTGTGCGCGGTCGATAGGCCATGTAGCGCGCCAGATGTCCGTGTTATGATGCAGCACCCATCCGTCGGCACCGTACATCTCCTTTGCTGTGCGCGCACCAGTAACAGTGAGGTCCTGAATCATGTCAAACAGCGGACCGTTCATTTCTGTTAGATTGGTAACCTCTGCAGGCCAGTAGTTCATTTCACAGTTGATGTTCACTGTGTATTTGCTATCCCAAGATGGGTACATCTTGTCGTTCCAGATACCTTGTAGGTTTGCTGGTTGTGTGCCCGGCTGTGAAGCACAGATGAGCAGATAACGACCAAAGTTGAAGTAGTTGGCAACAAAATAGTTGTCATTGATGCCTATGCGTTTATTGGTAGGAATATCCTTGTACTTATCCTCACCAAGGTTGATGCTCACGCGCTTCATATACTTCTGGAATACGTTCTCATGCGCTTCCTTCAGACGATTGAAGCCCTTTGCCATAGCCTTATCTATTGCAGTCTTTGCCTTTGCTACCTCATCGTCCTCAATGCTGGCGTAGTTGCGCACGTTGGTGGCGATGGCGACATAAAGCACAGCCTCATCGGCACCGGTTACAGACACTACGCCATTGGCACAACTGCTCTTTCCGCCTTTTGTTTGTGCCGCCAGACGACCGTGGAACCTTACCTTGCCCTTGACACCTTCGTGCTTTGATGAAACTCCTGTTAGTGTGGCGGTGTTCCCGTCATCACCTACTATCACGTCATAGTGAGGGGTGGTGAAGTTGGCTGTAAATGAAATCATTCCTGGCTTGCTTGCTGTCAGTCTTACCATTATCACATTGTCGCCCTCTCCAAGTGTAGAGATAGCCTCACGCTTGTAGGTTACGCCACCTGAGGTGTATGTAACGATGGTGCGGGCTGAGTCGAGACTCAGTTCGCGGTAGTAATTGCTATAGTCTGCATGACCAGGCATGGCGATATAGAGGTCGCCGAAAGGCTGGTAAGGCATGCCGCTGTTGCGACTTGCGCCAGGCATTATACCTTCGTTGGCAAGTTCCTGTGCTTCTTTGAATTTGCCTTGCAGTGCCAGCTCGCGCACTTTAGGCAGTGTTTCCTTTGCCTTTGGGTTCAGTGTGTGGTTCGGTTGACCAGCCCAGATTGTCTCTTCGTTTAGCTGGATACGCTCCACACCGGGATTGCCGAACACCATGCCGCCCAGACGACCGTTGCCTATTGGCATTGCCTGTGTCCATGTCATGGCTGGTTTGTCGAACCACAATTTGTACTCAATATTGTTCTCATTGCCGAAAGCAAATTGCTTGATGCTTAACAGCAGGGCTGCAGCGAGCAGCAGTCTTTTTGTATTTTGTATTTTCTTCATAATCTTTTTTAGTTGACAAGTAAACGAGTAAACAAGTTGACAAGTTATTAGTAATCTTTAATATTCTGGAGTTTAGGAATTAATAGCCCTTCTTTTGGAAGATGGGGATGTTTCTTAATAAATATAAAACTCATCTTTTGTTTCCAGTACAATCTTCTTCTCGTCCTTCATTGTTGTGTCCAGCTTGAACACGTCGCCGAAGAAATCGTAAACGGCCATGCGCTTGTTCTCGCCGAAGTCATGGCGCTCTGTTGGCAGATGCACGTTGCGTACATTATCCTTCGCTCCGTAGAAACCGTAGATACGCTGCAGGAATGGGTACTCCATCTCTGGAACTGTTGATGTCCAGTCGCCGCCGTCGCTCACGATTAGCAGTGGGCGTGGTGCAAGTGTTGCTGCCAATTCAGCTTCACAGGTTCCGCCACCTGCCAGTTGTACAGGCTTACCACTTTCGCACGGGCAACCACCGTCAAAGTGAGATGCTAAATGTACCACAGGAGCAGCGGCTGTAATACGCTGGTCAAGCAGGTAGAGTAATATGGTGTGTGTGCCACCACCACTACCGCCGCAAACGCCTATGCGGGTAGTATCAATATCCTTGCGCGTGTCGAGCATATAATTGAGTAATTTCAGTCCGCAAGCAGCCTGATATACATGGGCGCGACTTGTCTGATGGGCTTTCTTGCCAACTTCAGCTTCTGATGCTCCCCATCCGTAGAGGTCAAAGTCAACGCAGATGGCACCCATGCGTGCCAGTGTGCCCAGTCGCTTCTGTGCATCCGGCCGGTGGCGCCCAGGCCAGTGCCCGTCAGGACAGATAATGAGTGGATAGCCGTTCTTTTGTTTCTTGAACTTCACTCCCTTTGCCTTGCTCGGGGTATAGATTGTTCCGAACAGATGCTCGCCTGGTGTCAGCTCAATCTTGATGTTCTGCATAGTGTAGCCGTCATGTTTGCGTACCTTGCCCAATTCTGCTTTAGCATCCTTGACACACTCATCAAGGTATTTGTTAATCTCCAGTTTTTCCCTAACCTCCTTTAGCAGTATAGCACGTCGTGATTCCCACTCTGCGGTGTTGCTGTATTTGGTGCTAAGATAGTCAAGCATCATCTTGCCTTCTGCCTCATGGCGGCGTGGATACTCGTATGGCTTTATCTTGTAAGAATTACCTTTTTGTTTCCACCAGTTCCAGTCAAAATACTTGCAAATGTTGTCAAGCGTCATCTCTATTGAGTATGGACGCACGCGGAAGTCAGCATATGGCAAACGTTTTCCGACGGTGTCAACGTTATATTTAAATTTAACTCCGAATTGTTTTTGCACATCATTCATGAGATCACTAACCGATCGCTCATACTTTGTCTCAAATGATTGTGCAAAAGCGAATGTCATTCCAAATAATAAGAATGATATTTGTACCACTAACCTTTTCATGTTATTTACATCTTATAAGTTAATTTGCCTATGTCATTCCTCTTGGCAACAATCTTGCCGTCAACAAGAATCATCAAGCCTTTTCCTAAATGGTAGCGCTGTCCATCCTTGTCATACACGATTGTTATATTGTGTCCGTGATACATTATATTGTCAAGACAGAAATAATTCCATTTGTTATCAGGAACGAGTGGATTGACAACAATGCTTCCATCCTTCTGAGGTCTCAGTCCAGCAATACCTGTAATCATCAGGTCGTTGAATGTAGAGTGGTTGTAGTAACGACTACGCTCTCTGTCACCCATTAGCCATGCGCCATTCTTCTCGTCAAGATATTCCCCAATGCATGGTCTGCCTCTGTGATGCTGACTCTCAACATACAGTTCCATCTGACGGAAGAAAATACTGTCAGTCATGATAGGCGAAGGGTAGTTGTTTATGTAGTTAGCCATTGCTGTTAATGTCTGACTTGATGCAAAAGGCCATATTGCGCCGTCCCATTCACATGTGCCTACTCCATGCGATCTGAATTCCGGATGACGACGTTCTGCTGTTGTCAGTCCATAAGGTGCGGAGAAACCATTCTCATCCGTGATTTGTTTCCATGCAGCATCATACGCTCCTGCGTCAGGCATGTTGAAATACCATGGAATATAGCCGATAGCCTCTCGTGCTTTTGCAAGAGTGTCTCCCTTCATCGTCTCAAAGAATAGTCTGTCTTTATTCCACAGATTGTTCTTTATGAGTGTTTTGATGGATTCCGCTTCCTGCTTATATGACTCCGCTTTCTCCTTGTTGCCTGCCATTTCGTTTATTTCTGCGAGAGCATTCGCATTTCCATACATGTAACTGTTGATTGTAGGACGTGCATATTGTTTGCGTCTTCCGCCGCTTATGCTTTCTTCCATACCGTCTTTTACATCTTCCTGCCAATAAAGTCCGCTTGGCAATCTGTGTGTGGTCTTCCAATAGTCAAACTCTGCTTCCATGTCAGGTGTCATGTCTAATATGAATGTTTTATCGCCATGCACCTTGTATGCCTCAAATATGGCAGCTGGATTCCATGAACTGAACTTAGTCATTTTTGCCATTGGCTTGCCGTCATTGCCACGATACCATGTCTTTAATATCTGATGCAGATATGTAGTGTCGCGCAGCCATCTTGATTCCATTACGTGATGACCAATGGCGCATGCTATGAGATTGTATCTGTCAGAGTATGATCTTTGTACAAGGAATTCGGTCATGCCATACCCAACAGGAGTGCGCTTTATGTGTTTGCGTAGTGTCCACCAGCGATAATAGAACATTTCCTCAATGTTCTCCTGTGGGCATTCAAACAGAGGAATATTCTTAGACATCCATTCAGAAGACTGACTGTTTGGAATGTCTGTTACGATATTCTCATCCTCCATGTTGTTGAACTTCTCTGCATAATGTGAGAAGTTCTCATATTTTAATACAGACGCTCCACTGTCATTGTCCAGTGACTGGCTTTTTACGTTTGCTATCATATAAGATGCAAGCTTGTCCTGCTCGTCGGCTCTTGGCATGTCAACCCATTGGTCTGCAGGAGTCTCAATGTTAGGATATTGGAACAAGTCGCCTGTTCTGAACATAACTCGTGTGATAGCCTCAACCGGCGTGTCAAACATACGTGTGCAGACCTTCTTCCCATCAATAAAGAATGTTGCCATATGAGCGTCAACAGACAATTTTGCAGTTATGCGATAAGTCTTGTTTGTCTCGTAGTTCTTCAGCATGGTGCCATAGCGTGCTCCGCCCTTAACCTTTATAGTTGCGGTAGAGTCAACAACTATCCTTGATGCAACATTACCTTTGTCGTCAAGGAACTCAACATGCAATACGCCAAAGTCTTTTTGTGCTATCTGCAGGTCAAAGTCAAACTGCAACTCTTTTGTTGCAGGTATCACCTTCTCTATCTTAGAATAATCATAAGGGTCCTTGTCGCTTAGCTTTATCCATTTCCCGTTAAGTTCTACAGGTGCCCATAGTGGTGAATAAATGTTCCAGTCCTCTAATTCAGCCAATGTGCTGTATTTGCTGAAGTCTGTGTCTACGTGTGCGCTTGCCTTGGTCTGAACAGGAACCATGATGCGTGAAACCCACATGTCTTCCTTGTTGTGACTGTATGTAACCCACAAGTCTCCGTCAGGAGGAGTGCCGTTGCCTTCAAGGATTCCTCTTGTGTATTGTGGTCCATAGCTCTTGTAGAGTCCCCAGTGGCGCTCAGGTGTCACGTCGCCATGTACGAGATTCAGCGTAGTGTATTCCAAACCGTCTTGACTTAATGATATGCCTAAAGGCCAACGGTATTCCGCTGGGTTATATACAGTGGCATAAGTGCCGTCGCTGAGTCGCTGTCCCCATATCTTTGCGTTTGAGTTTACAAAGCCAGGTGCTCTGTAAGCAGGAGTTCTCCATGTGTTTCCTCCGTCTGCGCTGAGGCTTGTCACCGCATGTTTCCACAGTGCTACTTTTCTTCCGTCAGGCAATGTGTATCCAGAGAATGCCTTGTAAGGTTTGTTGAATGGTATCAGCTTGTCGTTTCTGTCAGCCTCCTCCACCCACTGCATTCTGTACATAGGGTCTGCGAGCATTTCCTCGCATGCTTTTACGAAGTCCTTGTCCTTTGAACACTTGTAATATGGGTAGTCTGTGTTCTTCTCGTTGAAGTTGTGGTTATAATAGATAAAATAGATATCTCCGAAAGAACCGTCTTTCTTTATCTCTCTTACCACGCGTCCCACAGCGTTACCGTCATTAGGGTCATCCTTCGCGGTCAGTGCGATACAATAGCATCCGCTGGCAATAAGCTTGCCTTTCTTTGACACATAGAATCCTACGCGCTGATGCATTATTGCATACAGGTCCTTTGCTACAACCCCAGGCCATGTCTCTTTTGTGAAACCGTCCGGTACTTTGTACTCAGGGAACAAAACTACAGGTGAAGTCCATGCGTATCCGTCCTCAGATGTTTGTAGGAATGTTTTTCCCGGAGGCTCATGCTCGCTTCGTGGGTTTGCAAGGTAGTGCATGTAGAACTTGCCGTTCCAGTATGCCATCATAGGCTGGTGGTTATAAAGCCATCCCAGTTCGCCTCTCATTGTCTGTATGTTGTGTACTCCTACCACAGGTGTCAGTCCTCCGTCGTGACGCGCAGGTGTGGCAACTGTCTTTCCTGTGTAGTGAATGCAGTCGCGGTTGTATTTTATAAGTCCGTCCACTAATTTCTCGTCAGCCATGAATACTGTTCCATGCTTATGTCCTACAGGGAATTTCACTGTTCCTGTCTGATTCTGGAATGTCTTGAAATCCTTAGTGCGTGCTGCTCCGTATATGGCATGACGATAAGAGTCATAGTATATATAATACCAGTCTCCAACCTTTGCTGTTGTCGGACCCTCTGTGAAACTCTCTGTAAATGGTTCCGATGGTTTAGTCCATGGTCCGAATGGCGTTTTTGAGAATGCAACCTTGATGTTCCTTTGCTTTCTGCTATTGTCTTTCAGCACCATCACATAGTCGTTCTTTGCTCTTTTCACAAGCGTAGCATCTATGCAGCTGAAGTCAGGGTCAATAAGAAGCTTCGCCTTGCTGAACTTTTTGAAGTCTTTTGTTGTCACGTAATACAGGCGGTGATTGTTGTAGTGGTCCTCTATGTAGTCAGGGAATTTTCCCGGCACACATGATGCCCATATTATCATGTACTGTCTCCTTACGTCGTCATAGAACAGCTCAGGCGCCCATACGTTGACCGTCGTAGTGTCTTCCATTACCGGAATGAATCGCTGCTCAGTCCAATGTATGAGGTCCTTGGAAGATGAGTAGCCGAATCCGAGGTCGCCTTTCCAGCTGCTTGTCCATACAAGATGGAAGGTGCCGTCAGGACCTTTTACCACCGATGGGTCTCTCATCACTTTTTGTTTTCCTACTGCGGGTGTCAGGAACGTACCCTTGATGCTGTCCCATTTTATTCCGTCGTAGCTGTAAATGAATCTTAGTCCTTCATTCGCAGGCTCGTGGAATGACGTCGAGACATAAATGTCTTTTGCCGTTGCAGGCGTAAATGTCATTGCTAAAGTGGCGATGACTGAGCAAAAAAGTTTTCTCATTTGTATTTATTTTTATGTTTTTATATTTTAGATTCAAAATTTCCTACAAATATAATCATAAAATTTTAATACTATACATTATTAAATGTATTTGTTTGTTGTTTCGGTTAGTTTTTTGTTTTTTTAGTTAATATTAATGCAAAGGGCATGTTGCTTGTGCCAGTAATCATGTATATGTGCTCTTGTTTGGCAGGTGTAAACTTTAATTCTTTTCTCTGCGGGATGATATAATGTTGCAGAAGTGACATAATGAAACGTTATTTTATGTTTTGTCTGTCATAATGTATAAAATATTGCCCGTTTTGTTGCATTTTACTAATATTTTTATAACTTTGCACCTCAAATTAACAAGAAGACCATTTGTGAGATATGAGTAAACTTATAAAACCTGACGGTTATGACGCTTTGCTTGACATGAAGCAGACCGAACAGGGAATAAAATTGATAAAAGACTTCTTTCAGGAAAATTTGTCTACGGAATTGAGGCTGCGAAGAGTTACTGCGCCTCTTTTTGTTTTGAAAGGACTCGGAATAAATGATGACCTTAACGGAGTGGAGAGGGCAGTGACATTTCCTATTAAAGACCTCAATGACTCCTGCGCCGAAGTGGTACACTCGCTTGCTAAGTGGAAAAGGCTTACTCTGGCAGACTATGCTGTGGAGCCGGGATGTGGCGTATATACCGATATGAACGCAATCAGGGCTGATGAGGAACTTGATAATCTTCATTCGCTGTATGTTGACCAGTGGGACTGGGAGGCTGTTATAAGGCCTGAGCAGCGCACACTTGAGTTTCTGAAGAATATGGTGAGGCGCATCTATGCGGCAATCCTCAGAACGGAATTCCTTGTATGTGAGCGTTATGCGAATATAAAGCCATTCCTTCCAGAGGATATATTCTTCATTCATAGTGAGGACCTTATGCAGATGTATCCAGACAAGACAGAAAAGGAACGCGAGGATCTTATATGCCGTAAATACGGAGCCGTGTTTATCATTGGTATCGGTGGGAAACTGTCTAATGGTGAGCCGCACGACGGAAGGGCGCCAGACTATGACGACTGGACTACGGAGTGCGCGCCTGGCCGATATGGTCTTAATGGCGATATCCTTATTTGGTATCCTGTTCTTGACAGGTCAGTGGAGCTTTCCTCAATGGGAATACGCGTGGACAAGGAGGCGCTGCTACGTCAGCTTGAGATAACAGGCAAACAGGACAGAAAAGAACTTTATTTTCACAAGAAGCTGCTTGCAGACGAACTTCCATTGAGTGTCGGTGGTGGAATAGGGCAGAGCCGTTTGTGCCTTGTTCTTCTTCATAAAGCCCACCTTGGTGAGATACAGGCAAGTATCTGGCCGCAGGATATGATAGAGGAGTGTCGCGAGCATGGTATGCCGCTCATATAAATGATGCGTTTCTGCATACATGTTGAGGCTTTCTCGGGAAAAATCCTATGGTAAAATAGTTTAAAGAACAATATTTCTGCAGTAGCAGACAATGGCGGATTCTCATGTTTTTAGGAGAATCCGCCATTTGTTTTATATTTTCGTAATATCTTTGATGTCAGTGTGTTACGAAATGTATCATGTGGTGTATCGCATTTTGTATCGCATATATATTTGGAACTACGTTCCATCCTCGTTACCTTTGCATCCGTAAATATCGCAAACGTGGTCTCAGGAGAGTGTCGGCGCATACCGGTGGCGCCGTGGGGGAGAGGAGGCTGCGGAGCTGCGAGGACACCATGGCTTCCAAAACAAGAGAACAGAAACAGATATTTAAACAACCAAGACAATGAGAAAGGAACAACAGACTATGACATTTTTTCATGCGCCCGGCAAGAACACCTGTCACGCGGCTACTGACTATTGCCATGCGGCATACCAAAGGCTGAAACCATGACGCGGCAATGCTTGGAAAAGACTCCCGCAACGCAAATTGCAAAGCACGCAGAAAGACAGCGAGAACACACGAGACAGAATCTGCAAGACGCGGAAAAGCCTGTAAGACAACGACTTGGCGAAGACAAATAATAACCGAAATCACATACACACAATCCTCATTCCACGCTGTGGAGTGGGGATTTTCTATTTGCCGTAACACCTTCTCCGCCTCATCATTGATATGCTTTCGCCCTGTCATTAATATGTTATCACCTCATCATTAATATGCTATCTTCTTGTCATTGATATGCTATCGCTTCGTCATAGATATGTTATCGTGCTGCCATGGCTATGCCGCCACTCCATCATCGCTATTTTATCGCACCCATGATTACTATTTTATGGCACTGCCATGGCTATGCCATCATGTCACGATGGCTATTCTATGCTGCCGCCATCGTTATGCCATCATACCGCCATGACTATGTAATCGTCTCACCATCACGCCGTTATCGTACCGCCAAGTCAGCGAAATCACGGCGTCATTAATATGCAATGACGCAACCAGGAGACAGCCGTCATATGAAAAACCTGCTTGCACAGCTGCTCATCCCTGCCAGATGGCAAGGTGATAGATATGTAATGGCGAATACGTGTGACGATGATAGACGTGGAATCTCTCTTAAAGCCTTCAAATGCTACAGATAATAATATTTTATTATTATTTTCCCCGAAATATTCGGTTATTACAACTATTTGTGGTAATTTTGTTGTTTTAAATGACTTCATAACAAGAATACTTATGTATAAAGACCAACAACTATATGTGGCACACTCGGCAGAAGGACCAATCCATATCATCGGAAAGATGGCCAACCGCCACGGACTCATAGCTGGTGCTACAGGTACTGGAAAGACCGTTACGCTGCAAGTGCTGGCAGAGACTTTCTCACAGGCTGGCGTGCCTTGTTTCATGGCCGACATGAAGGGCGACCTGTCGGGCATTTCGCAGACAGGCGGACTGAGCAAGTTTATAGAAAAGCGCTGTGCGGAGTGGGGCATGGACACCACCACACTGCAGTTTGAAGGTTGCCCAGTGCGCTTCTACGACGTTTACGGCGAGCAGGGTCATCCCATGCGCACCACTATCGAGAAGATGGGGTCGATGCTGCTGGCACGACTGCTCGACCTTAACGAAACGCAGACAGGCGTACTGACATTGGCTTTCCGCATAGCAAAAGACGAGCAATTGCCGCTGGTGGATATGAAAGACCTCCGACTGATGCTCGACTATGTGGCAAAGAATGCAAAGAAATATGAGACTAACTACGGCAATATATCTTCGGCTTCGGTAGGAGCCATCCAGCGTGCTTTGCTGGCACTGGCAGAACAGGGCGGCGACAAGTTCTTCGGCGAACCGTCGTTCGACATCTTCGACCTTCTGCAGACAGAAGGGGGTAGGGGAGTGATGAACATTCTGGCTGCCAACAAGCTGATGCTGCAACCGAAACTGTACTCAACATTCCTCATGTGGCTGCTCACAGACATCTACGACAAGATGCCGGAGATTGGCGATATGGAACTGCCAAAGATGGTGTTCTTCTTCGACGAAGCTCACATGTTGTTCAAAGACACATCGAAAGCGCTTACCGACAAGATTGAACAGATAGTACGTCTGATTCGCTCTAAAGGCATAGGCGTATATTTCATATCTCAGTCGCCATCCGACTTGCCTGAAACCATACTCGGACAATGTGGCAACCGCGTTCAGCACGCACTGAGAGCATTCACACCTAAGGACCAAGCCGCAGTGAAAGCGGCAGCACAGACATTCCGCGAGAATCCTGCCTTCGACACAGAGAAGGAGATATTAGAGTTGGGCACTGGCGAGGCGCTGGTGTCATTCCTCGACGAGAAGGGTGCGCCGTCAATAGTGCAAAAGGCGAAGATTCTCTTCCCGCTGAGTCAGATTGGTGCCATCACCAGCGAGCAGCGCAGCAAGATAAACGAGACTTCGCGCATCAGTGGCAAGTACGACACTGCCGTTGACCGCGAGTCGGCTGCTGAAAAGATTCTCAAACAGCGCGAAGAGGAGGAAAAGGCTGCACTTGAAACAAAGGAAAGAATGGAAAGGGAGAAAGAAGAGGCACGCCGACAAAAGGAAGAAGAGCGCAAAGAGAAGAAAAGCAGCAAGAAATCTTCAAAGAAAGGTTTCTGGGCTGGCATCATCGGAACAGCCGTAACCTATTTCGTGAAAACAGCCGTCACACAGTTGGCAAGAAATCTTACGAAGAAGAAATAGAACCTTCAACTGCATACCTGAAAGAGGGGAGAATGGGCATGGAGGATTAAATGTAAATGAAACAAATGATTAAAAAAACGATATTTCCTGTTTTACTGATGTTAAGCGTTACACTGGCCAACGCACAGACAAAGCTGGCTGGACGCACATACTACAATGCCAATATCATGACAAATATGATGGATAAGATAATGCGCGAATCAGAAGCTAAAAAGCAGGAATCGTTGAATAAGGCAATAGCAGAAGAGGAGAAGAAAAAAGGAAGAAAACTTAACGCAGAAGAGAAAGAAGAGATAAAAAAGAAAATGGAGAAGGCTATTGCTGTTAGCAAAGCACTTGCTAAGGGCATGAAGACCGCTTTAACCTTTAACTTCAAAGACGAAAAAAGGATTGTCATAGATACAGATATGACAATAGACGAAGAAGCAATGAAAAATGCTGGGGCAAACTGGTTGGAGCGAAAAACATTGAAAGCCGCTCTCTCTGTTACGCCCACATTTAAAGGAGAATATATAGTAAAAGATGATCTTGTAATTATTTATGATGGCAAAGAACCCAGCGATACCATACGAATAAGCCCCGACGGCAAACAACTATATGGTAAGATGGATAATATAAAGTACACTCTGACAAGAATAAAATAAAGAATTTAAAGAAAACAACATAAAGAAATGGAATACAATTTTAGAGACATCGAAAAGAAATGGCAGCAACGATGGGTAGAGCAGAAAACCTATAAGGTTGCTGAAGACAAGAACAAACAGAAGTTCTACGTGCTGAACATGTTCCCATATCCATCGGGAGCAGGATTGCATGTAGGTCATCCGCTCGGCTATATCGCCAGCGATATCTATGCACGCTACAAGCGACTGCAGGGCTTCAACGTGCTCAACCCAATGGGTTACGACGCATACGGACTGCCTGCAGAGCAGTATGCTATACAGACAGGACAGCATCCTGCAATAACCACAGAGGCGAACATCAACCACTATCGTGAGCAACTGGACAAGATAGGTTTCTGTTTTGATTGGGACCGTGAGGTGCGCACATGTGAGCCAGGTTACTACAAGTGGACACAGTGGGCTTTCCAGAAAATGTTTGGTAGTTTCTATTGCAACACATGCCAAAAAGCACAGCCAATAGAAAAACTTATTGAGCATTTTGAAAAGCAGGGTACAGAAGGTCTTAACGTGGCTTGCTCAGAAGAACTTAGCTTCACGGCGGCAGAGTGGGGCAGCATGAGCGAGAAGCAGAAGCAGGAAGTGCTGATGAACTACCGCATAGCTTATCTGGGCGAGACAATGGTTAACTGGTGTCCACAGCTTGGCACCGTGCTTGCCAACGACGAAGTGGTGGACGGTGTTTCTGAACGTGGCGGCTATCCAGTGGTGCAGAAGAAGATGCGCCAGTGGTGCCTGCGCGTATCGGCTTACGCACAGCGCTTGCTCGACGGTCTCAACAATATCGACTGGACAGAGTCGCTCAAGGAAACACAGAAGAACTGGATTGGCCGTTCTGAGGGTACGGAGATGAGGTTTAAGGTGAAAGACAGCGATTTGGAATTCACAATCTTCACCACACGTGCCGACACAATATTCGGTGTTACCTTTATGGTACTGGCACCTGAGAGCGAACTTGTTGAACAGCTCACAACATCAGAGCAGAAAGCAGAGGTAGAGGCATATATCAACGCAACAAAGAAGCGCACAGAGCGCGAGCGTATCTCAGACCGCCGCGTGTCAGGCGTATGGAGCGGTTCTTATGCCATCAACCCTCTTACCGACGAACCTATCCCTGTTTGGATTTCTGACTACGTACTGGCTGGCTATGGTACCGGTGCCATCATGGCTGTACCTGCCCATGACAGTCGCGACTATGCTTTCGCAAAGCATTTCAACCTGCCTATCATCCCACTGATAGAGGGTGCCGACGTGAGCGAGGAAAGCTATGACGCAAAGGAAGGTATCGTTTGCAATTCAGCATCTCATAAGTTCTCACTCAACGGACTGACAGTAAAAGAGGCTATTGCAGCCACAAAGAAATATGTTACAGAAAACAACCTTGGCCGTGTGAAGGTGAACTTCCGTCTGCGCGACGCTATCTTCAGTCGCCAGCGCTACTGGGGCGAACCGTTCCCTGTTTATTACAAGGACGGAATGCCATATATGGTACCAGAGGAGTGTCTGCCATTGCAGTTACCAGAGGTAGAGAAATTCCTGCCTACCGAGACAGGCGAACCGCCACTGGGACACGCCAAGATGTGGGCATGGAACGAGAAGGAGCAGAAGATTGTTGACAAATCATTGGTTGACAACGAGACTGTATTCCCTCTCGAACTGAACACCATGCCTGGCTTTGCTGGCAGTTCAGCTTACTACCTGCGCTATATGGATCCACACAACGACGAGGCACTGGTGAGCAAGGACGTTGATGAGTACTGGCAGAATGTCGATCTCTATGTTGGCGGTACTGAGCATGCCACAGGTCACCTTATCTACTCACGCTTCTGGAACAAGTTCCTCTTCGACTGCGGTTATTCTTGCAAGGAAGAGCCATTCCAGAAACTCGTTAACCAGGGTATGATTCAGGGACGCTCAAACTTCGTTTACCGCATCAAGGATACAAACACATTCGTATCGCTTAACCTGAAAAACCAGTACGACGTTACACCGCTCCATGTAGATGTAAACATCGTTAGCGGCGACGTGCTCAACATAGAGGCATTCAAACAGTGGCGTCCTGAATACAACAATGCCGAGTTTATACTCGAAGACGGCAAGTATATCTGCGGATGGGCTGTTGAGAAGATGTCAAAGTCAATGTTCAACGTTGTAAACCCTGACATGATTGTTGAGAAATATGGTGCCGACACATTGCGTCTCTATGAAATGTTCCTCGGTCCGGTAGAGCAGTCAAAGCCTTGGGACACCAACGGCATCGACGGTTGCCACCGCTTCCTGAAGAAGTTCTGGGGCCTCTATTACAGCCGTGATGGTCAGTTCCTGCCAACAGATAATGAGCAGGCTACACCAGAGCAGTTGAAGAGCGTTCACAAGCTCATCAAGAAAGTTAGTCAGGACATAGAGCACTTCAGCTACAACACCAGCATCTCTGCATTCATGATTTGCGTTAACGAACTCAGTCAGATGAAGTGCCACAACAAGGAACTGCTGAAGACTATCGTTGTGCTGATAGCACCATTTGCTCCTCACATTGCCGAAGAGCTGTGGGAAGCATTGGGCGAGCAGGGCAGCGTTTGCGATGCTCAGTGGCCAAAGCACAATGAGGAGTATCTTGTGGAGAGTCAGATGCAACTCACCATCTCATTCAACGGCAAGGCTCGTTTCCAGATGCAGTTTGCTGCCGATGCAGAAAACGCAAGCATTCAGGAGCAGGTACTGGCCGACGAGCGCACATCCAAATATCTTGAAGGCAAGCAGGTGGTGAAGGTCATCATCGTGCCTAAGAAGATTGTGAATGTGGTGATGAAATAATATGAATTATGAATTTTGAATTACGAATTATGAGTTGTTCTTGCTTCGCTGCGATTAACAATTAATAATTTGTAATTCAAAATACTTAACTCGTAATCTAAGCGAAGCGAGGATAATTCGCAATTAAGAACTCATAGCTCGTAATCGCAACGGAACGAGAATAATAAAAATTCACAACCCGTAATTTAAGAACCATGAATTTATTCAATAAGAAAATACTGCGTGAAACAGAAGATTATGTATTCATAACTCTTGGTCTTCTCCTTTATACTTTTGGCTGGACGGTTTTTCTATTGCCATATCAGATAGTTACAGGAGGCGTTACCGGTGTGTCGGCAATTATTTTCTATGCCACAGGAATACCTATAGAGAACAGTTATATGGTTATCAACATCATATTGCTTATTGTGGCTTTGAAAGTTCTTGGGTTTAAATTCATGGTAAAGACCATCTATGCTATCTTTGCGCTTGCATTCTTCTTATGGGGCGCTCAACAGATAATGATGGGCGAAGACGGCAAATTCATCCAGATACTTGGTCCCGGACAAGAGTTTATGTCACTTATCATCGGATGTATGATGACAGGCTCTGCGCTTGCTATTGTTTTCTTGAACAATGGCAGTACCGGCGGCACCGACATTGTTGCTGCTGTTGTAAACAAGTATCATAACTTGTCACTTGGACAAGTTCTTATTGCTGTTGACTTGATAATCATTGGCAGTTGTCTTTTTATCCCGACCTTTGGCGACTACCTTACACGCTGTCATAAAGTGGTGTTTGGTATTTGTACGATGGTTATAGAGAACTTCATGCTCGACTATGTGATGAACGCCCGCCGCGAGTCTGTGCAGTTCCTTATATTCTCAAAGAAGTATGATGAGATAGCAAATGCCATTGTTAACAAGACAGAACATACTCTTACTATCCTTGACGGGCATGGATGGTACACCGGACAAGACGTAAAGGTGATATGCCTGTTGGCAAAGAAACGTGAGAGCGTGCTTATCTTCCGCCTTATAAAGACTATTGATCCTAATGCTTTTGTGAGCCAGAGCAGTGTCATAGGTGTATATGGTGAGGGCTTTGATGAGATAAAGGTGAAAGCCGCGCCACAACCTCCTGGGGAATGATTGGAAGATAGAAGGAGATAAAAAGAAGATAGAAGGAGATAGAAAAGAAGATAGAAGGAGATAGAAGACATATGTTTTAGTAGTTAAGAATTTTAATGGATTTAGAGGGAGTTAGTCCAACATCTGAAGGCATTCTATTAAATATTTGGATTATTTGCTAACACTTGTCAATTCGTTTCCTTATTTCATTCAAGGAATTTCTTATCAACTCGTAAAGTAAAATTATGAAAATAATATTCGCAACAAACAATAAACACAAGTTAGAAGAGATTCGCAACATATTCGGCAGCAGGGCAGAGGTGCTCTCACTTGCCGACATCGACTGTCATGATGATATTCCGGAGACGGGCAACACACTTGAGGCCAATGCCATGGAGAAGGCTAAATACATTGCGGACAAATATGGAATGAGCGTCTTTGCGGATGATACCGGTCTTGAAGTAGATGCCCTTGGCGGCGCGCCTGGTGTCTATTCTGCACGCTATGCAGGCGAAGGCCACGACAGCGAGGCTAATATGGACAAGCTGCTTGCCAATCTCTGCGGTGTGAAAAACCGTCAGGCACAGTTCCGCACGGTTATAGCTCTCATACTAAAAAGCAATGATGGAACAACAGAGGAGCATCTTTTCGAGGGCATTGTGAAAGGAAGCATAACCGAGGAGAGGAGAGGAGGCGAGGGTTTTGGATACGACCCTATCTTCAAACCGGAAGGTTATGATGACACATTTGCCCAACTTGGCAATGACATCAAGAACAAGATATCCCACCGTGCGCGTGCTGTTGAGAAGCTGTATGCGTTTTTCAACAGTCTGTAAAAAGCCTGACTTGAAGACCATGTATGCCTGAGCAAAAACATGTAAAATAACTCTCAGCAGGAGGTATGAGACAAAACGCTTTTCAAAGGAGTATCTTTCGCTCTGCGTTTGATACCCAAACAGAAGACATTTGATGCCTGAACAGAAGACGTTTGATGTCTTTTTGAAGCACGAAAGAAATCTATTTGCGAAACACCTCTTTACAAAGCATATCTAACATAGTAAACAAGCCGCTTTTATGATAAACCAACTGTCAATACTTATTCCCACCCGCAACAATGTATGTGTGGCCCTGGTGAAAGACATCCAGCGCCAGGCAGAGCATATAAGCAACTCTTTCCGTTCAATGAAAGAGCCGCATACATTCTGCTATGAGATAATAGTGGCAGACGACGGGTCGGACAATCACCATGCCGTTGAGCAGAACATGCTTATCAACAACATTCCAAACTGCACATACATCATACGCAAGCAGAACGTGGGAAGAGCTGCCATACGCAATTTCCTTGCACAAAGCGCACGCTTCTGCTGACTTCTTTACATAGACAGCGGCATGACAGCAGACAACCCTTCATATCTCAACAACTGGCTGAACGCCGACCTTTCAGACATCACCTATGGCGGATACACCGTGAGCGCAGATCCTGAATGGAGCACAACCAACCTGCGATATAAATACGAAAGCAGATATGAGAGAAAACACAAAGCCGCCATACGCAACAAGAACCCATATCTGAACTTCCACACATCAAACTTCATAGCACGCAGAGAAGTGGTTATAAACAATCCATTCAACGAACAAATAACCACCTACGGATATGAAGACGTGCTATGGGGAAAGAAACTTAAGAATGCCAACGTAAGCATAACACACAACGACAACACACTGACATTCAAAAGAAACGAGAGCAACGAGGCATTCATAAGCAAGACAGAGGAAGCCATGAAGACACTCCTTACACTGGAGAACGACATGAAAGGATACTCAGGAGTAACTGACATGGCACACATCTTACAAAAGACAAGACTCCTGAAAACCTCCGCGGCACTCTTCAAAACACTCAAAAAGCAAATAAGAAGAAACCTGACAGGCAATAAACCAAGCCTATTTCTGTTTAATATATATAAATTAGGATATTTCATAACATTGAAATCCAGACAATTACAGTAAACAAACCAAACACCGTATTATGAACAATAAAACGCTGAGAACAATATTTCTTATGCTTGCTCTCTCACTAAGCAGCATCACAATCAACGCCGGAAACACAGGCACATGGAACGCATACATGGCATACCATGACATAAAAGACGTGGAGAAAGCAGGCAAGATGCTATACATCCTGGCATCAGACAACCTCTACTCATACAACACCAACGACAACAGCGTGCTCACATACGACAAGATGAACATACTAAGCGACTGCGACATATCACTCATCGCATACTGCAACGCCGCCAAACGCCTTGTCATTGTTTACAGAAACGGCAACATAGACATACTCACCGCCAGCGATGAGGCAATAAACGTATCCGACTTCTACACAAAGGCGATGACAGAAGACAAGACAGTAAACAGCATATACATTCATAACAACACGGCATACATAAGTACCGCCTTCGGAATACTTAACCTAAACGTAAGCAAAGCGGAAATAACCGACAGCTATAACCTCGGCTTCAACGTAGCATACACATATATAGAAGGCAACAACATATATGCGGCATCAAAAGAAAAAGGCCTCTATGCGGCGGCACTAAACGACAACCTGCTCGACAACAACAACTGGAACAGAGTGGGAGAGTACGTATATAAAGAGGAAAACATTGACCCCGAACTGCTTGAGACAGCACAAAAAGCCAATCCGGGCGGACCAAAATACAACTACTTCGGCTTCCTTAACTTCACCGGAAACAAACTATTCAGCGTGCCGGCAGGCTTCTCCGCACAAGCAGAACTGCGCCGCCCGGGAGCCGTTCAGGTATTAGACGAAAACAAAGAATGGACAATATACCAGGACGATCTGGCACAAATCACAGGCCACAGGTACGAAGACCTGCTGTCTGTTGACTGCGACCCAAAAGACAACTCACACGTATTCGCAGGCGGAAAAACCGGCCTTTACGAGTTCAGAAACGGCAAAATGGTAAAACATTACAATGTGGACAACAGCCCATTAGAGTCTGCCATCGACGACAATAACAAGAACTACGTACTCATTGAGACAGTGAAATTCGACAAAGAAGGCAACTTATGGTGTCTGAACAGCCAGGCAAAGACCCAGTCTTTACTAAAACTCACACCCTCAGGACAATGGGAATCGCATAAGAAAAGTGAGCTTATGCTCGAAGGCGGACGCAGTCATGGAGCACTTACAGGCGCCATCTTCGACAGCAGAGGCCTCCTCTGGTTTGTCAATAACCACTGGAACACACCCGCACTCTTCTGCTATCAGCCCTCAACCGATGGCTTCAACGCCTACAAAACATTTGTAAACGACGACGGAAAGAAATTGGAAGTAGAGTATGTGAGATGCGTTTCAGAAGACCTTGACGGCAATATATGGGTCGGAACATCATTAGGTCCGCTCATGTTGAAGCCCTCTGAGATAACAAATGGTTCCAATGCAATCTTCACACAGGTAAAAGTGCCACGCAACGACGGCACCAACTACGCCGATTATCTGCTCGACGGAGTGGATATCAGATGCATAACCATCGACGGAGCAGGCCGCAAATGGTTTGGAACCAATGGCAACGGAGTATATCTTATAAGTGCAGACAACATGACACAGGTGGAACATTTCCTCACGTCTAACAGTCTTTTGCTCTCAGACAACATAGAGTCTATAAGCATAAACAACCTCACAGGCGAGGTGTTCTTCGGCACAGAGAAAGGTCTTTGCTCATATATGAGCGACGCAACACAGGCCAGTGACAAGATGAATGATGACAATGTGTACGCATATCCTAATCCGGTAGAGCCCGATTACACAGGACTCATAACCGTAGTAGGCCTTACTCTCGACGCCGATGTAAAGATAACAACCACCAACGGAGCACTTGTTGCCGAAGGCCGAAGCACCGGCGGCACCTTCAAATGGGACGGTTGCGACCTCGAAGGCAAGCCAGTTGCCAGCGGTATATACATGGTTCAGACCGCCACCAGCGAAGGAAAGAAAGGCACTGTATGCAAGATTGCCATAGTAAGATAGTAAAACCAAAACGCAACAGATAATGAAAAGGAAAGCATGGATAGACATAATGCGCGGTATCTGCATGATATCTATCCTGCTTTTTCATACCGAAGTATATTATAATGGCACAGAGATTATAGACTATCGTCTGTATGTTTTCAATGCCCTTGCAGCCATTTTCGTCATCTCCGGATACCTTTTCTGCTCCTCAGAAACGTTTTCCCTGCCCCTGAAACTGCTTAATATAATAAAAGGTATAGTTGTTCCTTACATTCTATTCAGCGCCGTCATAGGCGTTTTAAAAGACCTTTTTTATAATGGCAGTATAAATATAGCAAGTATTTTTGTGAATATTCTCAGCGGAAAAGCATCCTGGTTTATAGCCACACTCATAACATCCGAAGTTATTTTCGGTATAATTCTGTGGATAACCAAGGGAAAAACAGCGCTTATATCAACATTATGCCTGCTTCTGCTGATACTTCTCCAGCCCCTTGCCAATGGTTATCAACCATCCGAATGGTTCTATCAGAACAACCTCTGGCATATCAATGAGTCATCAATGGCATTGATATTCATCTGCTTAGGATATCTTTTCAGAAAATATGAAAAGCTTTTCAACATTATAAACAAGCCATCATCAATATCAGTTTTATTATTAATACTTATCTTTATAAAGTATATAGAATATGTATATGACATGAAAATGGTTTTCGGCCCGTTAATGACAAGCAGCTATCTTATGTTCATCTGCGACTCCGCTGTTTCCATATTACTGCTCATAAGCATATCAAAACTGCTCCCACCGATAAGTTTTCTCATCTATACAGGCAGACACAGCCTTGTGTATTATTTCATCTGCGGTGGTGTTCCGCTTGTCATCAGCCGCCTTTTGAGCGCCGCAGGACTTCCATATAACGGTTTCTATCCTCTCATTCTGTTAGCATTCATATTAGTATATGCCGTCTCTACAGCCATTACATTCACATTATATAAAATGTATGATAAGATAAGATAAAAAAATAACAGAAACCAGTGGGTCTCTGTTATTTCACTTATAAGATACTATTATTATATCCTTTTCTTTCCGTCAGCTCATCTCAAGCATTCTGTTAATACACTTAACAGCATCCTGAGCAATATCCTTCTCCACCTCAATAACAGGCCATTCGTGCTTCAGAGAGTTATAAATCTTAAGCAAAGTGTTCATCTTCATATACTCACACTCATTGCATACACAACTCTTTCCGCCCTCTATTACCTCAGGTTGCACGGCATGGAACACCGCAGAAGGACATTTTGCGCGCATCTCATGCAATATACCTGCCTCCGTGGCAACAATATACTCGCCTTCAGGATGCTCCATAGTATGCTTCAGAAGCACAGCAGTGCTGCCCACAACATCAGCCAGAGCCAGTACGGCAGACTTACATTCAGGATGTGCCAGCACCTTAGCCTCAGGATGCTCTTTCTTCAGACGCAGTATGTCAGCCACCGAGAAACGCTCATGAACATGACATCCTCCCTGCCACAAAAGCATATTCCTGCCTGTAACACTATTTATATATGAGCCCAGGTTATAGTCTGGTCCGAATATTATCTTCTCATCCTCAGGCATGCTGCTTACTATCTTGAGAGCGTTTCCGCTTGTAACCACAATGTCGGTAAGCGCCTTCACCGCCGCCGTAGTGTTCACATAACTTATCACCTTATATCCCGGGTGCTCTGCCTTGAACGCCTTCAGATCCTCAGCCTTGCATGAGTCTGCCAGCGAGCAGCCAGCGTTAAGGTCAGGACATATAACTGTTTTCTCCGGACATAATATCTTGCATGTCTCCGCCATGAAGTGAACACCACACATAACGATAATCTTTGCCTCTGTCTGTGCTGCCTTCTGTGCCAGCGCCAGAGAGTCGCCTATGAAGTCGGCAATGCCCTGCACCTCGGCGTTGGTATAATAGTGTGCCATTATCACAGCGTCTTTCTCCTTGCACATCTTCTTTATTTCCTCTGCCAGGTTTATGTCTTCAGCCACAGGCTCATCAATGAATCCTTTCTCAATCCAGTCTTTTTCCACAGCCATATTATTATTATCTTTTTATTTTTTAATTTTAAATAAAATGAATTATTTGTATGATAGCCTGTGGATTAGTTGATAACTTTCGCATGAAAAACTTGCATATTAAGTTATAAACATCATAAGTATCACTTATCCACAGTGTCTTTTAATAACTAATAGTTGATTATCAGCATTTAAGACCACTTATCCACACTTTTCGTTATATACTGCAAAGTTAATAAGTTTATATCTTTTCTTGATGAAAAATTGTGGAAAACTTAATTAAAACTTTATAATAACCGTGTTGATATCCACATCTGAGGGGCTGTGTTTTTTGTGAACATAGTTATCCACACAGTTATTAACAGGTTTATCCACATAGTTATCCACACTTGCAAATGATGTATTTGGGCATGTTTTTTAATACATATTCATATAGTATTACATAAGTTCTTATCTTGCGTAGAATATGTATAAGAAAGTGTTGAATGATAAAATGAATTTCAGAAGAGCATTAAACGCACACTGAAAGATGGCTGAACGGGAGCCGTTTAATGCTCTTTTGGAAAGTTATTTATAATGTATTAATAATCAATAAGTTATAAAAAATATAAAGAAAGGTTTTAATTAAATGTCTTTTCTCATAACAACCGCTATGGTGTTAAGTCTGAAATAATTGTAAGACATATACATAATACCGCCGAAAGGATTATCAGTGCCCCATGAGTTCTTGCATATAAAGAATTTGTTTCCATTCCTGTCGGTAGCCGTTCCTATAATAGCCATGCTGTGATCGTCGGTAGTATGAAGTCTGCTGAAAGCCGTTTGTCTTTGCTGCTGGTCTATAAATATGCTGTCATCAGGCATGACAGCCGTTCCGTTATGGAAAGAGAAACCCTCGTTGCTTATGTCACCCTCCCAGCAAACGGCATAACCCCGGCCTATGGCTCTTTCTGTTTTTGAGAGCAGACTGTCAAGAGGTATATTGAGAAAGGTGTCACCATAGTAATTGTCTGGCACGTCAATACGCATCATTTCATAGAAAGGAGCATGCGTGAAACTTGTAAAAGCGGCATAGTCATGAGGCATACACACGCTCAGGGCAAACTCTTTTGTAGTGTATCTCACGCCATACATATATACGTTATAAGGCATGCTGCCCAGCGTCTCATCCATTATCTCGGTGCTTTTCTCGCGTAACGACTCAATGCTTGTGCCTTGTCGTGACTCAATAAGCGCCATATCGTTAAGCATACGGCATGCAGTGCGGATGTTACCGTCGGTCTTATACGACTCGTATGGCATCATTCCATACTTGTTGATAAGCATGATGGCATCTGTCATCATGCCCCTTGAGCTTACATTATGCTTTCCCTCACACAGATATCTCTTCTCCGTCTGCTCACCCATGAACATCCTTGCAAGATAGTGAGGTGACAGATTGACTGAGTCTCCCATGCCAATCCTGTCGCTCTCAATGGTCGCAAGCATGGCATAAGCCCAGCAAAGGTCGCTCTCACCCTGGTCTTTCACCGGCGTATGAGGCAGCATCTTCACCACGGTGAAGCGTTTATCGTCTGTTTTGTCGTCATAACTCACAGTGCACGACACTGCAAGTAAGGAGCATAAAAGCACAAGCAAACTTCTCATAATGTGCAAAGATATACATATTTTGGTTATTACAAATGATGCCCTGCGGCTTAATTTCACTTTAAACTCATTAACACACCTTATTTATAAATTATTAAATTATCATTCTTAATTTCTTTTTTTTCTGCCTACCTTTGCACCCATGATAGACAAAAACTTATCCGAATATGAGATAATGGCGCCTGTAGGCTCACGCGAAAGTCTTGCAGCTGCCATACAGGCAGGTGCCGACTCGGTGTATTTTGGTATAGGACAGCTCAACATGAGGGCACATTCAGCCAACACCTTCACAATCGACGACCTGCGTGAGATAGCCGCTACGTGCGACAGTCATGGCATAAAGACATATCTAACTGTTAACACAGTGATTTATGGCGAAGACCTTGCCACGATGCGCGAGATAGTGAATGCCGCGCATGAGGCAGGCATATCGGCAGTCATTGCCAGTGACATGGCAGTGATAACATACTGCAACAGCATTGGACAAGAGGTTCATCTGAGCACTCAGTTGAATATTTCCAACATCGAAGCGCTGAAGTTCTACGCTCAGTTTGCTGATGTGGTTGTGCTTGCCAGAGAACTGAACATGACACAGGTGGCAGACATATACCGCCAGATAAAGGAACAGAATGTATGCGGTCCGTCAGGAAACCCTATACGCATAGAGATGTTCTGCCATGGAGCATTATGCATGGCGATAAGCGGAAAATGCTATATGAGCCTTGACAACACAGGCAGAAGCGCAAACAGAGGTGAGTGTATGCAGTTGTGCAGACGCTCATATACACTGACAGATACCGACACCGGCGACCAGTTGCAGGTGGACAACAAGTATATTATGAGCCCGAAAGACCTGAAAACAGTGCGTTTCATCGACAAGATGATGCGTTCGGGAGTGCGCGTTTTCAAGATAGAAGGCAGGGCAAGAGGACCGGAATATGTCTATACTGTAATAAAATGCTATAAGGAAGCGATACAAAGCGTGCTGGAAGGAACATTCAGCGAGGAGAAGAAAGATGCGTGGGACGAGAGGCTGAGCACTGTCTTCAACCGCGGTTTCTGGGACGGTTACTATCAGGGTCAGCGCCTGGGAGAATGGAATAAGCACTATGGCAGCTGCGCAACAGAGAAGAAGGTTTATGTGGGTAAGGGTATAAAATACTTCTCTAAACTTGGAGTGGCAGAGTTTCAGGTGGAGGCTTCCGACCTTAGTGTTGGCGACCGACTGCTAATAACAGGTCCTACAACAGGTGTTATCTACATGAACGCCGATGAGATAAGATATGACCTGCAACCCGTGGAGCGTGCAGAGAAAGGACAGAGAATATCAATGCCTGTACCGGAAAAGGTAAGGCCAAGCGACAAATTATATAAACTTGTAAAGACAAATATAGAGGAATAATGACTATAAACGACATACAAGACCAGGTGATAGAGGAGTTCTCAGAGTTTGAGGACTGGATGGACAAATATCAACTGCTCATAGATTTGGGCAACGAGCAGGCCCCGTTAGACGACAAATACAAGACAGAGAGCAACCTGATAGACGGATGTCAGAGCAGGGTATGGCTACAGGCAGACTATGTTGACGGGAAAATTATACTCTCGGCAGAAAGCGACGCGCTCATAGTAAAGGGCATAATAGCACTCCTCATACGTGTGCTCAGCGGTCATACACCGCAGGAGATATTGCAGTCTGACCTCTATTTCATTGAGGAAATAGGTCTTAAAGACCATCTTTCGCCAACACGCAGCAACGGACTGCTGGCAATGGTGAAGCAGATACGCATCTATGCACTGGCGTTCCAGGCAGCATAAGAGGTGAGAGTGAAGACCGCAGAACGGATGATGTGACATTTCTAACAGTATAAAAAATATATCTTTACACACCATTATGCGCAAACTGAAGACCATAGAGATGAACCGCATGACGGTTGACGAGTTCAAGGCTGCCGACAAACTGCCGCTGATAATAGTGCTCGACGACGTGCGCTCACTGCATAACGTAGGCAGTGTGTTCCGCACAGGAGATGCTTTCAGAATAGAGGCGGTGTATCTTTGCGGCATAACTGCTACTCCGCCAAATGCCGAAATACACAAGACGGCGCTTGGAGGAGAAGACAGCGTGAGATGGGTTTACCATGAAACAGCCGTCAAGGCGGTGGAAAGTCTCAGGCAAGAGGGCTATAAGGTGTATGCCATAGAGCAGTGTGAAGGCAGCACCATGCTGCAAGACATGAAGGCGAAGACGGCGGAACGCTATGCGGTGGTGTTCGGAAATGAGGTGAAGGGAGTGCATCAGGAAGTGGTGGATATGTGTGACGGCTGTCTGGAAATACCGCAGTTTGGAACCAAGCACTCGCTGAACGTCTCTGTTACGGCAGGAATCGTGACATGGGAGTTTGCAAAGCAGATGATAATAGACAAATAACAGCAAGCCGGCAGAACTTTTGCCGGCTTCTTTTTTGGTATAATGAAAAGGCATGAAAACAACCAGACAAGTGGAGTTATTAAATATATTTAATAATTAATGAATTATTTTCGTTTTTATTCTTACTTCTTATTTAATTATTATATTTTTGCATTTACAATGCACTTAATGTGCAAACAGAGGCTAAGGCAATGTATAATGTATGACATAGAGAACTCTTACAGGCCTTGTAAGTATGTTTTATGAAAGAGACATTGCCGCGGGAAAAACCGGAGAAGAAGAGTTAACGGAAGACAAAATATAAATGAAAAACAATAATATTATGGTAACAAAAGAATTGATAAAGCAGGCTGAAATCAACCGGAAAAGGCTGATAGAGGTTATTTACAACGCAAAGGCGGGTCATATAGGTGGTGACTTGTCATGCCTTAATGTGCTTACAGCACTTTATTTCAACATTCTTAATGTAGATGCCAACGACCCGAAGAATCCAAACAGAGACCGCTTCGTGCTCAGTAAGGGACATTGCGTGGAGTCATTGTACGTTGTACTGGAGGCTAAGGGATTTCTTACCAAGGAGGTGCTTGACACACTCGGACAGTACAAGTCTGTGCTTTCAGGACATCCAACGATAGAGGTAAGCGGCATAGAGGTGAACACAGGAGCACTGGGACACGGACTTCCTATAGGCGTGGGAATGGCTATCGCGGCTAAGATGGACAAGAAAGACTATAAGACATACGTGTTGATGGGCGACGGAGAGCAGGGAGAAGGATCGATATATGAGGCTGCCATGGCTGGAAACCAGTATAAACTGGACAACCTTGTTGCCATAATAGACCGCAATCACTTGCAAATCAGCGGAAACACAGAGGATGTTATGGCACTGGATAATATCTATCAGAGATGGACTGCATTTGGTTGGGACGTGATAGAGATGAACGGTGACGACATGGAAAGCATCATATCTACATTCAACAGCATAGACTATAACAACGGAAAGCCACATCTCTTAGTGTCTGACACAACAAAGGGATATGGTGTCTCGTTTATGGAGAACATAGCGAAATGGCATCACGGAGTGCCTAATCAGGAACAATACGAGATGGCCATACAGGAAATCACAGAACGGATTAATAACCTTTAAAAACTCGGAAAACATGATAGCTTGTAGAAAAAGTTTTACAGATACATTGCTTGAACTGGCAAAGAAGGATAAGGATATTATAGCAGTGACCTCTGATGCGAGAGGTTCGGTGACACTGGGCGACTTCGCTGACCAGCTGCCTGAGCAGTTTGTGGAGTGCGGTATTGCTGAGCAGGATGCGGTAGGTATATCTGCCGGACTGGCACACAGCGGTAAGAAGGTGTTTGTTTGCGGACCGGCTTGCTTCTATGTGGCAAGAAGTCTGGAGCAGGTGAAGGTTGACCTGGCTTACAGTGAGAATCCTGTTAAGATTCTTGGAGTGAGCGGTGGTGTGGCATATGGCGCTCTCGGAGCAACTCATCACAGTCTGCATGACATAGCAGCGTTGCGCACATTCCCTGGAATGAATATCGTTTTGCCATGCGACGCACGACAGACAAAGAAACTGGTGGAGCTTCTTGTTGACTATCCGCAGCCTGTTTACGTGCGTGTAGGACGTGCGGCGGTGCCTGAAGTGTATGAGAATGACGACTTTGAGTTTAAGATGGGCAAGGCAAACATGCTCCTTGACGGAAGCGATCTTACCATTATCGCTGCCGGAGAGACTGTTTATCATGCTTATCATGCTGGTCTGAAACTGAAGGAGCAGGGAATAAGCGCACGTGTGCTTGACATGTCGTGCATAAAGCCTTGTGACAAAGAGGCGGTGATAAAGGCGGCACAGGATACCAAGAGGATAATAACCGTAGAGGAGCACAGCATGTTCGGAGGACTGGGTGCTATGGTAACGGAGATAATATCAGAGAATCCTGTTCCGGTAAGAATCATCGGCATACCTGACGAGAATGTTGTTCACGGAACCAATAAGGAAATATTCGCGCACTACGGACTTGACACAGAGGGTATTGTTAAGAACGCAATAGACTTTTTGAAGAAATAAAATAACATGGCGCTTCTGTCCGGTAACATCGTTTTACGGATAGAGGCGCTTTCTGTTTAACCATCAGATATAGTATTATGAATTACATAATAGCAATAGACCAAAGCACATCGGCGACAAAGGCAATGCTCTTCAATGAGCAGTGTAACATGCTGAAGCGTGTCAATTCAGTGCATAAGCAGTATTATCCAAAGGCTGGATGGGTTGAGCATGATGCTGAGGAGATATTTGATAATGTGCTGAAGGCAACGGCAGAGCTGCTGAAGGATGAGGACATGAGCGGCAATACATATTCGCTTGCCATAACAAACCAACGCGAGACGGTGGTTGTATGGGATAAGAATACTGGCAAGCCGGTGTGTAATGCTGTTGTATGGCAGTGCATGAGAGGTGCGGATATATGCAATGAGCTTAAGGAAAAGGGTTACGGTAAGCTTGTACAGGAGAAGAGCGGACTGCTCATTGACCCTTATTTCGCGGCAAGTGGCGCCAAATGGATACTGGATAATGTGCCTGGAGCACGTCAGAAGGCGGAGCAGGGAGAACTGCTCATGGGAACGATTGACAGCTGGCTGGTGTGGAAACTTACTGAGGGCAGAAATCATGTGAGTGACTATACCAACGCATCGCGCACCATGTTGATGAATATTCATACACTTGACTGGGATTATGAGTTGCTGAATCTGTTCACAATACCACGCTCAATGATGCCTGAGCTGCTCCCATGTGACGGCGTTTTTGGAGAGACAACACTGGGAGGAATACTCAATGAGCCTATAACTATTGCCGGAGTGCTCGGCGACTCACATGGAGCGCTGGCAGGACAGATGTGCTTTGAGGCTGGACTTGGTAAGGCTACGTATGGCACAGGGTCGTCGGTAATGGTCAATATAGGTGAGAATGCGGCGCAAGCACCCGACGGACTGGTGACGTCTATTGGCTTTGCGGCTTGTGGAAAGGTGTTTTATGCGTTTGAGGGAAATATACATAGCACCGGCGCAACGCTCAAATGGCTTGAGCAACAGCTGAAGATGATTTCCTCTCCGGCAGAGGTTGAGGCAGAGGCAACATCGGTGGAGAACAGCGGCGGTGTGTATTTTGTTCCTGCTTTTGCTGGTCTTGGAGCGCCATGGTGGAACGACAGCGTTAAGGCTGCTGTCTTCGGAATGACTCTTGCGACAACAAGGGCTCACTTCTTAAGGGCGGCTCTTGAGTCGATTGCTTATCAGGTGAACGACCTTGTGCAGGCAATGATAGTGAAGGCGGGCATAGAATTGAAGGAACTGCGTGTGGATGGCGGTCCTACAAAGAACCACTTCCTGATGCAATTCCAGGCTGATTGTCTGCGTGTTCCTATCAACTGTTCTGACGTTGAGGAGGCTTCGGCACTTGGAGCAGTGGTGATGAACGGTCTGTCGCGTAAGGTTTGGGCAAGCTTTGAGGAGGTGGCCAGACTGCGAAAAGGCAAGTGGCGTCTTGAGGCTCAGGATAATGAGGATAGCATAAAGAGCCTTGTTGACGGATGGCATGCCGCAGTAGGACAGTTGATAAAATAAGGATAATGTTGAACTAAAAATATATAACTTACAATGAAAAACAAGAAAAAACTCTGCTTTGGTGTGATAATCGGTACCAGAGCATACTTCAACTCAGAGCTTGCAAGAGATGTTCGCAAGCACCTTCTGAAGACTATTGAAGAGCAAGGATATGAGTATGTTATTCTTCCTGAGGATGCAACACCTACTGGAAGCAGCAGTATTGAGACTCGTGAGGACGGTCTTAAGTGTGCGGAACTGTTCCGCCAGAATCGCGACAGGATAGATGGTATCATCGTTTCTTTGCCAAACTTCGGTTTTGAGATAGGTATTATCAATGCTATTAGCGTGGCAGATCTGCGTGTTCCTGTGCTTGTTCAGGCTTGTGATGATGAGAACGACAAGGTGGATCTTGACAGTCGTCGTGACGCATTCTGTGGAAAGATATCTGTTTGCAATAACCTTTACCAGTACGGAATACCTTTCACCGACACCACACTGCACACATATTCAATCTATTCAGATATGCTCGTGAAGGACATTAACAAGTTTGCGGCTATTTGCCGAGTTGTTAATGGACTGAAACATGCGCGCATCGGACAGATAGGTACACGTCCTTTAGGATTCAATACATGCCGTGCCAGTGAGAAACTGTTGCAGGCATCTGGCATAACTGTTGTGCCGGCAGACCTCAGTGAGGTTATTTTCGCAGCGCAGAAGATTGACAACAACGACCCAGAGCTGGTTGCACAGATGGAGAAAGTGTGCAATTATGCAAGCGTTCCGGAAGCATACAAGGAGAAACTTACCATTCAGGCTAAGTTCGGTCTTGCCGTAGAGCGTTGGGTTGAGGCCAACCAGGTGGACGCTGTTGCCATTCAGTGCTGGGATTCTCTTGAGCAGAACTATGGCTGTGCGGCATGTGTTACGATGAGTATGCTTAGCGACAAGGGCATACCTGCAGCTTGTGAGACAGATATTGCGGGTGCTGTGTCTATGCTTGCTCTTACTCTTGCCTCTCAGAATGCACCTGCATTGGCAGACTGGAACAATAACTTCGCAGAGGAAAGAAACAAGTGTGTTTGTACACACTGCGGTAATTTCCCACGCGGCTTCGTAGGAAACAACGACCTGAAGCTTGGTCCTCTCGGAGTGCTTGGACGTACATTGGGTAAGATAAATACCTTCGGTGCGGTTTATGCAAAGGTTAGTGAGGGTGACTTTACATATTTCAGAATATCTACCGACGACACAAAGGGTTGCATAAAGGCATATCTTGGAGAAGGTAAGATGACCAACGATCCATACGGAATGGACGGATGCATCGTTGTAACAGAGGTTCCTGAGTTGCAGAAACTCATGAAATACATCTGCAAGAATGGTTTTGAGCATCATGTGGCGATGGTTCGCGGCGAGGTGGCTGGCATCATCCAGGAGGCTATAGAAAGCTATATCGGATGGAATCTTTATGTGCATGAGTAACATATGGAGGTCTTGTTTATTATAATAAGGTAATAAGTAATTCCTAACGAAAACATTTCATAACACGTCCGCAATGTCTTCTTTTAGAGGCATTGCGGATACTTTTTTTGTGCGAATGGAATATTTATAAATTGTTTTCCATGTGAGATTTTAATGTCGTTGAGTAAGCAATAATGGGTGAAAAAGCATCATTTTTCAAATAAACAGTCAAAAAAACATACATTAATGCTTATATTTAACTGTTATAGTTTGCATTTTGAACTTTTATGAGTAATTTTGTTGCAATTTGAAAAAAATAGTAAAACAACAAATAAAAATATTAAGGTAAAAATGTCACAAGTAAAATTTTACGATTCAGACCAGCAGGTACCATTGGAGATGCACAAGGTGCGCATGGTACAAAAGCTAAGCCTTCTTCCTGTTGAGGAGCGCTTGAAGAAGATACAATCAGCGGGTAATAATACATTCCTTTTGGAGAACCGCGACATATATCTTGATATGCTCACCGATTCGGGAGTAAATGCCATGACCGACTTGCAGATGGCTGCCTCAATGCGTGCTGACGACTCGTATGCGGGTTCGGAGACATTCCGTCGTGTTAAGGAGGCGGTGAAGGAAGTGTTCGGTACAGACAATGTACTGCCGGCACACCAGGGACGTGCATGTGAGAATATCCTTGCTTCGGCATTGGTTAAACCAGGACAGGTGGCACTTATGAACTTCCACTTCACAACAACCAAGGCTCACATCACACGTATGGGTGGAACAGTAGAGGAACTGGTGCATGAAAAAGGACTAAGACCACAGTCAAACGAGCCGTTTAAGGGTGATTTCGACCTTAGACGTCTGCGTGCCACAATAAAGGAGAAAGGTGCGGAGAATGTTGCTTTTGTGCGTGTTGAGGCAGGTACCAACCTTATCGGAGGCCAGCCAGTGTCACTTGAAAACATGCTTGCTGTTACAGACATCTGTCATGACAATGGTATTATAAGCGTGCTTGACGCATCATTGCTTCAGGACAATGTATATTTCATGAAGACCCGTGAGGCTCGTTGCAAGTATATGGATGTTAAGGCTATCTATCATCTGCTTGCCGACCACTTTGACATTATATATTTCTCTGCCCGCAAGCTTGGATTTGCAAAGGGAGGTATCATCACAAGCAAGGATCCTAAATATACTAAGATGATGATGGAATATATTCCTCTTTATGAGGGATTCCTCACATACGGTGGTATAGACGTCCGCACAATGGAGGCTATGGCACAAGGTCTTTACGAGAGCCTTGACATGGAGTATATCAACCAGGGACCTGAGTTTATCAATTATCTGGCAAAAGAGCTTGATGACTATGGCGTGCCGGTAATTCTGCCAGCCGGTGGTCTTGGCTGCCATCTCAATGCAGGAGCCTTCATTCCAAACATGCCTCACGACCAGTATCCTGCTGCTGCCGTTGCCGCAGCTCTCTATATTGCCGGCGGTATACGTGGTATGGAGCGCGGAACACTCTCTGAGCAGCGCAACCCAGATGGCACAGAGCCGTTTGCTGAATTGGAGCTCATGCGTCTTGCCGTGCCTCGTCGTGTGTACACACTTTCACAGTTGAAGTATGTGGCAGACCGTGTTAAGTGGCTTTGGGATAACAGAGAACTGATTGGCGGACTCGAGTGGGTAGAAGAGCCATCTGTGCTCCGTTTCTTCTTCGGCCGTCTGAAGGAGATTGGTTACTGGCAGGAGCAGTTGGCGCAGAAATTCCGTGAGGACTTCGGTGATTCACTGTAAGCTGTTGGCTTAAAAAACATTGCATTATTGATATGCCCTCCATAATATAATAAGGTATAGGGAGAGGCGGAGAATATATTATAACAAAGGGGCGGATGTGTAAGAATCCGCCCCTTTGTTTGTCTTTTTTTGAGTTATGTGAGTTGTTCCTTCCTTGAGTCTTTAACCCAAACCTAACGACCGGTTTTGGTTAAAGCATAATGCTTTTAATGAGAAACCATATAACAGGCACCAGCAGTGACGGCAGCATATTCAGCGTCTTGCAGTCCTTCAGCTTAAGCAGCGACAGCCCTGAAGCCACAATCATCAGTCCGCCCACAATAAGCAGTTCTGCCATTAAAGCCTCGCTGACGGCAGTGCTCGACACCTTTGCCACCACGTAGAACAGTCCCTGCCAGCAGAAGAGCACAGGCGCCGCAAGTATCATCCATATACCGTATGTGCTGGCAAAAACGGTTGACGTCACCAAGTCGAGCGTTGCGTTTGTGTAGAGGAAAGTGTTATCTCCCTTCAATGCGCTTATCACAGGTCCCAGCATGGCAAGCGGACCAATGCAGTATAGCAGTATGGCAGTAGACAATCCGTCGGCAAGGTTGTTGCCATTGTTCTTTTTGGAGCGTTTGTTTACCAGTTTTGTGAAGCGTCCGTCAAGGTTCAGCGCAGTGCCCACAACGCTTCCTATGGCAATAGACACGATGAACAGCACCGGATACTCGCTCTTGCCGAAGTTGCTTATCACGGCATTAAGCCCTATACCGAGGCATGCCAGCCCCAGTCCTGTATATAAAGTGTCCTTGTATTTCTCTTTTATTCCCCTGTTCATCACAGCTCCCACTATGCTGCCAACTATTATCGTACAGGTGTTTACAATTGTTCCTATCATCCTTGTTCTGAAGTTGTTTGTTAGCGCAAAGGTACAATAAAGAAATGAAAGAGAGAGTCAGGAACTGTAATATTCTTGTTCTTTGATGTGTAAAAAAAAGAAAAACGTGAGAGCCACTCACGTTTTCCTGAAAGATATTTTATTCTAAAAAATAATAATATCGGGCGAATTGTTATTCACAAAGTGAAAATTCTTAGCAGATTCTGTTATTTACATTCCCAAGAGATAGTAGATTCTGTAGTAGAATAATTTGTTTTCTTTTCACCATCTCTAGTAAAACTTGCATTTCCTCCGACTTCACCACGTACTTTACCTGTAATACCATTGGTTTCAGCACCAGCATTTCCTTTTACTCCTCCACCGTAGTGATTTTGTGTACCCTCATGTTTGCCACTATATGTAGTAGTACTTGTTCCTGAGTATCGTACATTACCCTCTCCGCAAAAAGCTTCTGCTTCTTTTTTAATTTCACTATAACTTCTCTTAGGAGGATCGTCTGGGCGTATCTGTGAGTTTGAATTAGCACTTAATGTTACCATTAACATTGATAGCATAACAAAATATAACTTCTTCATGTTTTCTTATTTTAAATAATATTCCTACTCACTTAACGGCTTTTCAGTTACTCCGTTGTTCCTACGAGACTTAAAGAATACGCACAAAAAAAGCGCGGAACTTTTTAGTGCATTCCCGTTCGAAGGTGTTTGGCGTAACCCTGCAGCAGAATAACCAAAAGCCCACGCTATATAGCGCGAGCATTTTCGCTAATATTCATGCTGCTTCTTTTAGTCGCCAAACTTTACGAACGCAGAATAAAGCTAAAACGCTTTTCCAATATGTATTTTAAATGTGCGTATCTGACTATACGCTATGTTTCATTGGCAATAATTTTAGTTAATAATTGAATTGTCGCTACAAATATAACATAATTTTTCAAGAACAAATTATTTAATGGTAAAAATATAGTATTATATGTTGTAAGATATTTACAAATATTTCCAATAATCAAACTTGCAAAATTTGATTAAAAGACTCTCATCCAAAATACTTTTTAGGCATAACTTGCGTTATAAATTCAGCAGGGCAGGCAAATTATGATAAATAGCCTGCGTGATAAATGTACATAAAAATATATAGCTATGAGAATAAAGGCAGTGATACTTGATTTTGACGGAACGATGGGCGACACGCAAGACCTCATCGTGCGCACCATGCAGCAGACGATACAGCAATTGGGTTTGCCGTCGCGCACCGACGAGCAGTGTGCGGCAATGATTGGTCTTCCGCTGAAGCACACGTTCACCACTCTGATAGAGATGAGCGAGGAGATGGGCGAGAGGTGCGCGGAGCTGTACAGACGGTTGTTCAACGAGAACAATGTGCCCGGTGCCGTGCCCGTGTTTCCTAATGTTCTTGACACCGTGCGCACGCTGCATGAGCGCGGTTTGATTCTCACCATTGCCAGTGCCCGCCGCCGCGACACCCTTGTGGAGTTTCTTGAGAGCATGAACCTCATGCAGTATATCCCTTACGTCATAAGTGCCAGCGACATAGAGAATGCCAAGCCGGCTCCCGATATGGTTCTGAAGACCCTTGAGGACTATCATCTCAGTGCCGATGAGGCTATTGTTGTGGGCGACACTAAGTATGACATAGAGATGGCTCACAGGGCTGGCGTGAAGGCTGTTGGCGTCACCTATGGCAACGGCACCGTTGAGGAGTTGCGCGCATACGGCGCAGAGTATATCATTGATGATTTTGCACAGTTGCTGGATATTGTGCAGTAAGAACACCAGAAAGTTATCAGACATGGCTTATAGCGACAGTGAGAGAACAGAGCTGATGAAGCGTTACATGCGGTATCTGAAGCTGCAGTGCAACCATACGCCCCACACCATATACGCCTATCACGACGATGTGGACAAGATGATGAACTTTCTGCGTGCCGAGAATCTGTCGCCCGTGGATGTCACCATCGACCATCTGCACACCTTCACAGCCTCGCTGCACGACATGGGTATCTCGGCGCGCTCACAATGCCGCATACTCAGCGGCGTGCGCTCGTTCTATCGTTTCATGACGATAGAGTCGCTGGTGAAGAGCGACCCCACCGAGCTGTTGGAGTCTCCGCAGATAGGCAGCCATCTGCCCGACGTGCTTTCTGCCGCCGAGGTGGACATGCTCTTGTCGTCAATAGACCTCTCCAAGTGGGAGGGGCAGCGCAACCGTGCCATCATTGAAGTGCTCTTCAGTTGCGGCCTGCGCGTCAGCGAGCTTGTCAACCTGAGGCTTTCCAATCTCTTTCTTGACCAGGAGTTCCTGCAGGTGCAGGGCAAGGGTCGCAAGGAAAGGCTGGTGCCCCTGTCAAGGACTGCCATAAAGGAGCTGAACTACTGGTTCATGGACCGCAATGTCATGAAGATTAAGGAAGGCGAGGAGGACTATGTGTTCCTCAACCGGCGCGGGGCACATCTCACGCGCACCATGATTCTCATCATGATAAAGCGGCAGGCAGAGGCGGCGGGCATACAGAAGACTATCAGTCCGCACACTCTTCGCCACTCCTTCGCCACAGGTCTTCTTGAGGGAGGAGCCGACCTGCGTGCCATACAGGCCATGCTGGGCCACGAGAGCATATCCACAACAGAGATTTACACACACGTAAGCACACGCACATTGCGCGAGGAGATAGAGGCTCATCACCCGAGAAACAAAGTCTGACAGACTGATGATAGCCTGCGTGAATGGCAATTTTTACTCCTTTTTCATCCGCAAGAGATTTTTCACGCATTTATAACGCACCAGAATCGCCGGTTTCATCGGTTTTCCTTTTGTGAAATCCCGCATAGATAGTCATAAACACATCATCGCACCTTTATGGCGTCATGATGGCATAGTAATCGTTGCGTCATCGCTTTGTAACGGCGGTATGATGGCTTTGTCATCGCACTGCGATCCGATAGCCATCATGCCATGAAGTCGTTTTAATCGCACCACCATGGCATAGCCATCCCACTGCCGTCTCATATGCAACCGCAGCATCATCCAGCCTTTATGACGGTGCGATGGCATAGTAATCCACTGCCGTTGAATATGCAATCGCTGTGTCATCCCGCCCTTATGGTGCTGCGATGGCATAGTAATGACGGAACGATATGTTATGAACGGCCCGGAGAAGGCGGTTTCCGAGACGTGAAAAATCAGGAAAAAACGTCTGAAAAATCCGCCTTACGGCAGTGGTAAGGCATCTTTTTGGTTTGTTAACACGAAAAACCTGACAGAAAAGCGCGGCCCGGAGAATGCGAAAGGGCATCAAACGCACCGCCGTTTTTTCTATTTCGAGAGTTGCGTTTGTCAAAAAAAGTGACATTTTTTTTAGTTGACGAGTTGACGAGTTGACGAGTAGGCGAGTTGAGTGCTTCGCAAGTTTTTAAGTTGATGAGTTGATTGAGTTGATGAGTTTTTGAGTTGATTGATAAACGTGGACGATAACGATAACATGAACATTAACAGGCCGTTAAACATCAACAATTAACTTGTCTACTCGTCAACTTGTTTACTTGTCTACTTGCGAAGCACACGAATCACACGAATTTTCAAGAATACAATAGCTCTCTATCTCCCCCCCCAAAAAAAAGCCGATAATATTCCCTAACTTCCTGACTTCCTGAAATTATACCAATTATAATAATTTCTTTCCGTAAACAAATCCGTTTTGCATAATATTTTCTAACTTTGTAGGGACCCATTAGAGCTGGTGTGCACTACTATCCTTTTGGCGGGACATACGCGGATGCAGGAGTTAACAGGTCATTGCAGATGTATAAGTATAACGGCAAGGAACTTTTTGCTCCTTGCATCAATTTACAATTACTCATCAGAAATATCCAGCAGAGTGTTGATGATGGTCTGTTTTGTAAATAGTGTCTTTCGTCAAGGATTCTTGCCATGCGAAAATAAAATTAGGCGCACCAGAAAAGTGCGCCTAATTTTATTATGTATCAGTTTACTCCCCTCTCATTATGGAGAAGGGCGGGAGTGAGTTTACTTTATCCCACCTGGCTGCCCGGCTTAACCTCTCTCATCACGGTGGTGACATTGAGTGAGCCGTCGAAGTCAACGGCAGAGAGTATCATGCCTTGGCTCTCCACACCCATCATCTTGCGAGGAGCAAAGTTGGCGATGAAGAGCACATCCTTGCCCACAAGGTCCTCTGGGTTGTTCCACTCGGCAATGCCAGAGAGTATGGTGCGGTCTGTGCCGCTGCCGTCGTCGATAGTGAACTGCAGCAGTTTCTTAGACTTCTTCACCTTCTCGCAACTCTTCACATGGCCCACGCGGATGTCAAGTTTCTCAAAATCCTCAAAGCTCACTACTGGCTTTATAGGCTCAGCCTTGTAGGCTGCCGCCTCGTTAGCCTTCTTTGTTGCCTCCAGCTTGTCGAGCTGTGCCTGTATGGTGTTGTCCTCAATCTTTTCGAACAGCAACTCAGGCTCTGCCAGCTGATGTCCTGCCTTGATGAGGTCGGTCTGTCCCAGCTGGTCCCATTCGAATGAGCTGATGTTCAGCATGCCCCTCAGCTTAGCGCTGCTGAATGGCAGGAACGGCTCAAAGGCAATGGCGAGGTTTGCAACAAGCTGCAGTGAGATGTTCAGAATGGTCTCCACGCGCTGCGGGTCTGTCTTCCACACCTTCCATGGCTCACACTCTGTGATGTAGCGGTTTCCGATGCGTGCCAGGTTCATTGCCTCCTTCTGTGCGTCGCGGAACTTGAATGTGTCGAGCAGCTCCTCCACCTTGCTCTTCACGTCCTTGAACTCGTTGAGTGTCTGTGTGTCCACCTCGGTAAGCTCGCCGCATGCCGGCACCACGCCTCCCCAGTACTTCTTTGTCAGCTGCAGAGCACGGTTCACGAAGTTGCCATATACAGCCACCAGCTCGTTGTTATTGTTGTCCTGGAAGTTCTTCCATGTGAAGTTGTTGTCTTTTGTCTCAGGTGCGTTTGCCGTGAGCACATAGCGCAGCACATCCTGCTTGCCCGGCATCTCCTCAAGATACTCGTGCAGCCATACTGCCCAGTTGCGCGATGTTGATATCTTGTCGTTCTCCAGGTTCAGGAACTCGTTAGACGGCACATTGTCGGGCATCACATACTTGCCGTGTGCCTTCATCATCACAGGGAATATGAGGCAGTGGAACACGATGTTGTCCTTGCCGATGAAGTGTACAAGGCGTGTCTCCTCATCCTGCCACCACTTCTCCCATGAGCCCCAGCGCTCAGGATTCTTGTCGCACAGTTCTTTTGTGTTTGACACATAACCGATAGGAGCATCAAACCACACATACAGCACCTTGCCCTCAGCGTCAGCCACCGGAACAGGTATTCCCCAGTCGAGGTCGCGTGTCATGGCACGTGGCTGCAAGTCCATGTCGAGCCATGACTTACACTGGCCGTAAACGTTTGGTCGCCACTCTTTGTGTCCCTCCAGAATCCACTCCTTCAGCCACTCCTGATATTCGTTCAGCGGCAGATACCAGTTCTTTGTCTCTTTCAGCACAGGCACCTCGCCTGTCTCCTTTGAGCGCGGATTGATAAGCTCTGTCGGCTCAAGCGCACGTCCGCATCCCTCCTCACACTGGTTGCCGTAAGCCTGCTTGTGACAGTAAGGACATTCGCCCACCACGTCGCGGTCGGTGAGGAACTTGCCAGTCTTCTCATCGAAGAACTGCTTCGTGGTCTGCTCCACCAGCTTGCCGTCGTCATACAGCTTGCGGAAGAAATCGGCTGCGAACTTATGATGGATGTCTGATGTTGTGCGGCTGTAGATATCGAATGATATGCCGAACTTCTCAAAACTGTCCTTTATGATGCCATGATAGCGGTCTACCACATCCTGAGGTGTGATGCCCTCCTTGCGCGCACGCTGTGTCACAGGCACTCCGTGCTCATCGCTTCCGCCGATGAACACCACCTCCTGCTTCTTCAGTCGGAGATAGCGCGCATAGATGTCTGCCGGCACATAGACGCCCGCCAGATGACCTATATGCACACCACCGTTGGCGTATGGCAACGCCGCCGTGATGGTTGTTCTCTTGAATTGTTTCTGCTCCATATATGTTGGATTATTCTTTTATGTATTCGCTGTAGTCCGTAAGTCTCATATCGCCCTTGCGTGCGAGTGTGTCGTGCATGGCGAATGCCGCAGGCAGATAATGGCGTGTCTGTCCCATCTTGGCAATCTTGAGATAGTCCCAGAGCAGTTGCTTGTAGTCGGGATGCGCACAGTTCTCAATGATGGTCTGCGCTCTCTCTATAGGACTCTTGCCGCGCAGGTCTGCCACACCCTGCTCTGTTACGATGATGTTTACATCGTGCTCAGAGTGATCCTGATGGCTTACGAACGGAACGATAGAGCTGATGAGTCCGCCCTTTGCCACCGACGGACAGGTGAAGATGCTTATATACGCATTGCGCTCAAAGTCGCCGCTCCCGCCGATTCCGTTCATCATCTTTGTTCCTGAGATGTGTGTTGAGTTGGCATTTCCGAAGATGTCCACCTCTATGGCAGTGTTTATGGCGATTACTCCCAGTCGGCGTATCACCTCAGGAGAGTTTGATATCTCGCTCTGGCGCAATGTTAGATGATTCTTCAGATAGTCTATGTTGTCGTATATCTGCATCAGACACTCGTTTGACACGGTGAGCGAGCATGTAGATGCATCCTTCACACGCCCGTCAAGCATCATTCCCACCACGCTGTCCTGAAGAACCTCCGTATATACATTGAAGTCCGGCACGTTCTTATCCTGTCCCAGTGCACCGAGAATGGCATTGGCTGTGCTGCCCACACCGCTCTGCAGAGGGAGGAATGACGACGGGATGATGCCACGCTTCATGTCGTTCACAAGAAATTCGGCAACGCGATGCCCAATCATGTCGGTAATAGGATCTGAGTCTTTAAACGCTCTTGCCTCATCAGCGATGTTGCACTCAACCACACCTGCAATCTTCTTCGCGTCTATCTCAACATAAGGCTTACCTATGCGGTCGCTCACCTTAGTTATTGGAATCGGCTGACGCCAAGGAGCATCCAGCGGCTCATACACGTCGTGAATGAACTTGGCGTCAGGGCTGTGGAATGTGTTCAGCTCCAGAATCACGTTCTTTGCAAGACGGGCCACAGTAGGGCTTATACCGCCAGCGGCTGTCAGATAAGCCTTGCAGGTGTCTGCTCCCTCCTCAATGTCGCACACTTCAAGGATAGCCCAGTCCACATCGCCCATGAACCCATAGCGCAGCTCCTGTGCCATGTGGCTGAGGTGCAGGTCGTTGTAAGCCACCTTGCCTTGATTAACATACTTGCGGAAGTCGCCATTGGTAGTATATGGCGCACGATATTTGATGGCGTCAGCCAAAGCAAGGTCGCCGTCTGTGCTCTGTCCTGTAGAGGCACCGGTGAAAAGACTTACCTTGAACTCATGTCCTGCCTCATGTTCTGCTGTGGCGATCTTTGCCAGTTCTTTTGTCACTGCCTTTGCCGTACCGGCTGGAGTAAAACCACTCAAACCGATGTTGGCACCGTTCTTTATAAGGGCTGCAGCCTCAGCAGCCGTCATTCTCTTATATGCCATGATAATTTTTTATGTTTGTTTTTAGTTGTCTTCTATTTATTAAAGCGGTGCAAAGGTACATATTTTTTACTATTTAATGCCAAATTATTACCAACTAATGCCCTTTTGCAAGCCAAAAAGGACTGTTTTGGAAGCTTGGAGGGCGATATTTCAAAAATATATTATAACTTTGGCGCAGATAACAACTAATCACATGAATTTCAGAAGATTACTTACATGCGTAATGGTGTACACTTTGTACACATCGACCAGCCATGCGCAGCTGGCAGAATATGATGAGAACAGACCCGTTGGATGGGCAGTTACAGACGGAATGACAACAGGAAGCAATGACGAGAACCCTGTTACGGTTACTACTATGAGTGAGTTTGTAAAGGCGATGGCTGGCACAGAGAAGCGGACAATATACGTAAAGGGCGAGCTGACGACATCAAAACAGGTGTCGGTAAGCGGAGCCGCAAATAAGACTGTATATGGACTGCCGGGAGCATCACTGACAAACACAGAGGGAAGGGAAAGCAGCACAAGCGGAATACTGGCCTTGAAGGACTGTAAGAACATAATACTGAGAAACCTTACATTCAAAGGTGCGGGGGCTTATGACGTTGACGGCAATGACAATCTTACCGTAACGGGAACTGATTACTTATGGGTTGACCATTGTGATTTCCAGGATGGAGTGGATGGTAACTTTGACTGCACAAATGGTTGTGACCATGTTGCTGTGACATGGTGCAGGTTCAGATATCTCATTGACCCCAAGGCGGGAGGCAGCGGAGGCAGCAGCGACCACCGTTTCAGCAACTTGTGGGGTAGCGGAGACAACAAGGAAGACCTTGACGGAGGCAAACTGAAGACAACATTCGCCAATTGCTGGTGGGACGACGGATGCAAGGACCGCATGGCAAGGGTAAGATTCGGCAAGGTGCATTTCGTGAACTGCCTGTATTCAAGCAATAATGCAAGCGGATGTGTGGGCGTAGGCTACAAGGCGGCTATATATGTGGAGAACTGTGCGTTTACCTCTTCTGCCACTAAGAAGAAACCCTGGAAATATCCGTCGGACAGCGGAAAGAAGACCTCCAGCTTTGTCTTCACAGGATGTGTTGGTGCTGAAGACCAGAAGACAAGCAACGGCAGCTGGGACTATTTCATACCATCTGAATATTATGAATACTCCGCTTACGATGTGAATGACGTTGAGAAGGTGGTCAGTAACGAGGAGACCGGCGCCGGACCAACACTCAAGATAAAGGAGGGTGACAAGTTTACGACATCGGTGACCACTCTGACAACTGGCAAGGGGGATGTTGTGGAGACACATATTTATGATTTGACAGGACGCAGGAGAGCTTCTATGGGCAAGGGAATGAATATCATCCGCCAGGAGATGAGCGACGGAAGTGTGAGAATAATGAAGGTTATGAGAAGGTGACAAGTCTTCTGCACAACAATAAAGCAAACAAGAACATAATAAGGAAAATAATAAAGAAAATGGAAAACAATGAAAACATGCAACTTCCTGAGAATGCTTTCAGAGAGCTGAAGGAAGGTGAGAACTATGAACCGTTAATGAGTCCGCAGCGCACTTACCCTGAGGTGAACTGCTGGTCGGTAGTGTGGGGAGTGCTTATGACTATGCTTTTCTCTGCAGCAGCTGCTTATCTCGGACTTAAAGTGGGACAGGTGTTTGAGGCGGCAATACCTATTGCCATCATTGCTGTTGGTGTCTCGGCGGCAGCCAAGCGCAGCAACGCACTGGGAGAGAATGTCATCATACAGAGCATCGGTGCTTGTTCGGGCGCAGTTGTTGCCGGAGCAATATTCACTCTGCCGGCAATCTATATCCTTGAGGCTAAATACGGCTCGGAGATGACGGCTTCATTCTTCCAGATATTTATGAGTTCGGCGCTTGGAGGTATAATAGGTATATTGTTCCTCATTCCTTTCCGCAAATATTTTGTCAGTGATATGCACGGCAAATATCCGTTCCCAGAGGCAACAGCCACTACTCAGGTGCTGGTGAGCGGAGCAAAAGGCGGCAACAAGGCAAAGCCTCTTTTGCTGGCAGGACTTGTCGGCGGATTGTATGACTTTATTGTAGCCACATTCGGATGGTGGAACGAAAACTTCACAACAAGAGTTGTCGGAGCTGGTGAGATGCTTGCCGAGAAGGCGAAACTGGTGTTCAAGGTGAATACAGGTGCAGCCGTGCTGGGTCTTGGCTATATAGTAGGACTGAAGTATGCTCTTATCATCTGTCTTGGCAGTCTTGCCGTATGGTGGCTTGTTGTGCCGGGAATGGCGATATTGTTCCATAGCGATGTGCTCAATATGTGGGACCCGTCGATAACCACTCCGGTAGGAGAGATGACGCCAGAGAAGATTTTCTCTGCCTATGGTAAGTCTATAGGTATCGGTGCTATAGCAATGGCCGGTATTATAGGAATAATAAAATCGTGGGGAATCATTAAGGGAGCGGTTACCCTGGCGGCCAAAGAGATGAAGGGAGGCAGCACCGACGACAAGGAGCAGGCACGCACACGTCGCGACATTTCGTTTAAGATCATCGCCGTAGGTTCTGTTGTTACCATACTGATTACTTTCGCATTCTTCCTCTTTGGAGTAATGGACGGCAATATACTATTTGCTGTTGTGGGGATACTTCTTGTTACACTTATAGCCTTCCTGTTTACAACCGTGGCGGCAAACGCCATAGCCATCGTAGGTTCTAATCCTGTATCTGGTATGACTCTGATGACGCTTATCCTCGCATCTGTGGTGATGGTGGCTGTTGGTCTTAACGGAACAGGCGGTATGCTGGCTGCACTCATAATGGGAGGTGTGGTGTGTACGGCACTGTCAATGGCCGGTTCGTTCATCACCGACTTGAAGATTGGCTACTGGCTTGGCTCTACACCTAAGAAGCAAGAGTCTTGGAAGTTTCTCGGAACACTTGTCTCTGCAGCCACAGTAGGTGGTGTTATGATGCTGCTTAATGAGACATACGGCTTTGCCAGCGGTCAGTTGGCGGCACCACAGGCCAATGCCATGGCTGCGGTTATTGACCCATTGATGAATGGTGTTGGTGCACCATGGGTGTTATATGCCATTGGTGCGGTTATCGCCATTGTTCTTACGATGTTCAAGGTGCCGGCACTTGCGTTCGCATTGGGTATGTTTATTCCTATCGAACTTAACATTCCGCTTATCGTTGGAGGTGCCATCAACTGGTATGTTACCACAAGAAGCAAGGATGAGAAGGTTAACAAGGAGCGTGGAGAGAAGGGAACGCTTATCGCAAGTGGATTCATTGCGGGCGGCGCACTTATGGGAGTAGTCAGCGCATTGTTGCGTTTCGGAGGCATAAATCTTATAGATGAGGCTTGGCTTGCTAATCCTCTGTCGGAGATTCTGTCGCTTGTGGCATACATCCTTCTTGTTGCTTATTTCATAAGAGCCACTAAAGTGAAGGCGTAAACATATTTTTTCGCAATAGCAACAGGCTGTATGCAATGTCTTGTGTATGGCCTTTCCAAGGCGGAGTGAGAGATAATGAGTGAAAGAGAATTGTCCTCTTTTGTCAAGAATATCTCCCGCTCCGCCTTCTTCATGTGTCTTGTGGCAGTTTAATTATGTTTTTGTCATTGTAAGGTTATTACCCAACAACGCCGCTGCTCCTGTGCATTCATGTGGTTGCACATCCTCTATCTCACCGCAGCTTTTGTACGAGGTGTACATTGGAAGATGCTTATTATGGTTTTAAGACATAATTATCTGCATGGAGAGACGGCAGGTTATGCCATTTGAATGATAAATAAAAAACACCGGACAAGAACTGAATTGTTGCTTATCCGGTGTTATTTCTCAGTCTGTTTTTATTTCATTCACAGACTCATAGTATGTTTGTTATCTTATTGTTTCTCCGTTTTTTCACAGCGTAAGACGTTAAGCGTCCTTCTGCTTTGTGCCCATGCGAGCCTCAACAACATTGATAACATAATCGCCAAGCTTCTCACACTCGTTCACAATATCCATATATATTGTTCCGATTGTATATGTGTACAGGTGGTTGTTGACATCATTTATATTCTGACTCTTAAGCTGATTGCGGTAGTTGTTAATCTCATTCTCTATGTTGAATGAACGATTAACATCAATATCGTCCTTTCTGCTTGAGAGCATGATGTTCATCTGTGTGAGACTGTTGTTTGTAAGCTCAAGCATTTGATGCAGATGCTCATATTGCTTTTCTGTGAAATCTTCTTTTCCTTTGAATCTTGTATTGATTGTTCGTGCCACGTTGAAGCAGCTGTCTCCAATACTTTCTATCTCGCTTATCTCTCTGAGCATGATGCGGATCTTAGCCTTTGTCTCATCGCTGAGGTGTGCGTCGCTCACCTGGTCGAGATATTTTGCTATCTCAATCTCCATGTTATCAGATATGCTCTCATACTTTTCGATGCGTGTGAAGAGCTTCACAAACTTTGACTCATCCCTCTCTGTGAGCAATTCCCTTACCATACCGAACATACGTTGTGTGCGCTCAGAGAATGCCATAATCTCTTTCTGTGCCTCAAGAACGGACAACTCTGGTGTCTGCATGATTCCACTGCTGATGAAACGCAGGCGGAAGTCTTCCTCTTCTTCCTTATTCTTCGGCTTGATACATTTGCAAACAACGGCCTCAATCTGAGGAATAAACCATATCATGATGAACGTATTGCATACGTTGAATGCTGTGTGGAATGCCGCCAGCACAATGGCAAGCTTCTGTGCGTTTACAACTCCTGATGTAGGGTCATATCCTACAATACCGCACACCATATCAACGAAAGGATAGAAGAGTATGAGAATCCAGATAACACCGAATATATTGAACACCAGGTGGGCAAGAGCCGCACGTCGTGCCTGTGTGTTTGCGCCGAGAGCGGCAAGGTTTGCTGTTGCTGTTGTTCCTATATTCTCACCCATTACGAGTGCAATGCCGAGATAGATAGGCAGCACTCCCATTGAGCATAGCAATATGGTGATTGCCATTACGGCAGCCGACGACTGCACGATGCATGTGATTAGTGTTCCGATAAGCAGGAAGATGATGATTGTGGAATAGCTGTTTACGTCGAAAGAGCTGAAGAACTCTATCACTTCCGGCGTCTCACTGAGGTTAAGTTCTTTTCCTGCCTGACTCAGAAGTACAAGACTGAAGAACATGAAAGCTATTCCAAAGAGGAAGTCTCCTGTGTTTTTCAGCCTTTTGCTGTATATGAACGCTATACCGAAGATGAATGCCGGGAATACGAAGTCAATGAGATTGACAGAGAATCCGAGACTCATAATCCATGCTGTCAGCGTCGTACCGATGTTGGCACCCATGATAACTGATATCGCCTGGGCAAGAGAGAGCAGACCAGCGTTCACAAATGATACTGTCATCACCGTTGTAGCGGAAGATGATTGTACGGCACATGTGATGAAGGTTCCCGTCAACATACCAGTAAATCGGTTTGTTGTCATTGCTCCGAGGACATGTCTTAACTGTGAGCCGGCCATCTTTTGCAGTGCCTCGCTCATAACTTTCATACCATAGATTAGCAGTGCTAACGAACCGATAATCTTCATAAAAATGGCGAAATAGTCTGGTGTCATTTAATTAAAGAGTTTTTAATATACAATATTTTGTGACTAAATTAAATTTCACTAACTTTACACTCGCTAACATTTAAATCTTAAATAAATGGAACAAGTGGTTCAAATACGTTGCAAAAATAATAAAAAAATCAAAAAAGTGGTTGTCGGGAGTACACTTTCTGACATTTTCTGTGAATTTAATTTGTCAATGAAGTATGGTCCGGTGAGCGCTAAAGTGAATAACAAGGTAGAAGGATTGAACTACAGGGTCTACCATAACAAAGATGTCGAGTTCCTCGACGTAACGTCATCCTCTGGTTCCAGGGCCTACACCCGCACGTTGTTTTTTGTATTATGCAAGGCTGTTCACGATTTATATGAGGGCGCGTCAGTTGTCATTGACATACCAGTCTCAAACGGTTATTACTGCAATATCTGTATAGGCAGGCCTCTTACAGATGACGATGTGGCAGCAATCAGGGCCAGGATGAGCGATATTATTGCGTCGGCTCTGCCCATCCGCCGCCATGAGTGCCCCACAGAAGAATCCATTGAGTTGTTCAGCGCAAGAGGAGCGGAGTCGAAAGTGAAGCTGCTTAAGAGCATCGGGCGCCTTTATACGATATATTATGAGATTGACGGATATATCGATTACTATTACGGCACACTTCTTACAAACACCAGTCAGCTCTATCTCTTCGGCGTGGAGAAGTATTATGACGGTTTGCTTCTTCGCATTCCGTCGCGCGATAATCCTGCCGAACTGGGCGAGATGATAAGACAGGACAAGATGTTTGAGATATTCAAGGAGCATCACAACTGGCAGAACATACTTGGTGTGAGCACTGTCGGCGACTTCAACAATGCTGTGTCTGCCGGCTATTCCACACAGCTCATCAACATCTCCGAGGCGCTTCAGGAGAAGAAGATTGCCCAGATAGCCAGCGACATAGCCTCGCGTGAGGCTGTCAGGATGGTGCTTATCGCCGGACCGTCGTCGAGTGGCAAGACAACCACATGCAAACGTCTTTCCGTTCAGTTAGTTACCAATGGCATAAAGCCCGTCATGATATCCCTTGACGACTATTTCATCGACCGCGAGAAGACACCGCGCGACGAGAAGGGCGACTACGATTACGAGAGTATTTACGCGCTCAACCTGCCGTTGCTGAACACTCAGCTCACAGCTCTTTTTGCCGGCGAGGAGGTGGAGTTGCCACGATATAACTTCCAGGCGGGCAAGAGTGAGATGAGCGGCAAGCGTCTGAAGCTGGACAAGAACACCGTGCTTGTGGTGGAAGGAATACACGCTCTTAACCCCGAACTTACCTCGCAGATTCCCGATGAGCAGAAATACAAGGTGTATGCGTCGGCTCTTACCACCATAATGCTTGACCATCACAACTATATTCCTACAACAGACAACCGCCTGTTGAGGCGCATCATACGCGACTATAAGTATCGCGGGGTGTCGGCTCAGGAGACTATCAGGCGCTGGCCGAGCGTGCGTGCCGGTGAGAACAAGTGGATATTCCCTTATCAGGAGAATGCCGATGCCATGTTCAACACCGCCATGCTCTTTGAGTTTGGTGTGCTGCGCAGCCAGGCCGAGCCACTGCTTGAGCTGGTTCCGGAGAACTGCGACGAGCATTCTGAGGCCTACCGTCTGCTCAAGTTCCTAAAATACATGACCCCACTGCCCGACAGTGACATCCCGCCTACATCCCTCTTGCGCGAGTTCTTAGGCGGAAGCTCATTCAGATATTAACCCCTTTGGGCTGCCGCTGGTTACTGTCTGCGGCAGCCCTTATATATATAATAAGGTGTAAACACTGTTTTTCCGCCCCTTGTCTGCACCGCCATCACAACCATTTTCATCATGAACGATAATAAAACAGAATCCTTACGTCTGCCGCATCCGCTCATTGCGCTGTTGCCAATAGCTATACTCATAGCCATGCTTTTCGCCACTATCGGAACGTTTGGCAGCGATGCGCTGTCGGGCGGCAGCCAGATAGCACTGCTTACAACCACCGCCGTGTGCGTGGCAATAGGCATATTGTTTTACGGCCGCACCTGGAAAGACTATATAAACGCCATTTCCAAGAACATAGGCAACACCTCCGAGGCCATCATCATACTGCTTATCATAGGCTCGCTTAGCGGCACGTGGATGGTGAGCGGTGTTGTGCCAACGCTCATAAGCTATGGTATGGAGGTGCTTAGTCCGCGCTTTTTTCTTGCGTCTGCCTGTCTTATATGTGCTGCTGTGAGCCTTATGACAGGCTCGTCGTGGACCACCATAGCCACCATTGGCATCGCACTGATGGGCATCGGACGTGCTCTTGGCTATGACGACGGGTGGATTGCCGGCGCCATCATATCCGGAGCATACTTCGGTGATAAGGTCTCGCCCTTGTCTGACACAACGGTGCTGGCGTCGTCAACGCCCGGTGTGCCTTTGTTTGAGCATATCCGCTATATGCTTGTCACCACCATCCCGTCGCTGTTGCTTGCCACTCTCATATTCTTCATTGCCGGACTGACATACGACATAGCGCCGCAGTCGCAGACCACAGACTTCATCGGCGCCCTGCATTCACGCTTTACCATCAGTCCGTGGCTGCTCCTTGTGCCTCTGTTCACGGCTGTTCTCATTGCCCGCAAGGTGCCAAGCATCATCACTCTCTTCCTGTCCACGCTGATGGCTGCCGTCTTCGCAATGCTGTTTCAGCCCGACCTGCTGCGCGAGATTGCCGCAGCGAGCGGCAGCGGAAGCACATCGCTCTTCACAGGTGCTATGATAAGCGTCTATGGCTCTACGTCGCTGCAGTGCCAGAATGCCATTCTTGAGCAGTTGGTTGCCACCCGCGGCATGGCGGGAATGCTCTTCACCGTGTGGCTGATACTGTGCGCCATGTGCTTTGGCGGAGCCATGACGGCAGGCGGAATGCTAAGAAGCATCACCCGTTTGTTCGCTCATTTCATGCGGAACACAGTCTCAGTGGTGGCGTCTACTGTCGGTTCTGGACTCTTTCTGAACCTTGCCACAGCCGACCAGTATATCAGTATCATCATGACTGGGCAGATGTTCTCCACCACATACGACAAGCTGGGGTATGAGCGACGCCTGCTGTCGCGCACAACAGAGGACGCCGTCACCGTGACATCGCCCCTTATACCGTGGAATACATGCGGAATGACGCAGGCCACAGTGCTCTCCGTTGCCACGCTGACATATCTTCCCTATTGCTTCTTCAACCTCATCTCACCCCTTATGAGCATCTTCATGGCAGCCATAGGGTATAAGATAGTGAGGAGAAAGCCAGCGGAAGCCGCCGCTAAGGGCACCGCGGAGCAGCAGACTGAGTAACGGGCGCACACTCATCTTGCATAGACCATACCAGGAAGGCAATGCTTTTGCTCCGCCATGTATAGGGTAGCGTGCCTTGCGTGATATGCAAGTAGCACAAGCAGATAATGCTTCTGCTCTGTTGTTTGTAAGCCACTGATAATCAATTACATACAAACCATTTTATAAAAGGGCATCATATGCGTTGCGTTTGATGCCCTTTTGCGTTGTAAATGATGCCTTTTTATGCTGTAAATGATATCCTTTCACATTGTGAATGATGCTTTTCCGCACTTCATCCGGGCATCTTCCGCCACAATGTTTGCCAGTCATTCTCAGGCAATAGGCGCGCGGCTGTGGTAAAATCAATGCTAAAAGGTGGTTTTTAGAGTCACTAACCACTTTTCGTATAAGCAAAATTCAGATTTTAATTGATAAATTCTTATCTTTGCACTGATTTATATACATATATAAAACTATTATGGAACAGAAACTTGTAATTTACAATACACTCAGCCGCAGCAAGCAACCCTTTGTGCCGTTGCATGCCCCCAATGTGGGAATGTACGTCTGCGGACCAACAGTTTATGGCGATCCACACCTCGGACACGCACGTCCTGCCATCACGTTCGACATCCTATTCCGCTACCTCAAGCACTTAGGCTACAAAGTAAGATATGTGCGCAACATCACAGATGTTGGTCATCTGGAGCACGATGCGGATGAAGGCGATGACAAGATTGCCAAGAAGGCAAGGCTGGAACAGCTGGAGCCAATGGAGATAGCACAGCACTACACCAACCGCTATCACGACGCCATGAAGGCGCTCAACGTGCTGCCGCCGTCAATAGAGCCACATGCCACAGGGCACATCATAGAGCAGATTGAGCTGGTAAGGCAGATAATTGACAACGGATTCGCATACGAGAGCAACGGCTCGGTGTATTTCGACATAGAGAAATACAACAAGGCACACCACTACGGGGTGCTCTCAGGCCGCAATCTTGACGACGTGATAAATGCCAGCAGGGAGCTGGACGGAGTGGGAGAGAAGCGCAACCAGGTGGACTTCGCACTGTGGAAGAAGGCTCAGCCGGAGCATATCATGCGCTGGCCAAGCCCATGGAGCGATGGATTCCCAGGCTGGCATTGTGAGTGTACGGCAATGGGAAGAAAGTATCTGGGCGAGCATTTCGACATACACGGTGGCGGAATGGACCTCGTATTCCCACATCACGAGTGCGAGATAGCACAGGCTGTGGCTTCGCAAGGCGACCAGATGGTGAAGTACTGGATGCACAACAACATGATAACCATCAACGGACAGAAGATGGGAAAGAGTCTTGGAAACTTCATTACGCTTGAGCAGTTCTTCAAAGGAGAGCACAGCGCACTGGAAAAGGCATACAGTCCGATGACAATACGCTTCTTCATACTGTCCGCTCACTATCGCGGAACAGTGGACTTCAGCAACGACGCACTGCTGGCAAGCGAGAAGGGACTGGAGAAACTGATGACTGCCATAGCAGACATCAGCCGCATACAGGCGGCAGAGAAATGCGACCCAGAGACAGAGAAGGCAGTGAAGGCGCTCAGACAGAAGTGCTACGACGCCATGAACGACGACCTGTCAACGCCGCTTCTCATAAGTTACCTCTTCGAAGCATGCACCGTCATCAACAAGCTTGTTGACCATAAGGCAGCCATCTGTGCGGAATGTCTTGCCGAACTCACCGACGTAATGCACCTGTTCGCATTCGACATACTGGGTCTGAGCAACGAAAGCGGAACCGACAACAGCGCCCGCGAGGAGGCGTATGGCAAGGTGATGGACATGATTCTGGAACTGCGTGCCAAGGCGCGCGCCAACAAAGACTGGGCGACATGCGACCAGATACGCGACGCTCTGAAAGAAGCCGGATTTGAAGTGAAGGACACCAAGGACGGCTGTGTATGGAAACTTAACAGATAAACACGATTGCGACAGACGTGCCTGTTGTCTACATAAACATCAAAAGGAAAGTAGAGACAACGCAAAGACACTTCTGTCGCAATTGGCATAAAGAGGGTTATGCCCGGTGCTGCAGGCCTGAAAGAAACGCCCGGAGGGCTGATGGCACACCCCTTTGCGTGAAAGGGACCGAAAAACAATAATAACATATCAAACAATTCTTTACCGATGAAAGAGAGAAAAAACATCAAGGCAATGGCGATGACACTTCTGTCACTATGCCTGTGCATGCCAATGAAGGCACAATTGGAAATTGACACGCTGAAATGGTGGCAGCTCGACAACTACAGCGAGGCTACTATCGCCAACCTGGCAGCCGACACCGACAACTGGAAACCTATGTCAAAAAGCGGCACTTTGCAGAGATACGCAACACTGTTTGCTACAGACGGCACGCCATTGAAGGCCAACGGAACGGTGATAAGCGAACTGGACGGACTGACCTTTGCCGCCGGACTGGAGGCAGAGCAGCTGCTGCTGAGACACAATATGGGTGCGTCGCAGAACGGAGTGCAGGTGCAGAGGGTGGCAACCATCACGCTCTCAGACCTCAAGGCAGGACAGACGGTGGTGGTTTACATGAAGTCTTCGTCAAAGACGGCATCCGGAATAAGCAGCGTTTCAAATCTTGAAGGAGAGTGCGGAGAGGGCACTTACCCCACAACATCGTTCAAAGAATACAGCTTTAAGGTGGTGGCTGACGGACAAGTGTCGTTCACCAACACTGTGGGTGTGGTCTACCGACACGTCGGAGTGCTTGACATTCCAGAGGATACACGCCCACAATTGGACAAGCCTGAGATAAAACTGGAGGGCAAGACGGTGACAATCATACCGCCGGTAGAGGGCGCAAGCATATTGTATTCTATTGTAGACCATGGCAAAGTGACAGATTACGCACGCACATACAGTGCTCCCTTCACTCTCGACAGACCATGTACCGTTCGCGCCATGGCACAGATGGACGGCATGAAAGACTCGGAAGAGGCATCGCTCTATGCCGCAATAGACTACGAGTTCCCGTTTGCAGGCAAGCCGTTCGTGCTCGACCCCGAAGAGCTTAACGCCGGACTGATTGCCACGGAGACAACAGCGGGAATGCTCGTGAGCTGGAGATACCGTCTGAATGCTCCCGAATATAAGTATAACCTCTATCGCAACGGAACAAAACTGAATGACGAGGAGCTTACAAACGCATGCACGACATGGCTCGACAAGGACGGAAAGACAACAGACAAATATACGCTTGAGTGCGTGAATGGCGGCATAACGGAAGAGACTGCAGAGGCAATGACATTGCCGAACGGCTATCTTAACATTCCGATTAACCGTCCGGCATCGGGCACTACATCCACAGGCGAATACGAATATATACCGGGCGACTGCATGGTGGCTGACGTAGACGGCGACAAGGAATATGAAATCATCATGAAATGGGACCCGAGCAATCAGATGGATAACTCTCTGTCGGGTGTGACGGGCAACACAATAATAGACGGTTACAGAATGAACGGAGAGCATCTGTGGCGCATCGACCTCGGAAAGAATATACGCTCGGGTGCGCATTACACACAACTCATGGTCTATGACCTTGACGGTGACGGCAAGGCTGAGGTGGCATGCAAGACTGCTCCGGGAACAATCGACGGCAAGGGAAACAATGTCATAATGGAGGGTGATGACCCTGCGGCAGACTACAGGACAAAGAAAGGGGATGTGGATGGCGTTGTTGTCAGCGGACCTGAATATCTAACGGTGTTCAGCGGACTGACAGGCGAACAGCTGGCAACCACTGCTTATAATCCTTCAAGAAATATAATAAGCGGTTGGGGAGACTCTTATGGCAACCGTTCGGAGCGTTATCTCGCAGCTGTGGCTTATCTTGACGGAGAGAAACCAAGCCTGGTGATGTGCCGAGGATACTACACCGCCGCATATCTTTGGGCTGTAGACTTCGACGGTAAGTCGCTGAAGACACGTTGGCTGCACACTTCTGACGTAGCGGAATATGGCGCATATGGAGAGGGTGCACACTCAATCTCGGTGGCAGATGTTGACGGCGACTTGAAGGATGAGATAATATACGGTGCTTGTGCGATAGACAACGACGGCACACTGATGTACCGCACGGGCTGGGGTCATGGCGATGCGATGCACGTGGGAGACCTGGTACCGGACCGAAAGGGACTTGAGGTGATGATGGTTCATGAGGAACCAACTTCCAAATATGGTGTGGAGATGCATGATGCGATGACAGGCGAACTCATAAGCGGCTATCAGACAGGCACTGATGTGGGAAGAGGCTTGTGCGCAGACGTTGACCCTGACACTCGAGGTTGTGAGTACTGGAGCACTGCCGACAATGGTGTCTATGGCACAGATGGCACAAAGATAAGCACAAAACGCCCGTCGGTGAACTTCCGTACATACTGGGACGGAGACGTGCAAGAGGAAGTTTGCGAGGAGGGAAGAATAGACAAGTGGACCGGAAAGACAACAAACATAAAGAACTTAGTGAACTTCACCACCAAATATGGGGCAGGAACAAACCTCATCAAGTATACTCCTTGCCTGCAGGCAGATATCTTCGGTGACTGGAGAGAGGAGGTGGTGTACTACGACAACACTACAAAGAGCAGTCTCTGGATATTCTCCACACCTTATACTACCGACGTTGCAGTGCCGACTCTTATGCACGACCACCACTACAGGATGGCAACCGTATGGCAGACATCGGCTTACAACCAGCCGCCTCACCTTAGTTACTACCTGCCAGACTATGTGAAATATGGCACACTGGGCATCAGCGAGACGCTGACTTCGGGTGCGGAGGTGAAGGCTCAGCGCTTCTTCAACTTGCAGGGACAGCAGATTGCCGCGCCGGAGAAGGGCATATACATCATAGAAACGGAATATGCCGACGGCAGAAAAGAGGCGCACAAGGTGGCAAAAGCGAACTGACGGCACGCTTTTCAACCGAATATAACACACTCACAAGGAAGTAAAGAAATAACAACTAATAAATAATGATATGGCAACAGTAGACGATAAGAAAATCATTTTCTCGATGGTGGGAGTGTCAAAGATAATCCCACAAAATCAGAAACAGATACTGAAGAACATCTATCTGTCGTTCTTCTACGGTGCAAAGATCGGTATCATCGGTCTGAATGGCGCAGGAAAGTCAACGCTGATGAAAATCATCGCAGGACTGGAGCAGCCTACTCAGGGCGAGGTGGTGTGGAGTCCGGGATACACAGTGGGATATCTGCCACAGGACCCGCCGCTGAACGAGCAGAAGACTGTTAAGGAAAATGTGATGGAAGGAGTACAATACGTGTACGACGCACTGGCAGAGTATGACGAGATAAACGTGAAGTTCGGTCTTGAGGAATACTATGGCGACCCTGACAAGATGGACAAACTGATGCAACGTCAGTCGGAACTGCAAGACATTATTGACGCTACCGATGCCTGGAACATGGACTCCAAACTTGAGAGAGCCATGGATGCGCTGCGCTGTCCGCCGGGAGACTGGCAGGTGACAAACCTTTCTGGAGGAGAGAGACGACGTGTGGCATTGTGCCGCCTGTTGCTTCAGAAGCCCGATGTGCTGTTGCTCGACGAGCCTACCAACCACCTTGACGCAGAGAGTATAGACTGGCTGGAGCAGCACTTGCAGCAATATGAGGGTACGGTAATTGCCGTAACGCACGACCGTTACTTCCTTGACGATGTCAGCGAGTGGATTCTTGAGCTTGACAGAGGTGAGGGAATACCATGGAAGGGCAACTATTCCTCATGGCTTGACCAGAAGACCAAGCGCATGGAACAGGAGGAGAAGTCGGCATCTAAGCGTCGCAAGACACTCGAGAGAGAGCTGGAGTGGGTGCGCATGGCTCCTAAGGCACGTCAGGCAAAGGGTAAGGCGCGTCTTAACTCATACGAGCAGATGCTTAACCAGGAGCAGAAGGAACGTGAGGAGAAGCTTGAGATATTCATTCCTAACGGCCCGCGCCTGGGTAATAACGTGATTGAGGCGCAGGGAGTGAAGAAGGCTTTCGGTGAGAAAGTGCTCTTCAGCAACCTCAATTTCATGCTGCCGCCTAACGGCATCGTGGGTGTCATAGGTCCTAACGGAGCGGGAAAGACCACTCTCTTCCGTCTTATCATGGGCCTGGAGCAGGCTGATGCCGGCAAGTTTGAGGTTGGCGAAACAGTAAAACTGGCATACGTCGACCAGCAACATAAGGACATCGACCCAAAGAAAACTGTCTATGAGGTAATCTCTCAGGGCAATGAGACCATCCGTATGGGCGGCAGGGACATCAATGCCCGTGCCTATATATCACGCTTCAACTTCTCTGGCACAGACCAGAGCAAGCTGTGCGAGGTGCTGTCGGGCGGTGAGCGCAACCGACTTCAGCTGGCATTGGCACTGAAGCAGGAAGGAAACGTATTGCTTCTCGACGAGCCAACCAACGATATTGATGTCAACACGCTGCGTGCTCTTGAGGAAGGTCTTGAGGCATTTGCCGGCTGTGCCGTTGTGATAAGCCACGACCGTTGGTTCCTTGACCGTATATGTACTCACATCCTTGCCTTTGAAGGCAATGGCGAGGTGTTCTATTTTGAGGGCAGTTACTCAGATTATGAGATAAACAAAGCGCGCCGTCTTGGCAATGAGGAGATAAAGAAAGGACGTTATCGCAAACTGATGGAAGACTGATGACGCATCATCTTTTGTGATAAATTGCAAACTCCACATATCAAACATCCCTTGTCGTGAAAGCAAGGGATGTCTTTTTTGTGTTTAATATGTATTTATGCAATATTTATTAAATGTGTTATTTTTGCCCTATCAATAAAACTTATTACTTTTGCACAGTTTTTTAAGGCAAGGATTTGACTATTAACATGTAATTAGGTATATAAAATCAAGTTATGTTTAAAATTTTCCCTGGTTTCCATCTTCTGGAAGCTTATCATAAGAATCGTCATGCGCAGAAGTTTCATCCAGACGCATTGACAAAGAAATTCCTGAAGTTAGCATTTGTGCTTCTTGTAACATTGACACTCTGGAACATCCCATCTGAGTGGTATGGCATAGAGGGTCTCACTGTTGTTCAGCAGAGGGTAATTGCCATTTTCGTATTTGCCACACTGATGTGGGTGCTTGAGGTGGTATCCTCATGGGCTACGTCGTTGGCGGTTATAGTACTAATGCTGCTGTTTACATCAGACAGTGGTATCAACTTTATGACCAATGAGGAGGTAGTAGGTCCGCTGCTGTCTCACAAGTCGATAATGGCAACATTCGCCGATCCTGTCATCATGCTTTTCATTGGTGGCTTTGTGCTTGCCATCGCAGCCAGTAAGACAGGTCTTGACGCAGTTCTGGCAAAGGTGTTGCTGAAGCCATTCGGCACGAAGAGCGAGAATGTTCTTCTTGGTTTTCTGCTCATCACAGGATTGTTCTCAATGTTTGTCAGCAACACAGCTACGGCAGCCATGATGCTTGCTTTCCTCACACCGGTGTTCAAGCAGCTGCCACCTGAGGGCAAGGGGCGCATAGCACTGGCGATGTCTATTCCTGTATCAGCCAATCTTGGAGGTATGGCAACGCCAATCGGTACGCCTCCAAACACCATCGCCCTTAAGTATCTCAACGACCCTGAGGGTCTTAACATGGCGCTGGGCTTTGGTGAGTGGATGGCGTTCATGGCTCCGCTCACTATTCTGTTGCTATTTATCAGTTGGTTTGTCATTAAGACAATATTCCCTTTCAGTCAGAAAACCATTCAGCTGGAGATTGAGGGTGAGATGAAGAAAGACCGTCAGACATATATCGTTATCGTAACATTCTTCGTGACAGTGCTCTTGTGGCTCACCGACAAACTCACCGGTATCAACTCATATACCGTGGCAATGGTACCTGTGGCAGTGTTTGCTCTGACGGGCGTGCTTACCAAGTACGACCTTGAGGAGATAAACTGGAGCGTGCTGTGGATGGTAGCCGGCGGTTTCGCACTTGGCTACGGTCTCAACGCCTCTGGTCTTGCAGCCAATGCCGTTAAGAGCATTCCGTTTGCGGAGTGGTCGCCGGTACTGATTCTTATTGTGTCGGGTCTTGTATGCTATATGCTGTCAAACTTCATCAGCAACTCGGCAACGGCAGCCCTGCTCATGCCAATCCTTGCGGTGGTATGCACGGCAATGGGCGACACGCTTGGTTCTATCGGCGGTACGGCAACAGTACTTATCGGCATCGCTGTTGCGGCATCAAGCGCCATGGTATTGCCTATCAGTACACCACCGAACGCTCTTGCCTTCTCAACCAACTACGTCAAGCAGAACGACATGGTGAAGATTGGTATCATCGTGGGTGTGATAAGCTTGGCAATCGGTTACAGCATGCTTTATCTTATAGGTAAGGCAGGACTGTTGTAATGTCTCAGCCGCTCATCCCGACAGGGTGATGAGCATATATGAAAACAACAAGGGATTAAAGACACGGGTGACATCTCACCGTCTTTAATCCCTTGTTGTTTCTATTCCCTTTTGCCTGTCGCCGTCGCGACAGCCGTCGTCTATAGTTTCTCTCCAAAGCAAAGGTCGCCGCAGTCGCCGAATCCCGGAACGATGTATTTATGCTCGTTCATGCCTGGGTCTATGGCGGCAGCCCACAGAACGGTATTCTCCGGAACCGCCTTGCGCACCACGTCGATGCCCTCTGGCGTTGCTATCACGCAGGCTATATGCACCTGTCTTGGGGTGCCGCTCTTCACCAGCGCCTCGTAGCTTGCTGCCATAGAGCCTCCGGTGGCAAGCATGGGGTCCACGATAACCAGTGTTCTGCCCTCTGCGCTTGGCGCCGCCAGATATTCGGTGTGCACTCCCACCTGCGTGTGCTCACGGTTGGTGTACATGCGGTAGGCGCTTACAAAGGCATTGTCGGCATGGTCGAACACATCGAGAAAACCCTGATGGAACGGCAGTCCCGCACGTAGCACTGTGGCTATCAGCATGTTGTCCTGCGGCAGGTTGATGTCAAGCGTTCCTAACGGTGTGGTGACCATCTGCGGAGCATAGTCCAGTGTCTTCGACATCTCATAAGCCATTATCTGACCTATGCGCTGTATGTTGTTACGGAAGAGCAGGCGGTTCTTCTGATACATCGTGTCGCGTATCTCCGCCATGTACTTGTTCATAATGGAATTGCCATCGCTTAAATTTATAATTCTCATAGTATCATGTTTTCTGTTCTTATACTTTTTAAAGTGCGGCGAGCCTCGTTCTCCGACTCCGCTCATTGTGCGCAACGTCATGTCCCGTTCCCCTCGCTGCCATGCGGGTGGTGTGCGTAGAGGAATGGCTACGCTGCAAAAATACACCTTTTTATATAAACACAGTCTGTTTGTGCGCAAAAAAATAATGCTTGCACAGCAATATTTGTCATTTACACATGTATGGGATGGGGTGACAGTGGCGCATACCTTCGCCGTCTCTGCTATAAGTAATATCGCCTTTATGAGCAATACCGGAAAGCAGAATGTCACTGTTTTCTGCTTTTTGCTGACAAAATGATTTTCGTTTTTACTGCATTTTTCTCTCCAACCAGAGAAAAACCGGCTCCGTAAGGGCATCATTCATATTTGTTAACAGCGGAAAATGGCATCCGTTTTCATGTTAACAAATATGAATAGATATGAAACGCATGTTTTTTCTCATTTTTCCGACCGTTTTGTCAGGCATATTCGCAGCCCGCTATTCTGTAAGAAAAAGGATGCAGGCAAGGCGTTTAAGCATCATTTGCCGCCGTTTTCCCTGGTCCTCTTACCGATAAAGACAACATCGGATGATGATTATGATGGCGACATACCTTTTTGTCTTAGCAAGATATCCGCATTCTTGCATTGCTCATTCTGCATATGTCATGCCAACAAGTGGTATAAATCACCTCGTCATATCGTATAAAACATCCCGTTATGGCTATGTCATGACCCTCTGTTTGATGCCTGAATGCACTCCGTTTGATGCCCAAATAGAGAATCATTCCATAGTAATGGCAGCACGGTATCGTATAAATAGCTCAATGATACCGCATATATGGCGAGAGCATATCATGCGCATCGCACAGGCATTGTGGGTTCGTGACAAAGAACAGAAATCCGGTCGGTGTCTGCACAGAACCTCTTATTTTTCCTCTCTCAGCCAGAATCCATCACACAAATCAGAACGCCGCCATTCTCAGAGAGGTGCGAGAAAGCAAAGTGTAAGCAAAAAAGGCAGTTGCGGTTACAAAATGTCATCAGCAGGGCGTGGCGTACACGCTGCTGCGTTCTGCTGTTGTGAGACAGAGATAATTACGTCAGCCAATGATATTGAATATCCAATTTGCCAACTCTGTTTTGCAAAAATATTCGTAATTCATTTATTTTTAGTTACTTTATCATAAAAAGACTTGCAAGCGGATATTTTGAGTGCGCAAACTTTTTGCCATTAATTCTAATTTTACTAATTTTGCTGCGAAAATGGGGAGTAGGCGATTTTGTTACTCGCCATGTAAAGGTTTTTAGGTAAAAAATAATATTCACTATTAATACATTATTATTAAAGATGGCAAAGTTTCAGATCTCAGATTTAGAGAAGTACGGTATCACCGGTACTACTGAAGTTGTTTACAATCCTTCATACGAAGTATTGTTTGAGGAGGAGACAAAAGAAGGTCTCACAGGTTTTGAAAAAGGTCAGGATACAGAACTTGGCGCAGTGAACGTAATGACAGGTATCTACACAGGTCGTTCACCTAAAGACAAGTTCATCGTTATGGACGAGAACTCTAAGGACACCGTATGGTGGACTTCTGATGACTATAAGAACGACAACAAGCCTCTCTCAGAGGAGTCTTGGGCTGTTCTGAAGGATATTGCAAAGAAAGAGCTTTGCGACAAGAAGTTGTTCGTTGTTGACTGCTTCTGCGGTGCTAACAAGGACACACGCATGTCTGTTCGCTTCATCGTTGAGGTAGCATGGCAGGCACACTTCGTAAAGAACATGTTCATCCAGCCAACAGCTGAGGAACTTGATGAGTTTGAGCCAAACTTCATCGTTTACAACGCTTCTAAGGCTAAGGTTGAGAACTGGAAGGAACTGGGTATCAACTCAGAGACTTGCGTTGCTTTCAACATCACAAGCCGCGAGCAGGTTATCATCAACACATGGTACGGCGGTGAGATGAAGAAGGGTATGTTCTCAATGATGAACTACTATCTTCCACTCCAGGGCATCGCTTCAATGCACTGCTCTGCTAACTGCGACATGAACGGTGAGAACACAGCAATCTTCTTCGGTCTTTCTGGTACAGGTAAGACAACTCTGTCAACAGATCCAAAGCGCCGCCTTATCGGTGACGACGAGCACGGATGGGATGACAATGGTGTGTTCAACTTCGAGGGTGGTTGCTACGCTAAGGTAATCGGTCTTTCTAAGGAGCACGAGCCAGACATCTACGGTGCTATCAAGCGCAACGCTCTGCTCGAGAACGTAACTGTGGCTGAGGACGGCACTATCGACTTCAACGACAAGAGCGTTACTGAGAACACACGCGTTTCTTACCCAATCGACCATATCG
>JAFQGS010000079.1 GCA_017415455.1 Prevotella sp.
CCCGGTATTCCCATGGAGAATATACGGCATGGGACGACCTGACATTGAAATTGCAAGAAACACATACATGAAAGATCCTCATGTGCAGCAGATGCGTTCGCACAACGGATGGAAGCAAGATAACATATGGGCGGCATGTCTTGGACTGACAGAGGAGGCAAAGAAGCTGAATCTTGCCAAGTTCGCTGACGGACCTTATCGCTTCCCTGCATTCTGGTCACCGGGATTCGACTGGGCTCCCGACTGCAATCGTGGCGGCTCTGCCATGATTGGCCTTCAGGAGATGTTGCTACAAGAGGCTCCCGACGGCGGACTGCTCCTGTTCCAGGCATGGCCAAAGGATTGGAATGTAAGATTCCGCCTCCATGCTACGGACGGAAGAGTTGTAGAGGCAGAGATGAAAGACGGTAAGGAAACTGTCATAAACACACAGAAATAAGAATATGAGCAGAATACGTATTATTGCTATTACGGCGGCATTAGCCACAGCCATTTGCACAAGTGCAAAGATCACCATTACAAAGATAGCCTGCAACTATCAGCATGGACTGGCTGTCGTTGAGAAAGACATAAGACTGGGATGGCAGATGACATCCGACATGCCCAACGACAGGCAAACAGCATATCAGATTGTGATAACCGACAACGGAAACGGGTCTAAGGTGTTTGACAGCAAAAAGACAATATCTGATGAAAGCACGCTGATAAGCATTCGTCCGCTGGGCCACAACAAGCACGGATATAGCTGGAAGGTCCGCGTATGGGACTCTAAAGGCAAGGCATCACAATGGAGCGCCACACAGCAGATAAGGGTTATGCCAGATGTCATAGACGCGGAATGGATCGGAGCCATAACGAAGGCTGCGGCAAAGATTCCTGAAGGCCGCTACTCTAATGCTGTGTTCAAGAAGGCCGACTTCAAAGAGAAATGGGCAAACGTTGACACCTTGTCGTCAAAGAGTATAATTCTAAGAAAAGAGTTTGCTACAGGCAAGAGTAAGATTAAAGATGCGATAGTATATATATGCGGTCTTGGACACTATGAGATGTCTCTCAACGGCAAGAAAGTAGGCGACAGCGAGTTTGCGCCATTATGGAGCGAATATGACAAGACAGCCTATTACAATGTTTATGATGTCACAAGCCTGCTGCAACAAGGCAATAATGCCGTGAGTGTTCTGCTTGGCAACGGATTCTTCAATGTGCAACGCATGGGTAGATATAGTAAGTTGCAGACAAGCTTCGGACCTCCACAGATGATAATGCGGATGGAAATAAACTACAGCGACGGCTCACAGCAGACAATCATCAGTGACAGGAATTGGAAATATGACTTAAGTCCAATCACCTTTAACAGCATCTATGGCGGTGAGTCATACGACGCGCAGCTTGAACAGGACAATCACAACAAGGCTGGATTTGACGACAGCCATTGGCACAAAGTAGTAAGAACAGAAGGTCCTAAGGGAATCTTGCGCCCACAGACAACACCGCCAGTCAAGATTATGGAGCACTATGGCATAAAGTCATGGAACAGGATTTGCGCCGACTCTCTTGAAGCAGCGTCTAAGGCTACAAAGCGCATCGTTGACCCATCGGTATGGGTTGCCGATATGGGACAAAACCTTGCGGGATTTCCACAGATTACCGTCAGCGGTAAAAGAGGACAGAAGGTCACCATGCTCGTAGCAGAGAAACTAACAAACCAAGGTGTATGCGACCAACGACAGACAGGCCGCCAGCATTATTATGAATACACCTTAAGGGGCGACAAGCAGGAGACATGGCATCCACGTTTCTCCTATTATGGCTTCAGATACATTCAGGTGGAGGGTGCGGTGCTTGAGGGAGAGCCCAACCCAGACAACCTGCCAGTGATAAAAGACCTGAAGAGTTGTTTTGTATATAACTCTGCAGAGGAGGTGTCGTCATTTGAATGTTCTAATCCTCTGTTCACACAAACCCATCGCCTTATTGAGCGTGCGGAGCGCAGCAATATGCAGAGCGTACTCACCGACTGTCCGCACAGAGAGAAACTGGGATGGCTTGAGCAAGACCATCTCTGCGGTCCAAGTCTGATGTACAACTATGACATGACAACGTATGCACCGAAGGTGATACGCGACATTACCGACACACAGAAGAGCGACGGTATGGTGCCTACAACAGCACCTCAGTATATCTCTTTCGGCAATCTCTTCGATGACTCTCCTGAATGGGGAAGCACATTGGTCATCATGCCGTTCATGTACTATGAGATGTACGGAGACAGCACGCTTATAACACGTAACTACAATGCCATGACACGTTATGTGGATTATCTCACGTCACGCTCAGACAAAGGCATTGTAAGCCATGGACTCGGTGACTGGTACGACTACGGACCATGGCGTGCGGGATTCTCCAGAAACACACCTATACCGCTTGTTGCCACAGCACATTACATTTTTGACCTGCAGCTCATCTGCAAGGCGGCAAGAATGCTTGGCAGGGATAGCGATGAGAAGAAGTATGCCTCATTGCTTGAGAGCGTGACAGAATCTTTCAACAGAGAGTTCTATAAGGCCGACTCGTGTAAGTATGGCACAGGCAGCCAGGCGTCAAATGCCCTGCCGCTGTTCCTCGGATTTACCGGCGACAATAAGGATAAGGTTATGCAAAGCCTCATCAACGATATAAAGGAGCATGGCAACCGCCTTACTACCGGTGATGTCGGCAACCGCTATCTGTTCCAGACATTGGCACAGAATGGCTATAACGAGCTTTTATACACTATGCTCAACCATTATGACACTCCGGGATACGGCTTCCAGTTGAAATACAACGCAACAACGCTCACCGAGCAATGGGATCCACGCAACGGCTCGTCATGGAATCATTTCATGATGGGACAGATAGACGAATGGCTGTTCAAGACATTGGCTGGCATCAACAACAAACCGGGAACATACGGTATGAGGCACCTGCTTATCGCTCCTACACTCGTAGGCGATTTAGAGTATGTGAAGGCGAGTACACAGTCGCTATACGGACGTATCACCGTTGACTGCAGCCGCACACGTACAACAGTGAGCATACCTGTTGGCTGCGACGCGGAACTAAGACTCCCCGACGGAAGCACACATCATGTAGGAAGTGGAGAACACACTTTTGAGTATAGCGCTGAATGAGTTGGTGAGTTGATAGGTTTATTGAAAATATTTAAGACACTATAACATGGCACAAGTAAAAATCTTTATCGCAGGGGCAAAAGACCTGACTGAAGAACGTAACCATATAAAGATATTAGTCAACGACATTAATTCCCTTTATTCCAGCAAGGGCATTAATCTGGTTGCCTACTCTTATGAGCATGAGCACTTTAACGACAACCAGGAAGAATATAATAGGTTCATAGAGAAGGAGGCTGATATCGTTATCTTTATCTTCGACAAGTATATAGGTAGCGGCACAGAGGTGGAGTTTTTCAAAGCCACAGACACACAACTACGTGAGAACAGACCCGAGATATTGATTCTTCTTCATGAGTATAATGAGATAACACCAGACATCGCACGCATACAGGGATTGATAAAAGGCAGACTTGGTGATAAATACTACATCGACTATTCCAACCTTGACTCTCTCAGGACAAAGGTACGCGAGCGCATCACTCGCTATATAGAAAGGAATATGCCTGCACTTTCTGCCGTGGATGCTCCAGGCGATAAGGCAGCCACACAGAAGAAAGACACCGCCAATGCCATGAAGCCCGCAGATACGCAGAAGGAGAAGGCAGCAGAGCATGGTATAAGTAAGAAAGTGCGCGCATTGATATACTCCATGCTTGGCATTATTGTCATCCTGGCAGGAATACTAATATCTCAGCTTCTCACAAGCTCCGACCTGCTGATATTTGCCGGTGGCGGATCGGTGAATAACTACATAGAGAAGAAGCTGGGAGTAAACATCAAAGAATATCCCAATTCAGTTTATGCCAACCTGGCATCGGGCAGCGCATGGTCAATGCTGTCTGAGGAGGCAAACAGATATCAGGAAGATGGAGGTAAAGGACAGGAGCACTTCTCTTCCCTTTGTCTGTCTGCAGACGACATCGACTCTTCGTTCATCAACGAGAAGACCAGGGGGATATTTGTCAATGCAAGAATCATCAGATACAGTCTCGGCAAGGAACCGCTTGTGGTGTATGTTCATAACAAGATAGCGGCAGACAGGAACATCCCTAACATCAACACTACCATCAGCGTTGACTCTCTGCGCATGCTGATGAGATATGCCTTGTCTAAGCCTGATGACATCAGAATATTCACTACTTCTAAAAGCAGTGGTACATTGCGCAGATATCAGTCATGTTTTCCACCTGCCGACTCCATAGACCTTGAGAAGATGTTAGACAACAAGAAGTCATTCCTATACTACCAGAAGTCAAATTCCGCATATATCAATGCTCTTGACATTCCTAATGGCGACATGCCTTATATCATCCTTGGCAGCGAATATTATTACCCGCAGACGCTTGACGCTGAGAAAGAGAAATGTTATACCGCACTATATGTGTCCTATAACGGACACCACATAGAAAAGCCTATGAACCTGTATTTCGTAGGACTATATGAGGACAAGGATGGTGAGTACTGTACTATTAAGAAACCTATAATCGAATTTTTCAAGGACATCAATGCGGAAAAGAATATTGACGAGGAGACATGGAAGGAGTTTGTAAAAGGAAGAATAAAGACTGACGGTGGTAGCCTTATATTGAAATTGAATTAACGGGAACGGCGTAGCCGTTAATGGTGAATTAGGAATTATGAATTATGACGGGAACGCCAACGAGAACGAGAACCTTAACCAATTTAACATTAACCATTAAACATAGTCATCGTTCACGTTGACGTTATCGTTCACGTTAATCAACCAACTCATCATGCGAAGCATGAGGCAGTCTTACCTGCCCTCAAGCCTCAGCAATGCGTTCTCCTCTCCTACTACCCATATAACATCGCCCTTCTTGAACTCATACGACGGTGACAGTTGTGTGAGCGTCTGCTCACCCTCCTCCAAGCCTACCACCATACAACCATACGTCTCACGTATGCCACTGTTCATCAGGGTCTTTCCGCATAACGGGCCATCGGTCTTTATCACCATCTGGCGTAGCTTCATCTCACGTTTCTCTATATCAGGGTCCTCCTCATATACATTCTCGCGCAGATGAGCGCCAAAGGCTGACAGCTGTTCGTCGTTGCCTATCACCTGCAATTCGTCACCCGGCAATATCATACTACATCCGTTAGGTATGTTTATGCGTCTGCAACCTCTTAATATACTACTTATATGTATGCCGAAAGTACTACCCAGACGCAGTTCCTTCAACTGCATACCTGCCAGCTTAGAGTTCTCCGGCACATCAAAATCTGCTATATGTATATCCCTGTCGAGCAGACGTCCCTCATACAAAGGTCTCCTCTGCCCCATCACCTGAGCCTCTATGTCTCGTGAACGCAGATTAAGCAGGAACATTCGCTCAAGGATTATGCTTCGTTTCTTCAACGGACGCGACAATATCATCAGTACAACAATGACAGCCACAACCACAGCCACAAGCAGTCCTGATATATGCAACATTCTTCCGCATATATAGAACACAGCAGCAGAGGCAATGACAAGGCGGACGATGATGGTCAGTATCAGTAGCGGACGGTTATATCTGCTTTCCTTCCACAGCGCCTTAAACTCCTCACTGTGATTCTTCTTCATTATTATGGCACGCAGGAACGGAGATATCAGCAGAAGGGTAATGACACCGCCTGTCACATCAGCCCATCCGCCGGGCAACACTCCATGCAACATAGGGATAATGAAGGTATACATAAGCACTATTCCTGCCACCGACAATATTGAATATATAAGTGTGTTGCGAAGCATCTGCACCAGCAACACCTTCCAGTTGGCATTCATGTTCCCTGCCTGCAGGCCAAGCGTGAAGTCGTTAAGCAGACCTATAAGCTTTGGTGACATGCGCTTCTCCACAAACGAATAGCTGGGCGTTGCCGCACGTATCATATACGGTGTGAGGAACGTTGTTATCACCGACACGGCAACGACAACAGGATAAAGGAAATCGCTTATCACACCGAGCGACAGACCGAGCGAGGCAATGATAAACGAGAACTCTCCTATCTGCGCCATGGAGAAGCCACACTGCATTGCCGACTTCACCGACTGACCGCTGATGAGGAAGCCCATACTGCCAAACAACGACTGCCCCAACAATATTGCTAATATAAGCACACCAATAGGAAGAGCATACTCCACCAGCACCGCCGGGTCCACCAGCATTCCCACCGACACGAAGAACACCGCGCCAAAGAGATTCTTCACCGGCTCCACAAGCTTTATTATCTTATCGGCCTCTATCGTCTCGGCAAGGATAGAACCCATGACAAATGCGCCGAAAGCGCTGCTGAAGCCCACCTGTGTGGAGATAACCGCCATGGCACAGCACAGCCCGAGAGATATTATCAGCAGTGTCTCACTATTGATAAGCTTGCGCAGAGAGCGCAGAAGCAGCGGTATTACAAAGATACCCACCACAAACCACAGAATAAGGAAGAAGCCAATACGCATTACGCTCTCCAGCATCTGTCCGCCATCAGGGTTGCCGCCACCGGCGATGGCGGAGAGCATCACCATCATGACAATGGCAAACATATCCTCAAGAATAAGCACACTCATCACCATATTGGCAAAACGCTGCTGGCGTAAACCCATATCGTCGAATGCCTTATATATGATAGTGGTGGAACTCATGGCAAGCATGCCGCCAAGGAACACACAGTCCATATACCCCCAGCCAAAGGCATTACCCACCACATAGCCCAGCATCATCATGCAGAACACAATGCTGCACGTGGCAATAACGGGCGACAGTCCCATCTTCAGAATCTTCTTGAACGAGAAATCCAGACCCAGAGAGAAGAGCAGGAACATAACGCCAATGTCTGCCCACACCTGTATATCAGCCCTGTCAACAACGGAGATGATATATGGCATGTGCGGACTCACAAGGAATCCGGCAACCAGATACCCAAGCACCAACGGTTGCTTTAGTTTCTTAAACAACACTGTCACTATGCTTGCCACGATAAGTATAAGGGCAAGGTCTTTCACCAGATAAGGCAGCTCTGCCATGTGCTTCTTCTTTTAATGTTAAAGTTAATATCTACGGGAAAAAGAGAAGGGGCATGAAAGCCCCTTCTTCTTTAGTCATTATATTCTGCTGTCAGCTCACAAATCTTTATTATCACGTCCATCGCCTTCTGCATAGACTGCACGCTTATGAACTCATACGGTCCGTGGAAGTTCACACCACCGGCGAAGATGTTCGGACATGGCAGACCTTTGAACGACAGTTGCGCTCCGTCTGTTCCTCCGCGTATCGGCTTCACCTTTGGCGCCACGCCACACTCCTGCATAGCCTTCAGCACAAGGTCGATGACATGCATCTGCGGGTCAATCTTCTCCTTCATGTTATAGTACTGGTCTTTCAGCTCCGCAGTAACCGTTCCCTCGCCATACTTCTCATTCATCTGCGCCACACACTCCTCAATAAAGTCCTTGCGTGCCTCAAACTTCTTACGGTCGTGGTCGCGTATGATATACGACAGCTGAGCATTCTCTGTGCATCCCTTCAGACCTATCAGATGATAAAAGCCCTCATAATCCTCTGTTGTCTCAGGTGTCTCATCTGCAGGCAGCATAGCCGCAAACTCCGCAGCCAGACGATTGGCATTGACCATCTTACCCTTTGCATATCCTGGATGCACGCTGACACCCTTGATATTTATCTTTGCCGATGCGGCGTTGAAGTTCTCAAACTCCAGTTCACCCACATCACCACCGTCCATCGTATATGCCCACTCACAGCCGAACTTCTCCACATCAAAATGATGTGCGCCCATGCCAATCTCCTCATCAGGATTAAACGCCACACGTATATCACCATGCTTTATCTCCTTATGGTCGCGCATGTAGCACATCGCCTGCACTATCTCGGCTATGCCGGCCTTGTCGTCAGCACCGAGGAGCGTATGCCCGTCAGTAACGATGAGGTCTTCTCCCACATGATGCAGCAATTCTGGAAACTTCTTCGGCGAAGAGACGATACCCTCCGACAGCAGGATGTCGCTGCCGTCATAGTTGCTTATAATCTGCGCCTTCACATTCTCTCCGCTGCAGTCGGGACTTGTATCATAATGAGCGATGAAGCCTATCGTAGGCACATCCTCTTTGATATTCGACTTCAGAGTGGCATATATATACCCCTTGTCGTCCATCTCCACGTCACTCAACCCTTCGTCTTCCAGTTCTTTCTTCAGATACTCGGCAAACACAAGTTGTTTCGCCGTGCTGGGCACGCTCTCGCTCTCTTCTGACGATTGCGTGTCAAATTTGGTGTAGTTTATAAATCTTTCGGTAATATCCATATTATTAAATAATAAATAGTTCAACTTTCGTAAGCTCCGCTTACCTCGCAGATAGAGGGAGACGAATTAAGCTTAAAGCCTCTGCACATCCTCCCTTAACTTCCGATATCTTCTTAACATGCGGAACTTGACTATGCAAAGGTAAGTAATTAGCAATCAAGTGCCAAATTTATTAAGCTTTATTATTACTCACATCTTAGAAGATGATTCTTAATTATGAATTGTGAATTATGAATTATGAGATCATATTAACGGGAACAATTACAACGTGAACGAGACTATGGGTTAAGGTTTAATGGTTAATGGTTAATGGGGTAATGCTCACGTTCACGTTATCGTTCACGTTAATCAAACAACTCACAAACTTCAAAAAAGCCATAGGCTTACTTTCATTAACTTCCTAACTCCCCTAACTTATCAACTCATCAACTCAAAAACTCATCAACATCCTACTTAAAAATCCAGCAGTGTGACGATTGTGACAGTAAAAAATGCAACTTTTTTATTTTTGTGTTACATTTACCCCCCCGGGGGTAAATGTAACATATTTATAGTAAAGTTGCTATTTCTACCGTCACAATCGTCACACTGTCACAAAAATCATCTGAAAAGTATGCTATTTTCTTGACATAAATACCATGATAACACACTGAATGTATGGTACTTACGAGTAAAAAGCATGGCGTTTTTGAATTAATGTCACAAAAATGCAAAAATGCGACAATAATTGGAATTAATGTCATTTTTGCCAGACATTAATTCCCCGAAAAATAACTCTTTTTATTAAACACGTGTTAATATTTAACGGATATTAAGTCAAAACGCCCCGAAATCGGGTGAATTAATGCACGCCCAAAATGACATTAATTCCCTTTTTTTGCATTTTTGACACGATTGCGGATGAAGGAAGAGGGAAGATATGAATTTGATATTTAGCATAAAAATCACCATTCATCCTTTCAAAAAATCCGACATTCATTCTTTAATCTCGTTTTTTCTGACTATATTTGCAAATTAAACTACATTGGAATTATATGTGCGGAATTAAGAATCTAAGAATAACGAATTTCAGAGGTATAGAACATCTGGATATTGATGACTTCTCGAGAGTTAATGTCTTTTTGGGACAAAATAATTCCGGCAAGACAACTGTGCTTGAAGCCATAGCTATGCTGATGGGCATGTCTAACCCTGACTTGCCTCAGTTGATTAATGCAATGCGAGCACGCAAGCCTTTCAGCAATTTTATAGATATTCTCTATTTTTTTAATCGTTTAGACGGTTCTGTGCATCCTGAAATCAAAGCAGAACAGGACAATGGAAGCACCCGCCATTTAAAGTTGGCATTATCTTATGTGTTTGACGAACTAGCAGAACCTAAAAATGAGCCACAGCCCCAAATGGGCACAATACACTACGTCAATACGCTTGAGATGTACTTCGACATTGCTGATGGCGACTCTAAGCATAGCTATAAAAGCTGGTTGCGGATAAACCCGCAGGGACTTGTTGTCAACAGGAAGCAGGCCGAAGGCTACCTTGAAAAAATGAGAGCATGGCTAACACCGTCTGACCTGATGACCAGCAATCTGCCTAACGACCTAGCTGAGCTGTTCAAGAGGAATCAGAAGGAATTGATATTGAAATTGCTGAACCTGTTCGACAGCAAGATAAACAGCATAGAGATACTTACTGACGACATATATATCGGCGTTGAGGGCATGAATCGTATGATGCCATTAAGCATGATGGGCGATGGTCTCCGCCGTTATCTGAGCATTGTGGCAAGTGCAGCCAATCCAGTAGTAAACATCTTCCTTATCGACGAGATTGACAACGGCTTGCATTACTCTGTTTACAAGAAACTGTGGAAAGCCGTATTTGCCATGGCAAAGCTAACCGACAAACAAGTGTTTGTGACCACCCATAGCAAAGAAACTCTTTTGCACCTGAATGAAATGCTGCAAGATACGCCTGAATATAAAGAAGACTTGCGTCTATATACCATAGAAAGGACGCTCAAAAAGGGAATACAGGCATACAAATACACTCATGAAGGACTGCGTGGAGCTTGCGATAACGATGTTGAGATAAGAAGTGTTGTACTATGATGAAAAGATTTCTTATTATAGTAGAGGGCGAAGCCGACAAGAAATTTGTCAGCGACTATTTCCATCATTTATTCCAAGTGGCTATACCGCAGAATTGTATTATCCATACAGGAGAACTCAGTAAATCAACAGGCGGATACACCAAGTTGGCAGAAGAGATAAACATTGTCCGCATGAAGCAGAATACCAATCAGGGCGGCGTTAACCTTGTAATATTTGATGCAGACAAAGAGCCGGATGTCCGTCGCAAGGAACTGGAAACAATCAGAGAGCAGCACAACGTGGAGTTTGAACTTTTTCTTTTGCCAAACAACAAAGACAAAGGTGAACTGGAGGACTTGCTTGAGCAGATTATAAATCCAAACAATAAGCCAATCTTTGACTGTTGGGAGAACTACGAAAAAGAACTTGTAAAACAAGATATACCAGGCAGAACACCTCCACCACTGACCACGCCTGCAAAGAAAACCAAGATATACGGCTATCTTGAGGCATTGCTCTTCAATAATCAAAAGGAACAAATAAAGGAAAAGAAGCGTGATTATGAAAACGCTCTGCACTGGAATCTTGATGCTGAGTATCTGGAAGCGTTGAGGGAGTTTTTGAAATGTAATATTGAAAGAGACGAATGAAAGAAGTATTAGAGATAAAGAAATATAAAGCCATAGATTTCTTTTGCGGAGGCGGAGGGATGACATGCGGTTTGCGTCAAGCAGGTATTGACGTGATAGCAGGTGTGGATTTAGACAAAAACGCCAAAGAAACGTATGAGTTCAATAATCCTGGCAGTGTGTTTGTGCATAGGGATGTAAAGAGGCTTCATAGCAACTATTTCGAAAAGAATTTTGGAGTACAAAAGAATGATGACTGTTTAATTATGGTTGGTTGCAGCCCCTGTCAATATTATAGCATCATCAATACCGACCATTCCAAAGCAGAGCTATCGAAAGACTTGTTGATGAATTTTGCCAGATTTATTGAATACTATAAGCCTGGATATATTTTGGTCGAAAACGTCCCTGGCATTGTAACTAATAAAGAAACTATCTTGCCCAAATTTTTGAGGAAGATAGAGAAGTTAGGGTATAGGCATACAGAAGAGATTGTGGATATGAGCCAATATGGTGTACCTCAAAGTCGTCGCCGTTTTTCTTTAATAGCAACCCGATTAGAAGGTGTTGATGTTTCTCTGCCCGAAAAATCCAATGAGATTTTAACGGTTGCGGATGTTTTAGGAGAGAATAACGGCTTCCCAAAGATAAAAGCCGGACATAAAGATAAATCCGAATTTCAGCATACTGTTGCTGGATTAAGTGAAGTAAGTTTAAAACGCATGGCCTTGACCCCTCATAATGGAGGCAATCGCCTTAGTTGGGCATCTCGACCAGATTTACAACTTGAGTGTTATGTTGGAAAAGATGACATTTTCAAGGATAATTACGGGCGAATGTGGTGGAACAGACCTTCTCCAACGATTACGACTAAGTTTTTCAGTATTTCAAACGGACGTTTTGCCCATCCCGATGAAGACAGAGCCATTTCAATTCGTGAAGGTGCCACACTGCAATCATTCCCGAAAGACTATATCTTTAAAACAAACAGTATCGCTTGTGCGGCTCGAATTATTGGGAATGCCGTGCCTTGTGAATATGCGAGAAGATTAGGTGAAAAAATAATTAAGAATTAGAAATATGCAATTTAGAACGAAGGCACGAGCTGTAGATTTGTTAGGTAAAGGTCAGATAGCGGATTTGCCTACAGCCATTACTGAGTTATGGAAAAATGGTTATGATGCTTATGCAGATAATCTTTCAGCAGAGATTTTCATGTCTGGATATAAAGGTTTAGAATCTCCTTTATTTGTCATTTCAGACGATGGTATAGGTATGACCCAGGCTGATATATTAGATAAATGGCTCGTTCTAGGCGTTGATAGTAAAAGCCGATCATCACAGATTGATGTAGAAGGAGAAGAGACTTTGTGGAAAAAACCACGGGTTAAGGCTGGTGAAAAAGGTATTGGTCGCTTATCCGTAGCTTTCCTTGGTTCCCCAATGCTGATGCTTACCAAGAAAAAAGGCTATCCTTTGCAAGCAATGTATTTTGATTGGAGAGTTTTGGAGAATTATAATATGTTTCTTGACGATGTTGAGATTCCTGTAAAATCGATTAATGTTTTAGATTTTAGAAATACTTTTGGAGAGTTAAAGAAACTGTTCCTAAAGAACCTGGAAGAACCAAAATCAAATAGCGAGAATAGAATTCGGTGGGAAAGTGGGCAAGAGACTTTGAAACATTCCATAGAAGAAAGCACAAAGCGTATAATACTTCCTGCCTTTTTTGAACAAGAAATTTTAGGCTTTTTTGCAAATAAAGAATCTCATGGAACTAAGTTTGTCATTTTTGAACCAGAAGAACAACTTGTCAACTTGGTTAATAGCTCAGACCAGGAAGATGACGTAAATGACACAGAGTTTGTGAGAACAAGTTTAGTTGGTTTTACGAATCAGTTCGAATCAAATTCTAAAAGATTGCCAATAAATTGTTCCTTCCCAATTCACAAAAAAGGTGATGATTTTAGTTGTGAAGATTTTTTCGTCGGGAATGGAGAGTTCTTCACTGAAAAAGACTATGATATTGCTGATATCGTAATAGAAGGTTCCCTTGATGGAAATGGAACTTTTAATGGCTCTCTTAAAATTTATGGGCAGGTAATTGATTATACTTATACGAACCCTAGAAAGAAAGATGTCCGAAGTAATTATGGAAAAGTTCCATTAAAAATTGGCTATTCTATGGGTAAAGTAGACGATTCATCAAATAACGAAGAAGTTTGGAATAGGATCAATAAGAAGGTGGATGCATATGGGGGTATTTACATTTACCGTGATGGTTTCCGTGTGTTACCTTATGGGCGCATTGATGCTGATTTCTTAGCTTTGGAAGAAAGACGTAATAAGCGTATTGGCACCTATTTCTTTAGCTATCGTCGAATGTTTGGATACCTTGAACTTTCAAGAACTAGAAATAGTCAGCTTAAAGACAAATCAAGCAGGGAAGGGTTTATTAATAATGCTGCATATCGTGTCTTTAAAGATGACCTGTCTGCTATGTTCATTGATCTTGCAAAAGAATATTTTGCAGACAAAGCTAGACAATCTATCTTCTTGGATGAAAAAAAGAAGGCAAATGCGCAATCTGATGTATTGAAGAAAGATAAGGAAAGAGAGAAACAAGAAAAAACTGCATTTACAAAAGGACTGAAAGAATACCCAAAGCGGTTTGAAACATATAAACGAGATTATGAGAATGCAATAAAAGAACTGCAGAATAAGATAGGACAATCGGATATGCTTTTTTCTGACATTGAACTTCTTTTAAAGAGAATCCAGGAGTTGGAAGTTCAATATTCTGAATTGCTTCCTAAAATGCCTAAAAGGTATAAACTGACAGAAACTCAAGAGGATCGTTTAGCTAGTTATGAAAAGCAGTTGGTTGAGTTCAGATATTCAATCAATGCTAAAGGAAATGAAGTTGTAAAAGCTGCGAGAGCACGCTTGCAAATACAAGATCTTAGAAAAGATTTTGTGAACAGGTGTAACACATATATAGTTGCTCTAGACGAAATTGTAGGAAAACTGAGAAACCGTTTTAATGCTAAAGTTGAACAGCTTAGTAAAGACATCGATTACAGGACATTTTCATTTCTGGCAGATTTAAAGAACCAGAAAGATAAGAGCCTAAATGCCATATTTACGAAAGAAGACATAGAAAGAGAGATTACAACCGTTCAAAATCTTTTTTCGGCACTGCAAACAAATATGGCTGAAACTATAGAGCCATTCATTACTCATATAGAACGTATGAGCCTGGATATAGATGAAGAGTTGTTGCAAGGCGCATATAAAGAGGAATATGACAAAATCAAGGAGCAATGGAATTTGTCAAAAGAGACATCCCAATTAGGGATTGCTGTAGAAATAATAGATCATGAATTCAATTCTTTGTACACTCGCATTAATTCTTCATTAGACACTCTCAATAAAACAATTAACACCCCTGACTATGTTGAGTTGAAAAAATCATTTAAGACGCTAGAAGACAAGTATGCCTTATTATCTCCACTATATCGAATTTCTGGTAGCATTGCTAAGGATATTAAGGGTATTGATTTAAAGACATTCTTGCTTAGTTTTTTTGAAAACAGGCTGTCTTCTACAAATGTGATAATTCGATCGTCCAAAGAATTTGACAATCTTGTAGTTCATATCAAAGAACCTGTTATTTATTCTGTTTTAATTAATATAGTAAACAATGCACTATATTGGATGAAAAACTCAGAAATAAAAATCGTTGAGTTTGCATACGATGTGAAAACTGATGGCATTATTATAAGAAACTCAGGGCTCCCCATTCAAGATAACAAATTGGAAAAGATTTTCGGACTGTTTTATTCTAATCGTCCTAATGGGCGTGGGCTTGGGCTTTATTTAGCCAAACAGAGCCTTAATGATTGTTATTATGATATATATGCAACAAATGATTTTGAATACAACACCTTAAATGGTGCGTGTTTTATTATTAAACCCTTAAATTTTTGATTATGAATTTCCAAGAAGCTATAAAAAAAGTAATATACGAGCATATCAAAACTGCTTTGTTTATCGATGAGAATGCGCGTGAAGCATTCGCTGAAAGTAGTGTTCCAGAATTGTTTGAAGAAAAATTGTCAGTAGGTCTACATGAAGAATTTGCTAAATATAATATACAATTATCAACATATAAGTACAATTTTCATAATTATGAGCAAAATAAGAAAAGATTATTCAATGGATGCGATTTGGTTCTGCTTGATTGGAAATTAGATGGTAATGGTGGAGAGGAAAATGCTTTAGGAGTTCTTTCTGACATTATTTATAATAGTCCCAAAATATTTTTTTGTGGTATTTATACTCAAGAACAGCCAGAAGTGGTCTATAAAAATGTATTGTCGTATTTCTCAGGAATTACAACCCAAGAATGCGAGAATATTAGAATTGAAATGCTGTTGGAAGAAGAGGAGAACTATAATAGATTCAAATTGGAACTTGACAATTTTGTGTTGAATAATTATTCTGAAGATAGAATTGCCACATTAAAAGCTAATTATTCAAATATTTTCGAAAAAGATTTTTTCCAAAATGGAGGAGACTCTTTTCGAGATAAATTAATTAAATGTTGGTGTGCTTATTCTGATTATCACAAATCAACGGTGAAGCAAGTAGGTGTTACGTCATATGACATTTCTGATAAAGTTCTACTTATAGGAAATACTTTTATTGTGATACTTAACAAAACTACAACTAAATTCAAACGCCTACCAGGAAAGTTTACTCAAATTATTTCTGACTATCCAGAAGGTTTTTCCTTATTGATGAGTATAGAATTAAAAAATATTATAGAAAACAAAAGTTTAATGATTGATCCAAGATTATGCAATATTCCTCAAGAATTATTTGCATATCATAAGCAACAGGACAAAACAGGCTTTGATAGTTTTATTAAAGAAGTGATATTAAGTGGTGTTTCGTTAAGTTTACTGGATGAACAATTATATACTATTCATAGTTTACCTAAAATTCCAAATACATATAAGCCCAAAATAGAAGAATTGCTTAATATAAACTTTTTTTATAATTCAATACAACGAACAGGTAGTTATAATCTGACGTTTGGAGATATTTTCAAATGTAATAGCAATTCAAATTACTATATTTGTATTACTCCGTTATGTGATTGTGCTAATCCTAAGAACGAAAATACTTTTTATTTCGCTAAGGGGCATAAGGTCGAGGAGCAAACCATCAAGAAAGACATAAAAAGGAGTGAAGAGGTTTTCGTTAGTTATTTGCCTAATAACGTGATGATACGATGGGCTGACAGTTCTGATAAAGGGAAGCCTATTTACATAACCCCAATTCCATTAACTATCCCCAAGCCAATTGTTAAGAATAATATTTTAAATGCATGTCATTTGAAAGCAAAAATATCTCAAAAGGAAAAGTTCGTTTTCGAGTATGTTTGCACTTTAAAGCAGAATTATGCTCAACGAATTGCAAATCATGCATTTGCTCATTCAATAAGAGTGGGAATATCATTTTTCCCTACTAAATAGAAAACAGTCTTTAAGCATGTTTCCTTTTTTATGTGATAACCTTGACAAAAGAAGATTAATATGAATATTTTTTCTTTTTTTTCTGGAGCTGGATTTCTGGACTTGGGCTTTGAACTAGAAGGTCATTATAACATTGTCTTTGTGAACGAGTTTCATAAGGCGTTTAATGACGTATATCAATATGCTCGTCATAATATGAATATTCCTGCACCTATCTATGGACATCATGTTGAAAACATTGTTTATTATATTGATGGAGAACATCCTGAAATGATGCAAAACCTAATGCATCTTGTGAACGAGTCAAAAGAGCAAGAACTTACAGGCTTTATTGGTGGTCCTCCATGTCCTGATTTTAGTGTGGCAGGAAAGAATAAAGGTAAAGAAGGGGAAAACGGACGATTATCTCAAACATTTGCAGACTTGATTTGTCATGCTCTGCCGGATTTCTTTCTTTTCGAGAATGTAAAGGGACTCTATAGGACTGCTAGACATAGGGCGTTCTTTGAGCAACTGAAAAAACAGTTTGTTGAGAATGGCTATTATCTGACGGAACAACTAATTAATGCTTTGGAATTTGGAGTACCCCAGGATAGGGAAAGAATAATATTGATAGGTGTAAGGCAAGATATAGCTGAGAATTTAAGTTTACAGGTTGAAGGTACAAATCTTGTCGACTTTCCTTGGAATGCCCACAAATTGTACAACATTGAAAATGTTAAAGCAATAAACTGGCCTGATAGAAATCCGTATGTTGAACATGCGCACCTTCCAATTCCAAATGGAATTATAGAGGATCTTACAGTACAACATTGGTGGACTTTAAATGATGTTTTGCATCATCCGAATGCTGGTATGTACTTCCTGCCAAAAGCAGGTCTTATTCGATTTCAAACAACGGATGAAGGTGATGATAAAAAGAAAAGCTATAAGCGCCTACACCGTTGGCGTTATTCACCAACTGTTGCGTATGGCAATAATGAAGTTCATATTCATCCATATGAAGCAAGAAGAATATCTGTTGCAGAAGCATTGGCTTTGCAGTCTCTACCACGAGAATTCGTAATACCTCATAATATTACGCTGACCGATGCTTTCAAGACTATAGGAAACGGTGTTCCCTTTTTGGCGGCACAGGGAATAGCAAATAGTATATATGATTATTTAAAGAGGGAATAATTATGAGATTGACGATAGACCATCTTTTAGATTTAATTGATGAATTGCCGAAAGGAAGTGAGTTCGAATATGTGAAGCCTGGAAAAAATAATGCGAAACTTATTTCGATTGATAGGACGAACAACCGGATAGAGATGTCTCGCGTGGTTATTGAAACGGGGGCTGAGACTTCTTCATTTTTGAATGAAGATAATCTTCAGACTATTGTTAATGCAGTAACAGAGAACAAACCATTTTCTATTGATAAGATATTCAATAATGGTGGAAATACTCGGTCTGTCTGGGAATCTATAATTGCAAATACATCAGAATTTTACAAGTGTATGGTGGGTAGGAACAAAAATCTTGTTTGGATACCCACAAAGAAGAAACAGATCGGAGTTATATCGGAAATGCCTATTGCCGATATTCCCAATTCTGGAAATGATGCAGATTTGACATCTGCTTCAGTAAGAGAAGAGTTTAGTTTCTTTCTTTCCGAGTGCGTGAAAAGTTCCAGGAATACAAATAACATATTTGGAACCTTGGGCGATACTGCTGTTCAATCGTATCTTTCAATGTTAGATAAAAGAGATGATGGTTCTATAGAATTGTTTGATTATAACCAGTTGAAATGGTCTCATATACAGGACATATACCAGATTGTTAATCCTAAAGAGGTTGAGAAGATTTTTAGTGATTTGTTGGGTGATCCAGCTTTTATACAACGAGATAAAGAGCATAATCAGGGATGGAGACCAGGTGCGTTAAACCTGTATATATTGTTTCTTCGTGCTCGAAAGTATTTTTCAAAGACCGTAACAAGCAATAGGGTTTTAGCTCTTAATACGATCGGTAATGTGTCTTACCGCCCCTACATCACCGCCATCAAATCCAAACCGTTCTTGCTACTGGCAGGAATCTCTGGCACAGGAAAGAGCAGGATTGTGCGTGAGTTGGCACGTGCTTGTTGGGATGAGGGTTCGGAGGAGTATGAAGCTCAGAAACCAAAAAACTTCGAGATGGTGCAAGTGAAACCGAACTGGCACGATTCAAGTGAGTTGATTGGATATGTGAGTCGTGTGAGCGGTAGTCCTGTGTTTGAGGCAGGAGACTTCTTGAAGTTTGTGGCTAAGGCATGGGAGAATCCTGAAGTGCCGTACTTCCTTTGTTTGGACGAAATGAATCTGGCGCCTGTGGAGCAGTATTTTGCAGAATATCTGAGTGTGGTGGAGAGTCGTAAGGCTGATGGGAATGGCGTGATAACCACTGACCCTATCCTAAAGAAATGCGATGAGCAATGGTACTTCGACCTGACAGCTAAACTGACTAATGACGACGAGATTAGGGCACGTTTCAATAAAGATGGCATTTGTATTCCGCAGAACCTTATCGTGGTGGGAACGGTGAATATGGACGAGACTACATTCTCGTTCTCCCGTAAGGTGCTTGACCGTGCAATGACAATAGAAATGAATGAGGTGGATTTGTATGGAGGATTGACTGACAGGCATGAGAAGATAGGAAAGCTGGAGGCTGGCAATCTGATTGGCACTGCTGTTGAGGGCGTGGACGTATATAAGAACAATAAGGATGTTTGTGAAAAGGTCATCAACTATCTTAAAGTGATAAACGCCAATCTTGAAGGCACGCCGTTTAAGGTTGCCTATAGAACAAGGAATGAGTTTCTGCTGTATGTAGTGAACAATCTGCTATACAACAAAGAGGAGGACGGCAGTGAGATAAGTCAGAAAGAAATTATAGCACGGGCACTGGATGAAATAACGAGCATGAAGATTCTTTCTCGCATTGAGGGAGATGAGACAAAGATTGGCAACCTGCTTGAACAACTGAGAGAAATCATTAGCGGACAGTTGAAGACTATATCAGATATAGAATATTCTGCAACAAAGAACGAGGAGGGAAAAGCTTATTCCATTTCACTGGCAAAACTAAAAGAAATGGAGAAACGACTGAAGACTAGCGGTTATACAAGTTTCTGGAGTTAAATAGGAAAGGAAGGAGAAAGGAATGCAAGACGGAACGGAACTATTCTCAGCCGAAGAGGTGCAGTCGCCCTTTGAGACTGTCAAAGAGACAGACAATGAAGGATGCGAGTGGTGGAACTCTCGTAAGTTGGCACGATTACTAGGCTATCAGAAGTATTGGAACTTTGAACGTCTGATGGACAAAGTGGCTGTATTCCTGCAACAGGACAAGGGGCAGAATCTAAAGGAACACATGGTGGAAATAGAAGAGATGGCACAACTGAACAATGGTGGCTATCGACAAGTGAAATCTATTATGTTGTCAAGAACCGCATGTGTGGCAATTACCATGAATGCAGATCAGAAGAAGCCCATCGTAAAAGTCGCAAAAGACTATTTCACCAGTATGATGAACTCTCAAGAATTGGCAACAAGCGTGGAGGGTAACGTCTTGATATATCGTTCGAGTACAGGAAAGGTGAACGTGAACGTGCTTTTCAGTCAGGATACTTTTTGGCTTTCACAGAAGCGAATGTCTGAACTATTTAATGTTACGGTGCAAGATATCAGTTATCATCTGATACAAATAAATGATACAGGAGAGTTGCAATTGTCCGCAGCAATCAAAAAAATTTTGAATCCTTCGGACAATTGCGAAACTACGGGTACTGTCTTGTATAATCTGGATGCAATTATTGCCGTGGGATATCGTGTGAACAGTTATGAGGCCACACAGTTCCGTATATGGGCACGCAATGTGCTGAAAGACTATATCGTCAAGGGATTTGTAATTGACGATGAGAGGTTGAAAGGCAAGAATCCGTTTGGAGCAGATTACTTTGAGGAACTGCTGGACCGCATCCGTGAGATACGAACCTCAGAGCGTCGCTATTATCAGAAGATTACTGATATCTATGCTGAATGTAGCAGCGACTACGACCCAAAGAGTGAAATAACACGAACTTTCTACAAGACGGTGCAGAACATGATGCATTATGCTGTGACCCACCAAACCGCAGCAGAGATTGTATATGACCGTGCTGATGCGGAGAAACCACACATGGGACTGATGACGTGGAAAAATGCGCCTGACGGCAGAGTCATTAAGAAAGATGTGACTGTAGCTAAGAATTATCTGTCGGAGAAAGAGGTGGAGGAGTTGAACCTGTTGACTACGGCATTTCTGGATATTGCAGAACGAAGGGCACGCCGGCATGTTTTAACAACTATGTCGGAATGGAAGCAAGTGCTGGAGCAATATCTGGAAGTTTCAGATGCAGACATCCTGCATGATGCAGGAACCATTAGCCATGAGGAAGCGGCATCGAAAGCTTTTGGTGAATACGAAAAATTCAGAAGGATTCAGGACAAAGCTTTTCTGTCAGACTTTGACAAGTTTATTGAATCTATAAAATAGAATTCAACAATGGACTTACTAACCATACAACACGAGGATTTCACATTGTATGTTGAATGCACGAAGTTCAACGACATTTGGAATAAGGCTGCAAGGAATGTGGGAGAAGAGAACTTACTTTCCACTTACACTTGGTCGGAGGGTGTTGTGGCGGTAGAGAGAAACAAAGAAATAATAGAAAAAGGAGAAAAGGCTCCAGCTGTTTTCTTTGACAATGCAGACTATCCTGTTTGGGTGCAGTTTAACTCTTATGTGAAGAACGCACAGTTTGGTTCTATACTGCAAAAGGACAATGAACGATTCTCGTTCAGAGGACATACACTGGCTGGTTTCCTTAACTATGGCAACGAGATAGGCAAAAGCGAACTGAACATCATATACGAGACAACCACAGGCACAAAGCGGTTTACATTCTGTTATGAGGTGCTGAGTACAAAACTGAATTATCACGAGCATTGGAAGAAGATAATTGAGGATATAGAGCAGGAATACAAGATGCTTTCGCTTGATTTCCTGAAACGCACATTCCATGGTTTTACACCAGATGAGAGTGGAGAGGCGCCAGAACTGATATGGTGGAATGTGTTTAAGGAAGAACAAACTAAATTCATAAAAGCTTGCAGGAATATCATAGAACGCCCACGCCATAGGTTGCATGGGTATGAGGTCTATCTTAGAGCTGACAAGTTGAAGCGTGTTCCGGCAAGCATTGAAAACGAACTGGCGGAACACAGGAAAGAACCTGCCCGACTGTATAGAGTGGAAGAACAAATACAGTCGAACGACACACAGGAAAACCGTTTCCTGAAATATGCGCTTGGGCAGATAACAGAGAAGTATGATTATCTTAAAAGGCGTATAGAAAACTTAGACAGCACTGCGAAAACAATGAAAATGGAGATGCAGGATATGCTTGACACATTGAAGCATCTTCAGAGAAATCCTTTCTTCAGGACAGTAGGAGCGTTTAAGGGTCTTAATCAGGAAAGTCTAATATTGCAAAGGGCAACAGGTTACAGTCAGGTGTATAGAACATGGAATCTGTTGAGAAGAGCTTATTCGCTTAATGACGGTATATACCGCTTGCATACGAAAGATATTGCTACGCTTTATGAGATATGGTGCTTTATTGAAGTGAGTCATATTGTAAAGGAGCAGTTAGAACTGAACAATGATGATGTGGAGCATAGGAACAGAATGGAGATGAACGGTGCTTTCACATGGGAACTTGGCAAGGGAGAACATTCACGGATATTGTTCAGAAAAGATGGTGTGGAGTTAGCTGAACTGGTGTATAATCCTAAACACACGGAGAAAGACAATATTCATGGCATAGGCAACCTGTATGTGCCGACTGTTCCGCAAAAGCCGGATATCGTATTGCAACTGACGAAAGACGATGTGCAAAAGGGCATGAAGATGACTTATCTCTTTGATGCGAAATACAGGATTGACAGCAGGGTGAATAACGTTGATACTCCACCCGATGATGCCATAAACCAAATGCACCGCTATCGTGATGCTATATATTATAAGGAATATGGCCAGGAAATACTGAAAAAGGAAGTTATCGGAGGTTATATCTTGTTCCCTGGAGCTGGAGAGAAGACAGATGTTGAGGTGGCTAAATTCTACAATACTATCAAAGATGTAAATATTGGTGCTTTCCCTCTACGTCCGAAGGATGAGCAGAATAGGGTTTTGCTTGAAAACTTCATCAAGGAATTAATAGATACAAGGGCCGCAAGAACAATATCTAAGGTTATACCGCAAAAGGGTGCCATCATAGAGGTTGGCGACAGGGTGCTTATAGGAATAGTAAAGCCAAGTCCAAGGAAAGGCTACTACAGTAATTTTGAAGAGGGTAAGGCCGACTTGTATTATACAGGGGCACAGTTCCCAACAACCATTGCCTTACATAATCTGCATTTCTTTATCCCATATTTCGAGGGGAAAGGAATACGCGATGTTTATGAAATAGTAAATATTAGAACAATAACAGGCAGTGAAGCCAAGCAATTAGAAGATGTAAAGGAGAAGATTGATGATATTCGTTTAGCTTTTCATCTGAAATTCAATAGGAGGTTATATGATGATTGGCATAAGATAGATACCTCTGATATGAAATCATATTCTTTCATTGACACAACATTTGAAGAGTTGCAAAATATATTACAATAAATCTTTACACAAAACTTGTTGAGTTTTCTGTAACTTTGCAAATAAATAATCTAAACCTACAAACGAGAATATTATGAAGAAAGTGTTGATTTCATTACTCTGCCTCTTTGCCTGCTGTGCTGTCAGTGCCGAGACAAAGAAGTGCGCTGTTGAGATGGTGGCTTTTGAACAGAGAGTGTTTGATGCTTATAGTAGTGTTTCACTGAAGAATAACACTACGGAGGATATCCACAACGTCACCTTTCAGATTACATACTATGACATGGAGGGACAGGAAATCGATTATCAGGAGTTTACAGAGGAAATAGAGATTGAGCCGGGAAAGACAAAGAAACTGGATATTCCTGCATACGAGCGTGACAGACATTATCAATATTACAAGAACAAGAGGGATTATTTAGATTATCCAACTTTCAAGGTTGAATATGAACTGAAGGGATATAACACAGCATCACCTGAACCTGAGGCAACTCCACAACAAACAGACTCGTTTGATGTAAATAAATACACAACAAATTTTATGAGCATCATGCCATTAGTTATGTTAGCCGCATACATCGGATTGTTCTTTGTTGTGGCAAACATGGCAAGAAGAAGGAACCGCAGCGTGGCAGCGTGGCTGCTCATCGCATTCTTTGGCAGTCCGATACTTGCCATCTTCATAATGCTTATTGCTGGAGACAACGACAGAATGCCTTTGTAAAACCTTTCTATTATCAACAATGGACACCCTCTCTTCCGAACAGAGACATAGGAACATGGCGGCTATAAGGTCGAAGAATACAAGACCTGAGATGACCGTGAGACGGTGGCTGTGGAAAAGGGGATTCAGATACCGACTGAATCACAGAGGACTGCCGGGACATCCTGACCTTGTACTGAGGAAATACAGGACGTGCATATTTGTGAATGGATGTTTCTGGCATGGACACCATGTGAGTCTTACTTCGCAAAAGGGCGAGGAAAACGTACAATTTGAGAACTCTGATTGCTGCAGGATACCGAAGACCAACAGGGAGTTCTGGATAAACAAGATAAGAAGGAACAAGGAACGCGACAGGGAGACACAGCGACAACTGGCAAGGATGGGATGGCACTGTATAACGGTGTGGGAGTGTGAACTGAAGTCAAAGACCAGGGAGAGGACTCTGCTGTCGCTGGAATATACGCTCAACATGATTTATCTGCAGGATCATAGCACACGGCTTTATACCATACCTGAGGACGAACAGATGATGGCGGCAGAGGGGATGTCTGCTGACTGAATATTAGAAGCGTATCGTTTGGAGCCTGCATACACATCGTTTGGAAGCTTCAAACGGGAAGCATCAAACAAACATTATATCAGACTGGCATATATTGTACTTGTGCTATTGCACTATCTCGGGGTCGGCAGTATCGCGAGGGATATCTTTATAGGCGTTTGACAAGTGTTGCTTACCTATGATGATATCTCTGTTTACCGGTCTCCCCTCGTCTAACAGCGAGTGTGAGAAAAGCCAGTCAAGAGTCTCGTTAAGATAGAAGACGCGTGCCAGGGCGCCGTGTGATGAGCCTTTCAGCCAGTCATAACGCAGGCGGCTGTCGTTGTCTGTAGCTTGCAGACGGCCGACAACCACTTTCGACTCGTTTACGGATACGGCACGGTCGGCGGTGCCATGCATAATCCACAGCGGCACTTCGCCAAGGCGTGTCTGGTTCTTGAGAGTACATCCGCCACATAATGCCATAGCCGCGGCAACTCTCTCGGGATATGTGCCGGCGTAATCCATTGTGCCATAGCCGCCAAGACTCATCCCCAGCACATAGACACGTGTGGTATCTACCGCGAAGTTCTCTATTGTCCAGTCAAGAATCTTATTTATCTTATGCGGATTCCATGTCTCGCCTGGATTCTGCGGTGCTATGACGATGGCAGGAATCTCACGTCCCTTCTCTATTGCATCAAGCAGTCCATAGCGTCTCACACGGTTGAGATTGTTACCGCAGAGGCTTGCGCCATGCAGGAATATGATGACGGGCGTGGACTCTTGCGTATAATAGTAGTCCTCGGGTGTATAGAGCCAGAAGTTGTATGCCCCAGGCACTACGTTGCGCTTGGCTTCCATTATGTCATACTGGGCATGGGCACAGAGGGTGGTGAATAACAGCAGAAGGGTTATTAACGTGTGTTTCATATTTACGCCAGGTTTCTTGTTTTAAATGGGAAAGCCACGGACTACAATGGTTTGTCATCTTGTAATCCGTGGCTTTTATGTGTAAGATTATAATCTTTATTTCTCTTCGTTCTTCGCGTCGATGACTTTTATCTTCTGACGAACGAGCTCGCAGTCATCTTTCAGCTTCTGTACCTTGCGGTTCATCTCATCGATAAGGCTGTTACCTTTCTTGCTTGACGCATTGAGGAATCCAAGGTTGTTCTCGTATGTCTTTATTTCCTGCTTCAGGCTCTCATAACGCCTCATGAGTCTTGTTCTCTCGTTGTCAAGAGCATTGGCACCCTTGTCGGCAACAGACTTGAGATTATTCTTGAAGTTGTCAAGACGACGGCGCGCCGAAGACACATTGAGCTCTTTATATATCTTATCAAGAACCTCATGATATTCCTTGTATATCTTGTCCTTATCCTTGAACGGCACATGACCGATGGCGTTGTACTCATCAGACAGTTTGCGCACTTGCTCCTGGAGGTTGTCGCCTGCATTCTCTATCAACTGCTTCAGCTGCTCGATGACATTGCGCTTCTTCTCAAGGTTTGCCTGTTCCTCGTTGCGAGTGCCTGCATTTGCCGCATTACGTGCCTCAAAGAAATGATTACATGCATCGAGGAACTCGCTCCACAACTGGTCGCCCATTTTCCTTGGCACCATGCCTATTGTCTTCCACTCCTTCTGCAATGCTATCATCTTGTCGCTTACAGACTTCCACTCTGTGCTGTCCTGCAAAGCCTTTGCTTTCTCTACAAGCGCCTTCTTCTTCTCAAGGTTTTCAGCATACTGCTGCTTCAACACCTTGAAATACTCTGCCTTGCGTGTGAAGAACATATCGCATGCCGCACGGAATCTCTCAAAGATCTTCACGTTCATCTTCTGAGGTGCGAAGCCTATGGTCTTCCATTCTGTCTGTATGGCGATTATCTCTTTGGTGAATTTCTCCCAGTCGTTAGCACTCTTGGCATCAGCCTTTGCTATCTCCTCCACTTTCTCGCAGAGCACAGTCTTCTTGTTAAGGTTCTCCTCTTCTCTGTTTCTCAGTTCCTCGAAGTGCTGCTGATGTCTCTTGTTTACGGCTGTTGACGCAGCCTTGAAACGAGTCCATATCTCTTCGCGCAGTTCCTTGCTTACAGGACCTGTCTCACGATATTCCTGATGCAGCTTCTGCAACTGATGGAATGCGCTTATCACGTCTGTCTCCTCAGCAAGTTTCTCTGCAGCCTCGCAAAGGTGTGTCTTAATCTCAAGGTTCTTCTTGAAGTCATACTCACGTGCCTCGCTGTTCAGTTTCAGCAGGTCGTAGAACTGCTCCACATACAACTGATAGCTGCGCCACAGCTCGTTGGCCTTGTCGGCAGGAATAAGCTTTATCTCCTTCCACTCCTGCTGCAGCTTCTTGAAGTCCTGATATGAGTTGTTGGCATCCTCAGGAGATGTTGTCATCGCCTTTATCTTCTCAATGATGTCAAGCTTCTTCTTATAGTTCTCCTGTTTCTCGCTCTCCTGCTGCAGGAATATCTTTGCACGCTTTTCTTTTATTATACTGAGTTCTGCCTTGAACTTCTCCTCATCCTCATCCGGAACTACCTGATATTTCTCAGCCTCTCCTCCTGCTTCAAGATATGCCTTGAGGTTTGCCTCACGCTCTGCCTGATGCAGTTTGTAGAATGTTGTCTTCAGATATTCCACTTCTTCTTTTTGCGGATTATCCTCACTCTGAGCAATCTCTGTTATTCGCTCTACAACATCTTTCTTTGTTTTATACGTTTTTTCCTCGTTTTTAGCATCTGCCTCGGGCGTTTCCTCCTGCACGCACACTGTCTCTGCCACAGCGTTTTCTTCTTCCGACTGTGCGTTTACTTCGTTAACAACAGTTGCTTCAACATTTTTTTCTTCCTGGTTCTCTTGTGTGAGAACATTTTCTTGAGAGTCCATCATTTCACTGTTTTAAGTTTATGATTCGGTAATTCACATATTATAAATTTAAGTTGCAAACTTAACTAAAATTATTGTAACAACCTAATTTTGGATGTACTTTTTGCCCTTTTGCACTTTAAACCAATCGCTTATGTCTGAATATCCACCAGAACAGGCCTGAGACTATGAATGATATTATAAGTGCTATGATGAAACCATACTTGCTTCCTTCCATTCCGTTCACCAGGTTCATACCGAACAGGCTGGCGATAAGCGTTGGGAACATGAGGATAATGGACACTGAGGTAAGGGTACGCATCACCGTATTCATATTGTTGTTGATAATGCTTGAGTATGTCTCCATTGTTGACTCAAGGATGTTTGAATAGATGTTCGACGTCTCTCTTGCCTGCGACATCTCAATGTTGACGTCCTCAATAAGGTCGGCATCAAGTTCGTCCACCTGCAACTTGAACTTCAGTTTGGCAAGAAGGTTCTCATTGCCACGGATTGACGTAACGAAGTATGTCAGCGAGTCCTGGAGTCTTGACAGGCCTATCAGCGACTCATTGTTCACCTCTCTGTCAAGATTCTTCTTCGCTTTGTCTATGAGTATGTTTATTTGTTTCAGACGTTTCAGATACCATACCGCAGAAGAGAGGAACAGTCTGAAAATCATATCCACATGATCGGTGAATCCCTCGCCGCGCTTCTGCTGGAAACTGACGAAGTCTATCATCATGTTTGTCTCATAGTAACACACTGTTATGGTAACGTCACGCTTATGTATGATACCTAATGGCACTGTGGTATATGGCGTTCTTGAGCGTATTTCCTTAACGTAAGGAATACGCAAGATAATAAGC
>JAFQGS010000080.1 GCA_017415455.1 Prevotella sp.
TAATTACAGAAGGCCTCGCCTAATCCATGACTATAATAAAGCATGGAAGTGACTCCATCAAAACGGAATCCGTCAAAATGGAACTCTGTGAGCCAATATTTACAGTTACTTAACAGGAAATGAAGAACCTGGTCTTTTCCATAATCAAAGCAGAGACTGTCCCATGCCGGATGCTCATGTTTCTCACCTGGATAGAAATACTGATTAGGGTCACCGGCAAGATTTCCCAATCCCTCTATCTCATTCTTAACAGCATGGCTATGCACAATATCCATGATTACAGAAACACCATTATTATGAGCCTCGTCAATGAGAGCCTTAAGTTCCTCCGGTGTTCCAAATCTGCTTGAACATGCAAAGAAGCTGCTTACATGATAACCAAACGAGCCATAATATGGATGTTCCTGTATTGCCATTATCTGAATACAGTTATAACCTGCCTTTATGACTCGAGGCAACACATTCTCACGGAATTCAGAATAAGAGCCCACTTTCTCGGCATCCTGTCCCATTCCTATATGGCACTCATATATCAGCAACGGACTCTTCTGAGGCTTGAAGCTCTTCTTCCGCCATACATAGGTCTCGGAAGGGTTCCATACCTGTGCTGAGAAAATCTTAGTATCTTCATCCTGAACAACACGACGAGTCCAAGCCGGGATACGTTCTCCTTCACCACCTTCCCACACAACAAGCATCTTGTAGAGGTCGCCATGTTTTAAAGACTTCTCTGAGATTCTAAGCTCCCAGTTATCCGTTCCCGCTATGCGCTTAGCCTTATATTTCTCAGACTTCTGCCAACCATTAAAATCTCCTATAAGATACAGCTCTGTGGCATTGGGCGCCCATTCTCTGAAAACCCAGCCTCTTGCAAGTTTGTGAAGACCAAAATACTCGTGCCCATTTGCAAAATCAGACAACTTTTTCTTTCCTTTACCTGTAAGTTGGCTCAATTTCCATAGCACATGATCGTGTCTGCCCCTTATAGCATCCTCATAAGGTTCAAGATATGGATCTTTTGCTACAAGTCCTACATGCTTAGGCTTTGGCATCTTTGCATTTTTAGATGCGCATTTTCCACCTTTCGCACATGATTGTCTGTTAACCATAGTGAGAAATATTTAAGTTGAATATCAAAAAAAGAAACACCTAATATACTATCATCCAAGACTTTAGGCAAGAATCTTAAATATTGCCTTTTTTATCTCAGCCTCATCTGATACACAAGGTGCATGTCCGTCCTGCGGGAAGAATATAGCAAATTCTCCTGGCTTACATGTTACATAAGTATCTGCAAGACCTTCGTATTTTGTAATATCTTTCTCTGCATTATATTCAACATCTGGCAGGGCACACAAAGGAGTATATCCATATGTCTCAGGACCTGACAAAGGAATCTGAATATCAATCATCTTCCTATGTGTCTCCAGCTTCGCCTCTTCTTTGGTTTTTCCTTTAGCCACCTGAATATTCACAAACAAGTCCGCACCTTTTATCAAATGTTTTCCCTCATCAAGACTATTGATGTCATTTGTGTTCAAAAACTCTACTACATCCTTAAACAAAGGATTAAGTGACTCATAATTTTTCAAATTGTCAAGTGTGTCAATAATCATAGCTATATATTTTAATGTTATAAATAAAAATCAACAATTATTTCTTACGCCCCTCATAGTACATTCCTTGAGAAACAATTGCACCATTACGGTCTTTTTCTATATATTTCCCATCACGTTTGTCATCCTTATAGGAGCCCTCAAAGCGGTTGCCGTCTTTGTCCACCTACAATGCCTGTCCGTTACGCATGCCATTCTTATATATACCTTTAAACTTTGCGCCATCTGCATAACGTATAATAACCTGACCGTGTAATGTGCCATTATGGAATTGCCCTTCGTACACATCACCAGACTTCTTCATCAGCTTTCCTTGTCCTTCCTGCACATCTTTCTTCCAATATCCCACATACACGTCACCAGTACTCCATACAAAGGTACCATACCCGTCTTTGTCACCAGCATTAAAATGGCCTGTATATTTATCGCCATTGGCAAATTTAAATATACCCTCGCCCGTTCGTTTTCCTCTTACGTAGTCACCTTCATAAACATCACCATTACGGAACTTATATATGCCTTTTCCGTTTTGTATGTCATCAAGCCAGTCTCCTACATATACATCACCATCAGCATAATAGTTGGTTCCCTTGCCCGACCGCTGGTTGTTCAGCCACATACCTTCATATTTGGTACCATCTTTCCAATCAAAAAAGCCCGAGCCTGTTTTTTTGTCATCCTTCCAGTCACCATCATAGTATGCGCCACTGGAGTAAGTATACCGTCCCTTACCATTACGTTTGTCCTGGTTCCATTCACCGTCATACTTATCTCCATTATAATAGTACATCACGCCATGTCCCTGCTGATAATCACGGAACCACAAGCCTACGTACTTATTATCATTCATGAAATAGAATGTTCCTCTTCCATGTTGCTGATCCTGGAACCATTCTCCATCATACTTCTCACCATCAGAGAAGGTATAGACACCATTACCATGACGCTTGCCTTTCACATATTCCCCTTTATAAGTATCGCCATTGGCATATTGGGCACTACCCTTACCATGAGGCTTACCTGCCATTATCTCTCCTTTATACTGGCCTCCATCTTTTGTCAAGCATGAGCCAAGTGTTATTTTCTGTCCATAAGAGCATACGGACATTATACAGAGTACAAATATTAATATATTATTCTTCACAGTTTACACAATTACATTTATTTTCCAAAAGTACAAATTTTCATTAAAAGCACAAAACAAAAGTACAAAAAATCTCTTTGTTTGGTAAATATTGACAAGATATTATTAACTTTGCAATATATATAAACTAATTACATTTTAAACTATGAAATTCTTAGGTATAATACCAGCCAGGTTCGCATCTACACGATTCCCAGGTAAGCCCTTGGTGATGTTAGGCGGGAAAACTGTAATCGAAAGAGTGTACAAACAAGTTATAAAAGTAATCGAAGACGTATATGTAGCTACTGACGACGACAAGATATACGACGCCGTTATCGGCTTTGGAGGCAAGGCTATAATGACATCACCAAACCACAGGAGCGGCACAGACAGAATACAAGAGGCTGTGGAGAAAATCGGAGGCGACTATGATGTAATTATAAACATACAGGGTGATGAGCCTTTTATACATCCGTCACAAATAGAAACCGTCTGCGAATGTTTCAAAGACAATGCCACACAAATAGCAACTCTTGGCAAACCATTTACATCCTCCCAGGACTTCAAAGACCTTGAGAACCCTAATTCGCCAAAACTCATTACCGACAACAACGGATTCGCACTTTACTTCAGCAGAAGCATAATTCCTTTCATAAGAAATTACCCCAAGGAAGAATGGATTGGTAAGTTCCCATTCTTGAAACACATCGGGCTATATGCATACAGGAAGGATGTACTTGCGGAAGTCACAAAGATGGAGCCGTCAAGTCTGGAGATAGCAGAAAGTCTGGAGCAGCTCAGATGGTTGCAAAACGGATACAAGATAAAAGTCGGAACTACGGATATAGAGACTATAGGAATAGACACTCCAGAAGATCTTAAGAAGGCTGAGGAGTTCTTGAACAAGACAGAAAACAACTGACAACAAAATGAGAATGAGAATCCTATTTTTGGATTCTCATTCTCATCTTACCTTCTAAAGACAGAATAACATCAACAATATACGAGATTGACGTATCAGGAATTACAAGTTCAGCATGGAAATGCAATCCCTCATCATCAATCAGACGGAGAGGCATATTACTGAGAATACTCTGTCGCAGGAAATCCTTAGGAACAAACTCCTCAAAGTCGCATTTACTAAAATCTCTTGAATACTTCTTAATACCATTACAGAACAAACTCACATGTACGGTATTATCATAGTAGAGATTCTCCACCTCAAGCCCCTCATCATTATATGATGTTTTATAGACCTTGAATGTAGTGGGGTTCACCTGCACATAACTGTGATATCGCTTTGAGTCCCTTAGTATAATTGAGTCACTTTTAACAATACGCCTCTGATTAAGAACAACAGGGGTTCTTTTGCAGAAATGAAGCGTATCGTTATCATCCTCGCTTTTAATCAACTTTACAACATCATCCGCCTGTGACTTATACTCCAGCAACGAGGCTGTCTGATTTAAAATAACATATTTCATAATGCTACCGCCACCCTTCAGAAGCAGAGTGTCGCCATAAACAGCAAAACGAATAGGCTGGCTGATTGTATCCGGATAATATATAGAATCTCCTTTCATCCGAAACGCAATATTCTGGTCATCATAATTTATCCAGATTCCCTGCATTGAAGCCTTCGCCTCAACATCCTCTTCCATGGGAGTAGCTTTAGTTGTTTCTTTCTTACTACATCCACAGACTACAACAGCTATTAAAAGTAAAAACAATATATATTGTCTCATTTTCCTATACCATAATATTCAAAACCAAGCTCCTCGAGCTCTTCCGAATCAAATATATTTCGCCCGTCGAGAATAAGTTTCCTGCTCATCAGGCGAGCCACAACTTCCCATTCAGGCAACCTGAACTCCTTCCACTCTGTGAGAAGAATCAAGGCATCCGCACCATCCGTTGCCTCATACATTCCCTTACAATAAACAACAGAGTCGCCTAATCTCCTGCGGCACTCCACCATTGCGATAGGATCATACACCTTGACCTTACATCCCGCGTCAAGAAGGCTCTTTATAACGACAAGCGCCGTTGACTCTCTCATGTCATCTGTTTCGGGCTTGAACGAGAGTCCCCATATTGCAATTGTCTTTCCTTTCAGCCCCTCTGATGTGTAAACATTAACGAGTTTTCTGAAAAGTATTCCTTTCTGCATCTCATTAACATGCTCCACAGCCTTAAGAACCTCCATGGAATAGCCATTGTCCGATGCTGTCTTAATCAGGGCTTTCACATCTTTCGGAAAACATGAGCCACCATAGCCGCATCCCGCGTAGAGAAACTTCCTGCCTATCCGGGTGTCAGATCCTATTCCCGCACGCACCATGTTGACATCCGCACCTACCAGCTCACACAGGTTTGCGATGTCATTCATAAAACTAATTCGCGTGGCAAGCATTGAGTTAGCGGCATATTTTGTCATCTCCGCGCTTGGTATGTCCATAAAAATCACCCTGAAGTTATTCAGCAGGAATGGTTTATATAATTTTGTCAGTAACTTCCGCGCCTTATCACTCTCCACTCCTATCACCACACGGTCTGGACTCATGAAGTCTTTTATTGCGTTACCTTCCTTGAGGAACTCAGGATTGCTCGCCACATCAAAGGGAACATCGACGTTCCTCTTCTCCAATTCCTCACGGATTGCACGTTTCACCTTTTCCGCCGTACCGACAGGAACTGTGCTTTTGGTCACAACAACCACATACTTATTTATATGCTGCCCTATTGTGCGAGCCACCTGCAGGACATATTTAAGATCTGCGCTGCCATCCTCATCCGGAGGTGTTCCCACCGCGGAAAAGATTATTTGTTGCTCATCCAGTATTTCAGCCAAAGATGTTGTAAATCTCAAACGTCCTGCTTTCACATTCTTTATCACAATCTCATCAAGACCTGGCTCGTAAATCGGTATCTCTCCTTTCTGAAGACGTTCGATTTTATTCTTGTCTATATCGACACAAGTCACATTCACACCTATATCAGCGAAACATGCTCCTGACACAAGTCCAACATAACCCGTTCCTACTACAGCTATATTCATCAGCGACTAAAATTTAATCTTAAAACAATCATCAGGCTCCTAATCAAACAGTTCCGCGTCACTAAGCGTTGACGCATTACGGTCCTTATCGCTCACAATCACCTTGTCCATAGAGATAGGCCACTCTATCGCAATATCTTTGTCATCATAGCGTATGGAGGCCTCACTTTGAGGCGCATACACATTATCCACCTTATAAGTAAATACGGCTTCATCACTAAGAACCAGGAAGCCATGTGCGAAACCACGCGGGATATACAGCTGGCGCTTGTTCTCCTCGCTTAGCTCCACCATTACATATTCACCGAAGGTAGGCGAGCTTCGCCTTATGTCAACAGCCACATCCACAACACAGCCCTTGATAACCCGTACCAGTTTGGCCTGAGCGGAATCGCCTTTCTGGTAATGCAGACCTCTTAGGACTCCATAGCTTGACTTTGACTCATTGTCCTGAACGAAATCCACTTCTCCTATATTCTCCTCAAACTCATTTTTCTTGAATGCCTCAAAGAAGTAACCTCTTGCATCCTCAAAGACACGCGGCTCAATTATATATACACCGTCAAGTTTTGTTTTCTCAAATTTCATGACATTAATTTTATATTGCAAAAGTAAGAATAATATTCGGATTCTATGGAGTATTTCTCTTTTTTTTGATTATTAAAATGTTTTTGTTTGTCATTTCAGATAAAAAGATTAATTTTGCAATCATGATTGAATTTGACAGACATATTGAAGTATTATTACTTGACAACGATTGCGTGATTGTGCCAAACTTAGGAGGTTTCATGGCGCATTACGTAGATGCGCGCCATGATGACAACGACAACATGTTCCTGCCACCATTGCGTACTGTCGGATTTAATCAGAAACTCACCATGAACGACTCGCTGCTGGTTCAATCCTACGTTGAGACTTACGACATCAGTTACCCTGAGGCATTATCACGTATTGAAGACGAGGTTGAGGAGTTGAAGGCAAATATCGAGGAGAATGGCACATACGAGCTGAACGACATAGGAACACTATCTATTAACAGTTATGGAGTCTATGAGTTTGCGCCATTTGAATCAGGAATACTCACACCCGATTTGTATGGATTAGGTTCTTTCGAGATACTAAAACTAAGGGCTGCCGGGAAATCAAGTGACGCCCAGGCCGTTACATCAGCACATACCGGCAATCACTTTGCACACAAAGGCAAGGAAGAGGATTATACTGTCACAGATAAGAACAGAAACGAGGATAATGCCAAGACAATATCATTATCTGAGTATTACGACAACATAAGCAGCAACGACGACGACACAATAAACATCAAAGTCAGTTTGTTGCGAAACATATCTGCCGCAGCCGTCGCTATTATCGCATTCTTCTTCCTCTCAAGTCCATTAGAGGTAAACACTACTGGTGCCACACACGACACAGGAATACGGAGCGGAGTTTTCTATCATCTGATTAACGAGGCCTCTGATGTCAGCAACACAACTACCAAGTCTAATCTTGTTCGCACACACAAGACAACATCCAGCATAACCACAGCAAAAGCAGAGAGCCTGTGCTCCAATAATAAGCCTGAGGCATCAGATATAAAAGCGCCGGCTGCTGTAAAGGAGAAGGAAGTGGCTGAGATTAAGACTGTCAGCAAAGAATATTTCTATATTGTTCTTGCCTCAAGGGTGACGAAGAAGAATGCTGAGTATTTTGTGAGCGAGCTGCACAAATCCGGTATTAGCAACGCCTCTGTTTTAAGAACAAATAACATCAATAGAGTTGTATGCGGCAAATTCACGAATGAAGCAGAAGCATATAACGCACTAAAAGACTTACGAAAAGAAAGCCGCTATGCCGACGCATGGGTTTTCAAGGCTAATAATTAACATGAAAAGAGTAAGATGCCCGAAATGTGATAACTTTATTACATTTGACGAGACAAAATACCAGGAGGGTCAATCATTAGTTTTTAGTTGCCCAGAATGCGGGAAACAGTTTGGCATAAGAATAGGTGTATCCAAACTACGCGACAGGCAGAGAGACGAGAACCCCGACGAGAATGCCAATGAGAGCGGCTTCGGCTCTATTGTTGTAATTGAGAATGTATTTCATTATAAGCAGGTGCTACCTTTGCAGATGGGTGATAATGTCATTGGACGATACATGAAAGGCAGCGGGGTAAACACTCCGATAGAGACAAACGACCCAAGCATAGACATCAACCATTGTGTACTTAACGTCTCACGCGACAAAAAAGGGAAGCTGAAGTACATTCTTCGCGACGGACCAAGTTACACAGGCACGTTTGTTGATAATGAGATTTTAGGCGACAGAGAAAGAAGGGTTATTTACGACGGCTCTCTGTTCACTATTGGCGCCACGAGCATCATCCTGCGCGCAGGTGAAAGCGATGAATAAGAAAACAAAATCCCCATCAGATGCCGTGAGGCAATTTTGCAAGAGCACTTATCTTGTGTGAATCATTTCAGCAAAAGCACTTATTTTGTGTGAAGCAATTTAGTAAAAAACAAATTAGGTGTGAAGTAAAATCAGTCATAGTCAAGGCATCTCCATTATGCCTTTTTGATTTGGTATACACGGCATATACTTTTGGTATACACGGCATATACCTTTGGTATACACGCTGTATACAGATTTGAACCAATACAAACAGAATGGTTTAACCCGCAGACTCCTTCTTCCTTTTATTCCACAGTTGCCAGCTGTTGACAATATTCTGCCACAGCACATAACATCCGGGGCCTATCGAAGCAATGGGATTTAGATACATATACGTTATCCATATGGCGAATGCTGTGTTTTTCTGTCCCAGGGCCTGTCCGCCTTCTATTACGACACCAAAGAAATATCCCGTTATCTTGCCTGTCAGAAAAAGCATCAGGCACAGCAATAACGAAGAGAAGGCAATAAGCAGGAGCAAGTACATCTCAGCATCGGCATGAACGATATTCTTGACTGTTGTGCCTGTTACAATTGTCAGCGCCACTCCCCAGAGATAAAAGCCAAGATCTTTCACACGCACTATCCGGCCCTGAAGGTTGGGCAAATAATGCTTTGTTATCCACGCAAACAGCAGAGGAGCAACCAGAACAAAAATAACCCGCTCTAAGATTATCAGGAACGCACTAACGAAACTGATATCTCTACTGGTTTCAATGAGCGGGAAGATAACCGGTATTATTAATGCCGTAATCATGTTGGATATAACTGCAAACGTGGTCATCGAACTAAGACTACCGCCCAACTTCACCGTCACCACAGTAGACGCCGCCGCTGTTGGACATACGACACACGCCAGAATACTTTCCCACAGAATCTTCTCATTCTGCTCAGTCGCCAGGTATTTTATATATAATGTGATAAACAGTACAAGCAGCAACTGAATGCCCAATATCCACAGATGCCATCTCGTTATACGCATCTGCCTGAAGTCTATCTTGCAGAACGTTACATACAGCACCATGAACATCAGCCAGGGTAGAATCTCATTAAAGAAAGGCTCCATCACTATCCCTACCGGTGTCAGACAATCCAGGGTGGAGAACAGGAAATATATTATTGAGCCTAAACATATCGCGGTTGGCAATGTCCAGTTTTTCAGAAACGCTATAGTATCTTTAACGAGCATAATGTTATTATTTAATATGCAAAAGTACAAATAAATAATATCAGAATAACAAAAACCACATAACTTTTCTATTGAAAATTTAACGCATGGCAACTGAAGTTTTCATTAAGAAATTATGCCGTTAAGAAATATATATATACCTTTGTACATCATGATACTAAGATTATACATAATACTCATAGCATTCTGCCACACTATTAATTGTGCGGCACAATATCATCAGATTTACAACAAGCGAATAGCCACATTGAAGGTTGTGGCCGGGGACGACTGGCTGTCACCGCCTGTCATAAAACTTAACGGCAACTCCATCAAGGACCATATCAACATATCGTTTGATGACTTAACACACGACTATCACCGCTACACGTACAAAATACAGCATTGTAATGCAGACTGGACCGTATCTGAGGATATCTTTGAGAACGACTACATTGAGGGATTTACGGAGGGGAACACGATAGACGACTTTCAGGAGTCTATCAATACAAATACGCTGTACATACATTATAAACTGAGAATCCCGAATGAGCACTGCAACCTTAAGATGAGCGGCAACTATAAACTGACCATATACGATGAGGATAATGACAACCAGCCTGTCTTGAGTGCGTGCTTTATGGTTGTCGACCCCCGGGTGACTGTAAGAATGGAAGTTACGAGCAATACCGACGCAACCATAAACAACAAGCACCAGCAGGTGTCAATGGAAATTGATTATGGGAATATCAATGTTACGGATCCTGACGAGCAGATAAAAACCGTTGTCACTCAAAACGGGCGCTATGATAATGCCAGAATAAACGCCAAACCTCAATATAAGATGTCCAGAGGGCTGCGATGGCATCACAACAGGGATTATATCTTTGACTCGGGAAATGAATATAGAAAGTACGAGATTCTTGCCGTAACCCATCCCACCATGGGGATAGACAGCATAAGATGGGATGGCACATACTATGATGTATATCCTTTCGCTGATGAGCCAAGACCAAACTACGTTTACGACGAGGATGCCAACGGAGCGTTCTATATCAGAAACAGCGACAATATAGAGAACGACTTCAGTTCTGAGTATGTCTTTGTCAACTATACTCTGAGAACTCCCCAACCGTTTAATGGAGACATATATATCAACGGTATATGGACATACGGATTATTCACACCTGAATACAAGATGACATATTTCCCGGAGGAGAAATGCTACAAAGCAAGAATATGGCAGAAACAGGGATACTACTCTTACCAATATCTGATGATTGACAACAAAGGCTGCATATCACCGGTTCCATCAGAAGGCAACTTCTATCAGACAGAGAATAGATATCAGGCATATATCTATTACAGAGGAACAGGAGAGAGAGCCGACAGGCTTGTCGGATACCAGCAGGTAAGAATAAACTGACGCATGACACTACCGCGAGAGCAAACGACTTAACTTCCGAGACTTGAGAGGCATACACACAAAAAAAGGAACAGAATATCTGTAGTTAATATTCTGTTCCTTTTATATAAGCACGACTGCCCTGCCTGTTTATTTCATCCATTCAGCGCCCGAGCGCATAATGAACTTAACTTTTTTCCCTGATGGTACAGATGGTTTCTTCCACATTCCACGACTAACCAGGATTCTGACCTTCTTGCCTGCCGGCGCCGCGTCAACAGCATCTTGCGGAGTGAAATACATTCCTGTTCCGTCTGCGGCAACAACCATATCATAATGGCGGATATGCTTCTTCAAAGCAGGAACCTGAACGGCAATCTCCTTTGACAAGAGCGAGGCTACAACTGTTGCGCCATAGACATTATAATGCGTATTATCCTGACGACCTTCGGGTACGCTCTCAACCTCACCTGGCAGGAACCACATATGAAGTTTCTTTGACTCCTCTCTTCCAAGCCCCTGCTCAAGTTCATGGGTAATCTTGTTTGCATCAACAAAAGCCACGCCCATCTCCTTTGCGACATTACGCGGAGCATCCCTATATGCCCCATGGGTATCATAGAGAGTATCGCCCTCTTCCTTGACTTTCTTCGAGGTGGCACCTACTGTGTTTCGCAAGGCCTCATCATCATCATTCTTCTGCTCCTGCAGGAAAAAGTTTCTACGGACAACGGCATTGAAAAGCACCGGAATACCTCCCTTCTCCCGCGTCTCTGATATAAACTTCTTCAGGTTCGCGTCAAAAGTCGTTCCCGGATCAGTATGACGGCTTGGATGTGGTTTCTCATCATTATGCCCAAACTGTATGAACACATAGTCACCTGGTTTTATTTTCTCCACAACAGCCTGCCATCTTCCCTCATCAATAAAACTTTTTGAGGATCTTCCATTTACCGCATGATTATCCACGACAACATCATCTGTAAAGAAACCCTGCAGCATCATACCCCATCCACGCTCCAGTTTTCCACCGGAGATGTCTTTGTTTGCCATCGTTGAGTCGCCAATCATGAATACAGTTATCGCGTTGTTCTTTTTAAAAGCAGTAAACACAACTGCTAACAAGAGCGCAACAGCCAAAATTGATATCTTCTTCATAACGTCAGTTCTTTATTTCACTATTGATGATATCTCGTCGGGAGCAACAAGCAGTTGTTCGCCAGTCATCATGTTCTTAAGCATGACCTTATTCTCCTTCATCTCATTCTCTCCGACAAGTGCGACAAAAGGAATGCCTTTTGCATTTGCGTAAGACATCTGCTTCTTCATCTTTGATGAGTCCGGATAGAGTTCCACCCTGAGCCCTGCATTCCTAAGCGAACTTATTATCGGCAGACAATAATCGCTCTCTGCCTCTCCAAAGTTGATAAACAGCACCTGTGTGCCGTTAAACGCCTCCTGAGGATAAAGGTTCAGCGTATTCAGCACATCAAAGATACGGTCTGCTCCAAAAGATATGCCAACTCCACTAAGCCCTGCCATGCCGAAGATGCCTGTAAGATTATCATAGCGGCCGCCACCGGTTATACTTCCAATCTGAACATCCAAAGCCTTAACCTCAAAGATGGCACCGGTATAATAATTCAAGCCACGCGCCAGGGTAAGGTCAAGTTGTATCTCGTTCTTCAGATCACACTTCTTGAGTTTGCTCAGTATGAAGCGGATTTCCTCCACTCCCTTCAATCCTGTCTCCGAGCAGGCAAGAACATTACTTATAATCTGCAGTTTCTCGTCATTTGTGCCAGAGAGAGAGATTATAGGCTGAAGTTTCTCTATTGCCGCCGCATCAAGACCAGCATTCGCCAACTCGGCATTCACATTATCAATGCCAATCTTGTCAAGTTTATCTATGGCTACGGTGATGTCTGTTATCTTATCAGCCGCTCCGATTACTTCGGCTATACCTGTAAGTATCTTACGGTTGTTTATCTTAATCTGTACCCTTATGCCGAAACGCGTGAAGACTGTGTCAACAATCTGCATCAGCTCAACCTCATTCAGCAAGGAGTCACTACCAACGACATCAGCATCACACTGATAAAACTCGCGATATCTTCCCTTCTGCGGTCTGTCCGCGCGCCATACAGGCTGTATCTGATAGCGCTTGAACGGCATTTGCAACTCATCACGATGCATCACCACATAACGTGCGAAAGGAACCGTAAGGTCATATCTCAATCCTTTCTCACAAACCTTTGAAGCAAGACGTAATGTGTTACGCTCTGTCAACTCTTCATCTGAGATTTTTGACAGATAGTCTCCACTGTTAAGAATCTTGAACAGCAGGCGGTCGCCTTCCTCTCCATATTTTCCCATTAATGTCTGCAGGGTTTCCATTGCAGGAGTCTCAATCTGCTGGAATCCATATAAAGCGTACACACTTTTTATAGTATTGAAAATATAGTTACGCTTTGACATTTCTTCTGGGGAGAAATCTCTCGTCCCCTTTGGGATGCCCGGTTTCTGTGCCATATTTATTTTCTTACAATTGTTTGAGCACGGTCTGGACCGATAGATATAATTGTTATAGGAGTCTCAAGCTGTTCTTCCAGGAACTTCACATAATTACGGAAAGCCTCTGGGAACTCATCCTCAGATGTCATCTTTGTCATATCCTGCTGCCATCCTGGCAACTCTGTATAAACAGGTTCTATACCATTATCGATGCTGTATGGGAAGTAATCAATCTCCTCTCCGTTTTGCTTATACGCCACACATGCCTTGATGGTTGGGAATGTGTCCAGCACATCGCTCTTCATCATTATAAGTTTTGTCACTCCATTCACCATAATCGCATAACGAAGGGCCACCAGGTCTATCCAGCCACAACGGCGCTCACGGCCTGTAACGGCTCCATATTCATGACCCAGGTCACGGATTTTTACACCTGTCTCATCAAACAGTTCTGTAGGGAACGGACCTGCTCCAACTCTGGTGCAATATGCTTTCATAATACCATAAACATCTCCTATCTTGTTCGGTCCTATTCCTAATCCGGAACAAGCTCCCGAGCATATCGTATTTGAAGATGTGACAAAAGGATAACTACCGAAATCCACATCAAGCATAGTACCTTGAGCACCCTCGCAGAGGATACTTTTCTCTGCTCTTAGCAGTTTGTTTATCTCATGCTCTGAGTCCACTATCTTGAACTGACGCATATACTCAATACCCTCAAGCCATACTTTCTCCACATCAGTAATATCATAATCAGTATAGCCCAGAGACTCAAGCATCTCTATATGACGAGCCTTATGGGAGGCATATTTCTCCTCAAATCCGTCAAAGATATCTCCTACTCGCAAACCGTTTCGCGATATTTTATCTGTGTATGTCGGACCTATGCCCTTTCCTGTCGTTCCTACCTTATTCTTGCCTTTCTTTGCCTCGTATGCCGCATCAAGCACGCGGTGTGTAGGCATGATAAGATGTGCTTTCTTTGATATATAAAGGCGGTTCTTCAGCGAATGTCCGCTCTTCTCCAGTTCTTTCGCCTCCATCATGAAGAGATCGGGTGCGAGAACCACACCATTACCAATGATATTTATCTTTCCACCCTGGAAAATTCCTGATGGGATACTACGGAGAACATATTTCTCACCTTCAAACTCTAATGTGTGTCCGGCATTAGGACCTCCCTGAAAGCGAGCGATAACATCATAATCAGGTGTTAAAACGTCAACAACCTTACCTTTTCCCTCATCGCCCCACTGAAGACCGAGCAGGACATCTACCTTACCTGTTTTCATTTTTCTAAAAATATATTATTTGTTTTTAACTTCCTTTCTTCTCTGGCGTGTCCTCAATGCCAGACATGCGCTACAGATTCCATACACATAAAGCGTAAAGCCTTCCTTCCTGAATCGCTTGACATGCGTCTCCGACACTGCTCCTTCTATTGAGTCTGACTTAAACTCCGCCATTTTGCCACATGATGTACAGATACGATAGCAATGACCGCGGTCACTATAGCACGCTTCGTAAACTGTTCCTGTCATCAGACGATGGCACACCACAAGGCGTAGTTTTACAAGAAGCGCAAGCGTGCTGTATAATGTAGCACGTGAGACGGGGAAATTCACTTCCGCCAACCTTTGGCTCAGATCATTCAGAGTAAAGTGCCCGCTCATTGAATAAACCATATCCAACACAGCAAAGCGTTCTGGAGTCTTACGGCAGTTATTCTGTTCCAAATAACTTGTCATAATCTGCCTCACTACAGCCTTTACATTCTCCTTCATTTATTCGCCTCTTAAAAACCTTACAAAAATACAACTTTTTATTAACATATCTCACAGGCACGCGAAAAAAGTTTCTCTTTAAAAGAAATAAAGCGACATTTCGTTATTTATTTAACTTCTTTAACTTCTTAAAGTCAAAGGAGCGGAGGAGTGAAGACAATAGTCCTGCTAACGTGAACGTGAATGACAACCTTTAGCCCTACAATCAACTCACAAACTCGTCAACTCAAAAACTCATCAATCAACTTATCAACTTACTCCCCTCTCATTTGGAGAGGGGTCGGAGGGTTTCCTACAACATATTGACAGAGCGGAGAGCCGAGTCCACAATCTTCTCATGCGCCGCTCCAAGTTCAGCGAGGCGTTGTAGACAAGTCATCACAGAATGTTTCACGGAGACCTCATCACCTTGAAGCACCGCCAGAGACTGGTCCACGAGTTCGTTTATGTCACGTTCGTTCGGCTCCTCACCACGCATAAAGCGACGGGCGAGGACACAATAGCCGCATATCTGCCGCACGGCTATTCCCGAGGCAATCCACACAAAGGCATGCTCGCTTACATCTCTCACATGCTGGAACAAGTAGAAAGCCGACAACTCCGCAATCTCCTGAGACGGCATCTGCTCAATCCACAGCTGCATCAGGTCTGCCTCCATCTTCTCAGGAGGCATTATCATCACCGCCAGTATCTTACATTCACGTATGTCTTCTTTCCACAGAGCAACGGCAAGGTCATAGTTCTTCCCGTATTCAGAGGCCATAGCCTTCAGTTTCGGCACCTCCACACCCCAGTTAATCTTATATTCAAGGCCTTTGTCACGCATCGAGCGTGAGGTTATGCCATTCATCATCAAGAAGAATCTCTTCTTTATCTCTTTCAACTGCTCTTGAACACTTTCCATTTTATTCATTTTTTAAGACACACCACTTTACTTCCTCATTCTCTCACGCCCATCAAATCAAGGTTGCATATTCCTTGCTATATCTGAGCATCTGTGCTGTATAACTCTCAGAGTAGTCAACAGCCACATCGGTTATATTTCCCGAGTCGTCAACCACCGGTTTCAGCACCGGATTGATAAAGCCTTTATAAGGAGCCACATTCAGTTTGGAATACCTTTGCAGAATCTCCTCGTGCAGAGGTCCGTCAACAGCAACCCCATAACTCTCCACAATATCCCGTGCCGCCTCGTAATCGCCCTCGCTCTTTATTCGTTGTATCTCAGCGAGAAGTTGCGCGAAGAGTCCGCGAAGGGCATCATAATCATTTATTCGCACATATGTTTTCCCCTCTCTCCTCACCAGCTCTATTACATTGCCCGGCTTTCCCTTCTCAAGACACCACCTTGCTATCAACGCCCTGTTTCTCATGTGGGCCTCCTCTATATCATTACCCGGCTTTATTCTTACAAGCTGGGTCACAAGTCCGTTCATGATGTAAGTATAATACTGCGCCTTGTACGCCTCCTTGTCGGGCAGCAGACCCAGTTCAATAAGTTTCTCGTCAGCCATATAATAAAGCGCGAACAAGTCAGCCCTCGCCTCCTCTATCGTGCTTCCGTATGCTCTCAACGCATCCGGATCCACACCCGGAAGAAGTTTCCCACTGCCGTGTCCCAGGCATTCATGCAGATCGGTATGAAGATCGTCACATTTGTTCCCATACACGCCCACAAGTCTGAGCATGTCCGAGTCGATAACAAACTCTTCCTTGAATCCACTTTCTTTGGACGCCTCATTATATGCGGCTGTTATATTGCTTATCGTCACACTCTTGCTTCCGTACTCTGCCCTTATCCAGTCTGCGTTAGGGAGGTTTATGCCTATTGCCGTTGACGGATATTCCTCGCCTCCGAGCATGGCGGCGCATACAACATTTGCAGAAACACCTGTAACTGTTTCCTTTTTGAAACGTTCATCAACCGGAGAATTATCCTCAAACCACTGCGCATTGTCACTCACCGTGCGTGTCCTCTTGCTTGACTCCTCATCGCGATACTCAACGATGCCTTCCCATGTGGCTTTCATGCCCAGCGGATCGCCATAGACCTCAATAAATCCATTTATGAAATCCACCTTAGCCTCATGCTCTGAGACCCACTCAATGTTATATTTATCAAAGTCGTTCAAGTCGCCTGATTTATAATAACTTATAAGATGTCCTATTATCCGCCTCTGACATTCGTTCTCCGCCACGTCAAGAGCCTTGCCAAGCCATTCA
>JAFQGS010000081.1 GCA_017415455.1 Prevotella sp.
AAGCCCCAGTCGCCTTTCAGTATTCCGTTCACCAGCGAGTCATTATGGCAGCAGTATTTGTTGTTCCAGCGGTTGTAAGAGCCCATCATTGCCCACAATCCTCCTTGCTCGACAGCCTTTTTGAAAGCCGGCAGGTAAATCTCGTTCAGCGCGCGCTCACTAACATTTACATTAACCGTGCCACGGTCTATCTCCTGATTGTTGAGTGCGAAATGCTTCAGACAGCAAGCCACACCATTAGCCTGCGCTCTCTGAATGTAAGGCACAATCATCTCTCCCGCCAGGAAAGGGTCCTCGCCCATATACTCAAAGTTGCGTCCGCAATACGGGGTGCGTGCAATATTGGCGCCCGGTCCAAGTATCATGTCCTTACCTCTAAAGGCAAACTCCTCACTGAGGGCATTGCCATAGAGACCGCTAAGGTGTGTGTTCCACGTTGCGGCAAGGCACGTCAGCGACGGGAACGCCACTACGGAATCGTTGGTCCAGTAGGCCTGTTTCCATGTGTTCCACTCCAGTTCCTGACGGACACCATGCGGACCGTCAGCCATATTCAACTGTCGTATTCCCAAACGTGGCACGCCGGCAGTGGTGAACTTACTCTGCGCATGTAGCAGTTGTACTTTCTCGTGTACTGTCATACGGCTTAGCGCATCCTTTACGCGCTGCTCTACAGGCGCGTCGGGATTAAGATACACGGGAGTCGCTGTCTGTGCCTTCGCTGCTGACAGGAGCACAGTGAGCATCAGTGATATAATGGTTTTCTTTTTCATGATTTATGTTTTTATTCTCGTCCTTTGAATATTGCCCAGGATACAGAGGATGGGAGTATAGGGAGGCGGCAGCAGTATGCAACAATCAGCCCGTCCACTTACATTCTTATCTACTCTGCCAGTCTGACAACAAGTTTTCTGCCGACATACCTTACAAGCCGTCCCACAGGATTGTCAAGGTTCAGAGACTTAGGCTTATCCTTGGTCACAAGCACTATATTGAAGCGTCGCTCTGCCAGCATGCCATCAAAACCGCCCTTACGGTCGCCTATTGTCAGTGTGCGCGACGCATCGTCGTAGGCTATATCAATAACGGCATAATGTCCTTTCTCATAATTATAATTGGTGTTCTCATCCTCATAAAGAGAAAATGTGCCGTCTTTTCCTGCGTACACATACAGATTGATAAACTCGGCAGGCTTCTCATCGCTCCACTGGATGTCCGGACCGAAAGGTATTATCGCACCCTCCGGAACAAACACGGGGATACGGGTGTAAGGAGCATCGGCTGTTATTGTCTGTCCGCCGGCATGATGTTTCCCGTCGTACAACGCATACCATCCACACTGACGCGGCAGATACACACTACGGCTGCGCTCCTGGTAGCGTGCCACAGGGCATGCCATGAGCGACGGGCCGAACATCCATTGGTCTTTTATGTCAAGCACGCTGCTGTCGGAGCCATAGTCCATGACAAGCGCACGCATGAGGGTATAGTCGTTGAGATGTACCCAGCCCGCCATGGAGTAGAGATAAGGCATCAGCCTGTAACGCAGGCGGTGATAGTACACAAAGCTCTCGTATGCCGGATGACCGTCGGGCGCAATGTTCCACACCTCACGCGGCGGCCACTGCCCATGGGCACGATACAGCGGAACGAAACACCCGAACTGGTTCCAGCGTGTCTGCAGCTCACGCCACTCGCGCAGATCTTCTGTCTCCTCGCCAGTCTTGTTGAATGTCTTCTGTGCCGCCACATAGCGGTTCTCAACACAGAAACCGCCATTATCCATACCCCAGAACGGTATGCCGCTGAGTGAGAAATTCATGCCGGCAGTCATCTGCGCACGCATGTCCTCCCAACGTGTGGCAATGTCTCCGCTCCATGTCGCTGTGCTGTAGCGTTGCTCTCCGGCAAAGCCGCTGCGGGTAAGGAGGAATACACGCTGATTGGGATTGACGCTGCGCTGACCGTTATAGATAGCGTCGGCATTCACTATGCTGTAGGCATTGAAGTACTCTGTGGATGAGCCGAGTGACGTCGGACCGCAAAGGGCCTTGCGATACCACATTGGTGTGCAGTCGCGTACATTGGGTTCGCTGGCATCCATCCACCATGCATCAACAAGAGACGACTGCAACGGATTGTCACAATCTGATGATGACAGCAGAGCCGAAGGCATATCGCTGCCAGACCGAGACCTCACGGCAGTTCCGCCTGCCAGTCCTGTATATAGTTTCTCATCAATCTGCCGCCAGAAGATACGCCTCGCCTCCGGGGAATATGCATCATAGAAAGAGCCCATATATCCCAGCCAGTCGTAGATGGAGTCTGCAACAGCCTGGCGATACATAAATCCCTTGCTGTCAAGTTCCTTGTAGTTGTCCGTAGAGCAATAGAACTTGGGCCACACGGATATCATAAAACGCGCATTCATGGCATGAACACTATCTATCATTGCCTTGGGCTCGGGATAGCGCTTGGCGTCGAACTCATGATCGCCCCAACTGTCAATGGGCCAGTAGTTCCAGTCTTGCACTATGTTATCCATAGGAACCTTGCGCTTGCGGAATTCGGAAACGGTTGACAACAGCTCGTCTGCTGTCTTATAACGCTCTCTGCTCTGCCAGAAGCCCAGCGCCCAGCGTGGCATCACCTGCGCCTTACCCGTAAGAGTGCGGTAGCCGGAGATGACATCATCCATATTGTCACCAGCGATGAAATAATAGTCCATATCACGGCTCATCTCGCTCCAGATGCTGAGTTTAGACTGCTCTTCCTGGGTTGCAGGCGTAGCAGCACGCAGTCCGCAATAGCTTGTGCCGCCATCGGGCTGCCACTCTATGCGAAGCGGCACTCGCCTACCCTTGCTCATGGGGAACGTAAACTTCCATGTGCTTGGATTCCATGCCGTGCGCCACCGCTCGCCAACAATCTCCTTTCCGTCAAGGAAGAGACGGATGTAGCCGGCATAATAGAGCATGAAGTGGAAATTACTGCTTACAGATGGCTCAAGCCAGCCTTCATAGACCACCCTTGAGCCATTAAGATTAAAATTCGCAGGAAGATTGGGTATCACAAAGGCATGCTCAAAATAGAGGGAGTCTTCAGCACGTTCTATTGTCACACCTTTCTTGTCTGTATATGTTCCGGTGAGTGAGCCCTGCCTGCCATTCTTGTCATAAAGGGTGAAAAGGCGGTTGAGCTGCTGATAGTCGTCGGGATTTCCGAACCTGCAAAGCGAATAACTGTCCCATAGGATGCCGTAGTTCTTGTTGCTAATGACAAACGGTATGCTTACCTTTGTGTTATATTGGTATAGTTCCTCGTTTCTGCCTTTCATGTTAAGTTCTTCAGACTGATGCTGCCCCAGCCCGTAGAACGCCTCATCGGCAGGACTATTGAACAGCGCACGCCATGACCATCCGGTATTCTGACCGGGCGGAAGAGTGCCTATGCCGATGTCGCGTGCCGGCACCTCATAGCGGCGAAACGTCTTACCGGCGGCATCACTCTCCTCAAGAAGAGGCTTGCCTTGGGCATCGCAGAACGTAAGACGACCCGTAGTCATATCCACTGAAACAGAGAGACTGGAGGTTGAGAGTCTCAGAGAGCCAGAGTGCTCACTGACGGTGAATGCCACATTATTGTTCAGTGCCTGCGGCAGGACAACAAGACTCTGCTTGTTTGGAAAAGTGTCCTCCGGCGTAGCACGCACTCGTACTATGCGGTCGCTCACAAACTGCAGACACAACTGACGCGCTGACGTATCGCCATCAGGCTTCAACGTAAGGATAACAGAATTGCCATCACGTTTGTAATCAGAGGCAAGTGCCACAAAATTAATGACAGAAAGTAATATCAGAACGACAAAGACTCTTCTCATAGGTGTTTGCTTAATAATATTCATTAATAATATAAGAACGGCGAAAAGAGCGGTTTTATTACAGAGTAAGAAAGAAAAGCATGACAATTCATAGCATTACCCGCTTTGACACAAATACTCAACAGCAGAGAAACACTTATTTTGCCAGACACGTCAGAGACAGAGAATAAGGCCGGTGTCATTATGAATATCTTACATACAAAGTGGTCATTATGGATGAGAGAACGAAGAACGCGCAATGGATGTATAAACAAAAAGCGGTGGCATAAAGTCTCTCAGAAGAGAGAATCCATGCCACCGCAACTTTATGTCATACGCTTACCTCCGTGCAGACACACATGGGCAAGACGCGTATTTCATATTACTTCTTCCACAACTTACTCATATCCTCAAGGGTCTTGCCCTTTGTCTCTGGAACAAGACGCCATACGAAGATGGCAGCAAGGATACAGATGGCTCCATAAAGGCCGTATGTAAACCAATGGCCGAAGTTAGGATCGCCAGGCAGCTGCATGTTGAACATAGGAACGAAAGTGGTACTTACAATCCAGTTGAAAATCCACTGGAAAGCAACGGCAATAGCAACGGCTGCGCCACGGATGGTATTTGGGAATATCTCGGCGATGAGAACCCAGCAAATCGGGCCCCATGACATCATAAATGCCGCACTATAAACCATGATACTGAGCATACATGCCATTGACAAAGAAGGATTGCCAAAGGTGAAGGCTACGCCTAACGCTCCTACAGCCATACCTATAGAACCGGTGATGAGCAACGGCTTGCGGCCCCACTTCTCAACGGTGAAGATAGCAACGAGAGTGAAGAGGATGTTCACTATACCCATAATCACAGTGTTAACCATAGGGTTGTCCATTCCCATATCACCGAAGATACGCGGTGCGTAGTAAAGAACGGCATTGATACCTACTGCCTGCTGGAACACGCTGAGCATGATACCTACGAAGATAACCAGCCAGCCATAGGTGAAGAGTTTCTCTGTCTTCTCTGTAATGGTATTCTTGATGTCTGACAATATCTGCTGACCAGCAGCGGCACCATTGATGCGCTGAAGTATGGTGAGCGCCTTGTTGTCCTTACCAACCATAACAAGATAACGCGGAGTCTCAGGAACAAAGCAGATAAGCAATGCGAAGAGACCGGCAGGAACAGCCTCACTACCAAACATATAACGCCATCCGGTTGTAACTGTCCACTGAGCAGCAGGATTGATTGCAGCCAGACCCTTGCCCATCTCCTCTACTAATGGCTGGATATGATCGCCAAGGATGATGAAGTTGACAAAATAAACAACCAACTGACCGAATATTATGGCAAACTGGTTCCATGACACAAGGGTTCCACGAATATTTGAAGGAGCAACCTCTGCGATATACATAGGACAGATTGCAGAGGCGAGACCTACACCCACACCACCAATAACACGATAGATATTGAATGCAATAAGAAGATCATAAGTAGGAACACCATACTCAAATATCAAAAACTCGGGATTCATACTGCCTAAGGCAGAGATAAAGAACATTACACCTGCAAAGATAAGCGACTTCTTACGGCCCCAGTTGGATGCCAGATAACCAGAGACAGCGCTACCAATTATACAGCCTATAAGCGCACTGGCACAGGTGAAGCCGTGCCAAGCATCGGTATACTGGAAATCACTTGCATCCATGAAGAATGCCTGCAAACCTTTTTCTGCTCCGGAGATTACGGCTGTGTCGTAACCGAAGAGCAAGCCGCCAAGTACGGCTACTAACACGATTGATAACAGGTAGGCCTTGCTACCTTTCTGATTTTGACTCATTTTTATTATTAGATTTTGTTTTAATATTATTTAATACTACGTTTATATAACTAAAAACCCCAAGAAATATTGCCAAAGTAAGCATAAAGAAAGATATTTTTAGTAAATTTGCACCGATATGTACTTGTCTTAAAGCGTCCTTTTATGGAAACGACAAGAACGTAAAAAGGAATAAAGAGGAAATGAAATTCGCAGAGGTCATAGGACAGGAAGAGCTGAAGACAAAGCTCATACAGATGATTGACGGCAACAAAGTGCCACATGCCATGCTGCTATGCGGCCCGCAAGGTTGCGGAAAGATGGCTGTGGCATTGGCTATGGCGTCATATCTGCTCGGCGAGAAAGACACGAAGGAAGAGGAACAGACTGCCCGTCAAAGAAACATAGCGGCAATGCTGGAGAGATGGAATCACCCAGACCTTCATTTCTCATTCCCCGTAATACGTCCCACAGGCACCAGTTCGGAGCACAAGATGACGAGCGACGACTTCATAAAAGAATGGAAGGATATGCTTTGCGATGGTGCATACTTCAACATGGACAGATGGCTGACTGCAATGAATGCGGCAAACCAACAGGCACAGATAGGCGTAGGAGAAAGTGACTTGCTAATAAAGAAACTCAGCATAAAATCAAGCCAGGGTGGGTATAAGGTAAGCATTATATGGCTGCCGGAACGCATGAATGGTGAATGCGCCAACAAATTGCTGAAAATAATAGAGGAGCCGCCACAGCAAACAATCTTCATAATGGTCAGCGAGGAACCGGAGAAATTGCTTGAGACAATAAAAAGCCGTACACAACGTATCGACTTGAAAAAGATTGACAACGAAAGCGTAACAAAGGCTCTGATAGAGAAAAGACTCGTAAGCGAAGAGGCGGCACGAAGAATAGCAAGAGTGGCAAACGGCAACTGGACCAAGGCATTGGAGGAGCTGGACACAGGAAATGAGAACAGACAATTCCTTGATATGTTCATACTGCTGATGCGACTGGCATACTCAAGAAACATAAAGGAACTGAAGAAATGGAGCGAGGCGGCTGCCGGATTCGGCAGGGAGAAGCAGAAGAGGATGCTCGTATATTTCCTAAGACTCATAAGGGAAAACTTCGTATATAACTTCAGGAATGCCGAGCTGAACTATATGACGCAAGAGGAGGAAGACTTTGCGAGAAAATTTGCCAGATTCATCAATGAGGCAAACGTAATGGAAATGGCAGACATGACAACGAAGGCAATAAGGGATATAGGACAGAACGCTAATGCAAAAATAGTATTCTTTGAATACAGCCTGAGAACAATAATGCTGCTCTTACAGCAATAAAAAAGAATATCTGAATATAAGTGACGCATCATAAACACGCGTACACACTTTATAATATATAGGACTATGGATTTTAAAAACATGAAATTCAAAACAGGCGATGGTTCGGAAAAAGGACTTTGCAAACGCGGATGCGGAAGACAGGACCGTCAGCTTAACACATACGACTGGCTGGCTGATGTGCCAGGAAATGATGAGAGTACAGACCTTGTGGAGGTGCAGTTTAAGAACACACGCAAAGGATATTACCACAATGTGAACAACCTGGATTTAAAGAAGGGTGACATTGTGGCGGTGGAGGCTAATCCCGGACACGACATAGGCGTGGTGACACTTACAGGAAGACTCGTGACGCTGCAGGTTAAGAAGGCTAACCTGAAGTCAAACGAGGAGATAAAGAGAGTGTACCGCAAGGCAAAGCAGGTGGACATGGATAAATATTACGAGGCAAAAGCCCGTGAGCATGACACCATGATAAGAAGCCGCAAGATAGCAAAGGACCTTAACCTGCAGATGAAAATCGGTGATGTTGAATATCAGGGCGACGGCAACAAAGCAATATTCTATTACATCGCAGATGAGCGAGTTGACTTCCGACAGCTGATAAAGGTGCTTGCTGACGCATTCCATGTGCGAATTGAGATGAAACAGATTGGAGCAAGACAGGAGGCCGGACGCATCGGAGGCACAGGACCTTGCGGCAGAGAACTGTGCTGCGCTACATGGGTGAAGAACTTTGTGTCGGTCAGCACAGGAGCCGCACGACTACAGGACATATCGCTTAATCCGCAAAAGCTCGCCGGTATGTGCGCAAAACTGAAATGCTGTCTCAACTACGAGGTAGACAACTATATGGAGGCTGGAAAGAAACTGCCAAGTCGTGAGGTCATACTACAAACCATGGATAACGACTACTACTTCTTCAAGAGTGACATCCTGGCTGGAATTGTTACATATTCTACAGACAAGAGACTGGCGGCAAACCTTGAGACAATAACAGCCGCAAGGGCCATGGAGGTGATAGAGATGAACAAGCGAGGCGAGAAACCACTCTCACTTATTGAAGACGGACAAGAGAGAGACTCAGACAAGCCAAAAGACTTGCTTGAAGGAGATATCACACGTTTTGACAAAAGCAAGAAAAAGAAGAAGAGCAGAGGCAAAGGTCAGCGTCAGCATGGCAACAGGGGCGGAAGAGAGCAGCATGAGGCAAAGACCGCCGAGAACAAGGCAAGAGCAGGCAGGGAGACAAAAGAGAAATAACAACAGATGAGAAGTAGCATACTTTGGAGCTGGATCGTCATAATGGCAATGGTATCGGTAGGAGTCTGCGGATGTGACTCCAATACCGTATATTTTCACTTTTGCCACACACCGCTCAGCGGATGGGAAAAGAACGACACTCTGACATTCTGTGTGCCAGGAGTGAGACAGCAAGGCTCTTACAATCAGGAAATTATGCTACGCACAACAGATGAGTTCCCGTACAAAAGCATATCCCTTATCGTAGAACAGACCATACTGCCAGCAGGACATACAACCTGCGACACCATAAAATGTATGGTCAGCGACAACAACGGCAACATTAAAGGCAACGGAATAAGCATTTACCAGAACCAGTTCAAGACGAAGAACCTGAAACTAAATGCCAACGACTCACTGCACATCAAAATCCGTCATGCCATGAGAAGAGAGATGATGCCGGGCGTGTCGGATGTCGGAATAAGGATAAGCATGGACCAATAATCCATATCTCACCATTATAAATCCCCGGGGGTTGTCAATACATAATAACAACAACCGGGGATTTATATTTATAATCATGTTCCGCATGCTTGGGAAAAGACGCGGCAGAGACGCCTGATGGCGACGAAACTGGTCATTTTCCAGATTCCAAATGATACCAACTCAATTCGGTATACAGCGTGTATTCCAAAAGTATACAGCGTGTATACTAAAAGTATATAGGCTGTATACCGAATAAGAATGACAGTAATCAAATCATTACGCAATAGAGAACCCACTTGCGAGAAGCATTTAACGGCCTGATATCAATGCCTGGATTTCCTCTTTATGAACCCATTCACCACCTAAGGGTATAGTGTTAAGAATTAGTAGTATTATCAACTGGCTTAACACAAACAGGCCTACATACTTACAAATCTTATGTATTAACATCTTATCTTCCATCTGTTCATCATATTTTCTCGCAAATTAAGAAAGATGAGTTCATCTTCGATTTGTCGAAGTTGGTTGAATACTTGGTGTTAAAAGCCTTTGCTATCACCTCGTGATAAGAAGGGATTCCTAATGGTGGCGTACTTGTTGGTGTGCTTAACTCAATAAACATTCCCTTCACTAATTGCTTACCTGTTCCCCAATTCCAATTGTTCTTTGCTGAAATTTTCCAAAGTGTCATAATCATATATTTTATAAGGTGAGTAAATCAAGCTGTAATCTCTGATAGTATTTGCTTCTTACGCTGCTCCACAATCTCATTCCACAAACTTGATCCTTGCAATTTTGCAGCAGGTATGTAGTCTTTATACCTTTCGTAAAACTCTATTGCGGAATTGCTTGAGAATAAATCTCTATTATAGTTATTTATGATAGACTCCCAGTCCCATTTATCCGCAAACTTTTCTAAGAGCTGATTAGTTATAGAACGATTATCAGATAATTCGCCCCAATTCCATTTTTCTTTGAATGTCTCAATACAATTCTCTGTTAATGTATTCTCATCCGCATACCTTGAGAGCTTATCCCAATTGATGCGACGCTTAAACTTATGTAGCATAGGTATCGTCCAAAGGACATTTCTGTTTTCTGACAATTCCTGCCAGTCAATCTTGTCTTGATACTTCTCCAATAAAGCTTCGGTCCAACTCAATTCATTTGAGAGCTCCTTCCAGGCTCCTTCTTCCGCAATACGTTGCATAAAGTCATTGCTCAATGTTTTTGTTGCCATAATAACTATATTTTTAGTGAAACATTTAATTAACTGATGCAAAGTAAAAAGAAACCTCTGCCGGATTGGGGCAGAGGTTTTATGAAATTATTGTATTATTGAAAATTCTTCTATTCGTTCAACATAGAAATGGCTCTATTGGCTTGTTCTTCAGTAATACCTTCGTATGAATCTGTTAATATGAAGTGCGGCACTTGCGAATCAAGAATCACATATTCGTCATCTATGATGACATATCTCGTGTCCTGCTTTGCATGTTCAGATAACCATGAGGCTATTTCAATACCCTTACAATGTAGCATTGAAGGAGGGATATTATCTAAATCTGTTGATAGTAAACAACCATCACTAACCGATGATGGAGTAATATCAATTATCTTTCCCGGCAGGTTTCGAATTTCCCATAACTCCCTCATTGCATTAAGCCCAAGATATTTCCATGATGATTCCACTACGATGTCAGCACCAGTAGCATCAACGATTCTCTTCAGTTGCCTCACTGCATCCGGGTCAAATAAAGCCCCATACCTATCCCGCCATGGATTGCCCAAATATTGTAGTAATCGCTGATAGTGCCCTGTGTTCAGTACACCATCGAAGTCAAGGAAGATTATTTTGTCATTCATATCCAAAGATTTGAATTGAACTAAATACGAAACAGCTTCTTACCTAATAATCCATAAGTCATTTTAAATATTATTTATGTTAAAAGTTCAATATTGACTCTCTTTTGTTAAGAAGGTTTTTTATATCATCACAATGTTCTTCAATAGATTTCCTATCCCAAATGCCAGCGTTGTTTTGAGTCATAGTGTACATTATCCTGCGTTTAGGATATAATCCAGGAACAATACGAGCCTTTTCTTTGGGCGCTTTGTCATTCAAACTGGAATTGCCGCTTCGACTTATCAAGCAAAGATTGCCGATATTGTCAATGTTTACTTGATCAATATTCTCATAAGATTGAGGAAGATGATGTTCTACAGAATTATAGTACTTGAAATCAAAGTCTTTCACCTCCTCAATATATGATATGTGATTTTCAGGTTTCGGATTACGAGATTCAACCCAATACAGGTAATCAATGAAGTTGAAAAGAAAATGAGGAGTGTCTACGCCAAGTGACTCAAATACCCACTCTTTAGATTCATTATCGTTTTTTTCAAGTAATTGGTTATAGAATGATAACATCCATTCATCCAAAAACTTGATAATCAGATTAGCATTAATGTGTTCGATATTATTCTCACAAAGGAATTGCAGATAATCAAACAGCCAATTTTTATATTTTTTATTTCGAAAAGTTACTTGTAACATGGAAAGTTGCTTGACAATTCTTTTCTGAACGTCATTTTCTGCTTCATTTTCATCTGGTTCACCATTGGCCATAGAGAAAGTATTCCTAAATCTCAAAGAACCTTTTTTGTCCCGATAAGGTTTTTTCATTATCCAATGCATAGATTCCACATCATCTTCAGAGCCTGTTGTTTTGACAACGAAACGATCAAAGATTGTTCTGTATTTAAGCAATCTTTCGACAAAATCCATTGAGTTAACAGATTGGTTTTTGTCATAAGTTTCCTGCAGATAATTAGCATTCAGTTGACAGCTACTGTCATAAGTCTTAAATATGAGCATCAAAAAGTTGGGAAAATCTATAATGGAATTATATTCAATTTCTTCGGGGTACACCTCATTATCAGTCTGCTCAATGTCACTTTTTGAAAGAATCTCGTCTATAGATTGGAAACCTTCATTGGAATCATGTAGCCTGTATAAACGAATTAAATCCTCACGAAGACTGTCATATTCAGGGCCAAAGATGGGGTAATCATTGTTTCGCAAAGAAGACAAAGAACGCTGTATTGGGATATTCATCTGAGAACATGCATCCCATATAGACGCAAATACCTTACGTTGATCTTCATCCAAGGATTTCATCATGAGTGCTTTCACAATTTCATGTTCTTGTAATTGCTCCCCTCGATTATTCATGATTTCAAAATAGGCTGCAACATCCGTATCATCCGGTAAGATAGTTCTTACAAGAATAACATTGTTGTTAAGGTACTCAGCCATTTTGTTTTTAACTTCATCCCCCATAGAATTTAAACTAACCACCATGTCATCATCATGACCAGCATGAGTATGTATGCCAGTACTTTCGAGTATTTCAAAAGCTTCTACCAAATGATAAATCTTTCTTGTATCACGTTTTGAATAGTCCTCTAAAAACTCGTCGCATGCCTTAGATGCGAATAAATCACTAAAGAATTCCTCAACCTCTGGACGTGAATCATATGACAGATGAGACTGTTTAAGTATTCCCAATTTTTTACATATTAAATGAAGAGTGGTAAGTCTTTGCTGGCCATCAATGACTTCAAAAACACCATCCGTCCTTAATAGAACAACAAGGCTACCAATGAAGTAATTTGATTCTTCATTCTGACTGGCATCATATATGTCCTGCAATAGTTGTGTTATCTGATCCTCGCCCCATGCATAATTACGCTGATAGATAGGAACGACATAATTATCATCCCAGATTTGTGATACGGTTTTGTTTATTCTATTCATATTAGCTATTTACTTAAATACAGATAATACTTCATCAACAGTGTATTTCAGTTCGTATTGAATATTGAAACAAACTGAACGTGAAACCTTTGTTAATATGACAAGGTCTGATAGTTTTTTTGATTTTGATATTAATTGGAATATCCATGCGACATGATCCCTTTTCGCCATTGTTTCATAGCGAACCTGTTTTTGTGTCAGGCGATATTTGTAAAGGCATATATATATGTCCCGATAATATTGTCTGACACCTAATTCTCCGAACTTATCAAATAAGAACATGATAGCCGATTTATATACCTCACGAATATATCCATCACCTTTTCTTCGATTATAGCCAGCATATTGGCAGTGCTCTATATAGAACTGCTTGAAATCACTAAGTTGCGAAGTTGATAGATAGACAAACAGTCTCTTGTATATTTCAACGTATGTTTCGACAAATTCAAAGAAAGAACTACCATTTAGTATTAATTGAGTCATCGAAACAAATGGATTGATATTATCCGAATCGCCATGAGTAAATCTGTTCTTTAATTTAAACAGACTTGGGTTCATAGTGAGCATATATTGTCGTGCAATCTCTTGTTGGATGAGGATATTCTGATAGGCGTAGTCTAACTGATTCTCTTTTGTAATGGTTACACCCTTGAATTCTTCTATCTCTTTCTTTGAAAACTCATATGCGTCTTCCGCACGAGTCCATTTTCTGGTCCTGAATAGCTGTTCATTGAATAACTGTTTCAGTAAATCTTTCCTGTAGCCTTCGCGGCAATACATTGCTGCAGCCTCCCATTGTTTGTCATATTCAATTTTGCTCGCCCTCGAATCATTTGACATGGCTCTGATATGATAAGCCTTTAATAGGTTATACGCCTCTAACTCTTTGCCACGACCATTCTGGGACTCGAACATTTGGAACGCTTCATTAAGCTTCTTTACCACAATCCTAACCACCTGACATGAACTAAGAATATAATCCCTGAAAGATTCTTTGTCTTTAATATTGTATGATAACCATTTAATAATAAAAGAATAATTCTCTTTTATGTTAACGAAAGAATCTTTGTGATTATATTTCAATAGTGGTAATTGCCCTTCATAGTCAAGAGTTTTAAGAAGGAGGCATAATGTCGTAACTCGTTGCTGACCGTCAACTAAGTAATATGTATCTTCATATGAATGAACGATAACAGTACCCATTAAATAAACATTATGCCCATCGCTTTGATTCTTGTAAATGTCAGATAAAAGCTGTTCTACGTTTTTTAGATTCCATCTATATGGACGTTGGTATTCAGGAATCGAGAGATTTGTTTCCAATAGTTCCTGGCTTTTGTAGAAACTTGCAGAAATAGAATCCGGCAATGGTTCATGTGCAACTTTCTGCTGGGCATTAAGACGCTCAAATTTGAGTATATGAGGTTCCATAATCCTTCTCATTTGTAAGAATCCATGCTCAACATCATCTTTTGTCTCAATTATCTTGTCCAAAGTCCAACGACAGCCATAACGACCCCAATGACTGTGCGCTACACGTGAGTCAACGACATGATTCCAAAGATAATTTCTGATAGGACGCCAATTAGGCCCCTCAATGTCAAGGTGTATCTTACCTGCGTTGAGTTCGTAATGCAAATTGTCACCGAGACAACTACCCGCTTGAATAAAGCAATAGCCATTTTCGTAACGAAAAGGGGTGTTCGGAAATTCTTTTTGAACAAATTCCTCAAATTCTTCTTTTGTTATTTCTTTCATGACCCTTTTACAAATAATTGATTAATTTTATTGAATTTAGATTCACATCAAGATGTTACCTACAATTTTAACTTACAATATCTCTCTCGCAATCCAAGCACAGGCCTCTGCATCGGCAAGGGCATGGTGATGATTATTTAATTGATAGCCACACTCGGCGGCAACTGTATGCAGTTGATGATTACAAAGGTAATAAAAAACTTTTCGAGATGCAGACAGAGTGTCATAAAATTCATAGTCAGGATAATCCATCTGATAAACACGGAATACAGCCTTCAGGCAACTCTCGTCAAAAGGTTTGTTGTGGGCCACGAGGGGCAGGCCAGCGATAAGCGGTTCTATCTGTGCCCACACCTTTGGAAAGACTGGCGCAACGTCGGTATCCTCCCGGCATAGACCATGAACCCGACTACACCAGTAGTTATAATAGTTTGGTTCTGGCTGAATGAGAGAGTAGAAAGTTTCTACAATCTCACCATCACGAACAACGACGATTCCTATAGAGCACACGCTGCTACGCTCATTATTAGCCGTTTCAAAATCTATTGCAGCAAAATCTCTCATGGTTTCAACTTCTATATTTTTCCCACATCTTTTCTATTTTCCCTGCAATTTCCTTACGAAGCCATAACGGCTCAAGCACTTCTACGTCCTCACCATTCCACAGAATCTCCTGATAGAAGTCGAAAGTAGGACGGAGTCTCAATTCAAAGACACTATATCCCTCGGCAGCCAGAATCTCCTGCTGACTATGATGCAACGGCAATGAACGCAAATAATTTGCCTGCCCTGCCGACACCTTCAGTTTCACTCTTTCCACATCCAAATCGTCGTCTGTGATTACTCCATAATAATCTTCAAAGTATTCCTCTGGGTTGAAAGCTTTGGGTATACTGAATTTCGTTTCAGTAACATACATATGCAGTATGCGGTCAAGTGCGTAAATCAGCACCTTGTTGTTATAAGGACCACGTCCAACCATATACCATCTTTGCTTGAACAACTTTACGCAGTAAGGCTCTACGTCAAAGGTATGCTTGTTGCGCCTCCAATAACTCTGATAGGTCATTGTAATACAACAGCCTTTCTTCATCGCCTCTATTATGTCTGCAAGATATTCTTGTCCCGACGGCACATCCTCAAGCAATATCCTGTCTTTCATGTGTTGGTTGTCTATCAGCAGGTTGCTCACCGATATGGTATTAAACAGCCAGTTGCGAATACTGCCCCTTTTCAGCTCCGCCTCATTAGCTATATAATAATGGTATCCGCCCTTACGCTCGCATTCTATCACCAGACCAAATATCTCCTCAGCAGCAATACGCCATTTATGGAATGTACGAAGAGCAAGTTCCACTCCCTCACTCATGTCATTGTCCAGCCACTTTTCGTTTATCTCCTCAAAAGTGATTCTCCCGGCTTTGTATATTGTCTCAACCAGCCACACATATTTATTCAAAAGATTTTTTGCCATAACCCAAATTATAAACAATGTATTGCAAAGATAGGAAAAAGATATGCAAGAACGAGACACATGATTAAGAAAACCTAAATGCTTAATCAGAAATAAGCATATTGACTTATGGAAGACGTGAAAAACTTTCATATAAGCAATCAGGGATGACATCAAATGCCATCCCTGATATTCTGTTGAATAGTTGGTTTTTATTAGTTGTTTTTGTTTATTTAAATAGACCTATTTCCTTCTTAATTTAAACCTATAATTATCACCATCATACTCATCAACTTGCACAACAAGCGTATTACCATTTAGATATCCTGTAACATCATCGTTATCGTCTTCAAACCTGATATACACAATATTACCTTCTTGTTCCCACTCAAAATAATCATCCTCCTCTATTTCTTCATGTTCAAAACAATACTCCGTATATCTACCAGTGCCATTGGAGTTAAACCTCATTGTTACAAGTTCTTCCTCATCTTCACCATCTTCGTAACCTTCCCATGTTCCAACAACAGATGAAGAGTTACCTCCGCCATCCTCATCATCGTCATTACTACTACAACTTACAAAACATACAGACATTGCCAGCATCGCCAGCAGCATGCCTAAATACTTAATTGCTTTCATTCGTATGCTTTTTACTTATATTTTACATGTGAGTTGTTCTGCCAAATCAATTAATATAAATCATCTAATTGAAGCCGTTCCGACTTATTAAATGTTCTAATACCACCATCCCATTCCAAAACAAATTTAACAGATGAGACTGAAATAATTCTGAGCACTTCTGTATCGTCTTGATTTTCATGTAACAAATACAGCAAATCTCCTTCACGAACATAGTCAAAGTCACCATCGTACTCTATATTTCCATCTTCGCCAAATTTAACTGCCCAAAAGCCAGTACCATTAGAATTAAGAGTAAGGTATAGATATGTATCTGACCTTTTCTCAACCCATGTTCCAACTACAGACGAAGAGTTACCACCGCCATCCTCGTCTTCGTCATCACTACTGCAACTTACAAAACTTACTGACAGTGCCAGCATCGCCAGCAGCATGCCTAAATACTTAATTGTTTTCATTTTTATTATTATTCATTATAAAAAGGGAGAGTTCTACACCCTCCCCTTGTGACAATTTAGAAACAGTAACCTAATGTTATTGATGTTGTCTTTATCTTCTCATCATAGATGAATTTATTAAAATCTGTTCCGTAAGACACACCAAGCATAACCTTACCATAGTAAGCATTTAGTCCAACATGCCATCCTACTTGGAATCTCTTAGCCTCTTGTCCTCCCATGTCGTCCTCGTCAAAAATATTAGCATCATTACCTCCAGATTCCATTTTACCCAATATATTTCCCCTGAAATCAATACCTGCATACGGAGCGATTGCGAAATCTGAGTTATTAAACTGATATTTATACATGAGGCTTACAGGAATCTTCACAGAAAAAAGATTCCAGTCAATATCATTAAGGTCACCCATTGCATACTGCAGTCCGGCACCAGTTTCCACGTAAAGAGGAATACTATTTGAGATACTGAACGCCTTATTGAATCCTAAAGAGAACCCATTCAGGTCCAAATCTTTTATACTCATCGGATTATACTGCACATACAAAGAGCTCCATCCTTCTGTATCAACCTCAGAAGTTGAATTTGAGCCTGAGTTTGTAAACTGTGCTGATGCTGTTGTGCAAGTAACGAGAAGTGCCACAATTGCAAAAAGTTTAAATTTCTTCATAATAAAAAAATTAAATGGTTAATAATATGTTAGTATATAAATGTCATTCTCCACACATTGGCAGTGCCTGTTATGCTTCCTCTTTGCGAGATAAAGTAGATATACTTACCATCCCGGCTCCACGTAGGACTCAAATCATCTGCTGCATGATAAGTTATTTGGGTCAGATTAGTACCATCTGTATGACATACGAATATGTCAGTATTTGCATATTTAGCCTTACCATTAATCAGAATATTGCTGCCCACTAACAGAATCCATTTGCCATCAGGAGATAATGTAGGTGTCGTAAAGCTACGGTTTGGGTCAGACAAGATACACTCTTCTGTTCCTGTCTCATAGTTCACACGCCATATCTCACTTCTTCCGTTTGCATTCAACCGTGCACATAGAATAGATTTGTCTGATTTTAGCGGATAAGGATTCTGTCCCTTGGTATAGTTTGACAAAAAGTTATTTCCTATATTATAACTCCAAACACTTATACCCTTGTTCTCCTGACGTGCAAAGAATATATTCTTCATATCTGCCGAATAAACAGGCGAGAAGTCTTTATTGTTACTTGTTATCTGCCTGCATACGTATCCATTCCTGGCACTTGTCTGATATATCTGATTAAACTTCCCGCTTTTCTCAGAGAAACAAAAATATTTTCCATCAGGCGAATAAGAGAAGTCCAATACCGCCTGACGATTTGTACGTTGTATAGAACCACCCTTCTTCTCTATGTCTTTAATAAAGATGTTTGTTGTGTTATTTCTTGCAGACAGATATGCAAGATGCACACCGTCTACTGATAGGTCTATTATCTTATTCGACAGCCAATTCACCATTCCGCCTCCCCTCTTCACCATAGGCATACATACATAGTCATTCTCTGACGTAACCTGGGTGAACTCGACTCCAGCCTCTTCATTAACATAAACCACAGAGTAGTCTACCTGCGCATTTACTACTGACACATAAGCAGCAAGTATCAAAAATAAAAACAGTTTGCTCTTTCTCATTGTCTATTATGTTTTACATTTAAGCACAAATCAACATTTCTTAATTATTGCAAAGATACACTAACAAAATATATATGAAGTAAAAGGCACGTATCACAGAAGATACAGTTTTGCATCTAAGATGTTACAATAGCTAATATTTCAATGGGAAGTTGTAAAAGAAAACATCCTATTTATAGCATTAACATACATCTTTATAATATACATTTAACGGGGGACCATACAACCGCTGTATTGTCCCCCGTTTGGCTCGTCTGTATATTGTTTATTTACGTTTGAATTTCAACTTATATCCATCCTCATCTTCTACCGTCAGAGTATTGCCACTGAGCCTGCCTTCAAATTCCTCTTCGTATTCAGTCCATGCCCAGACCTCATTACCTTCCTGCTCCCACTCAAAGCTTATTTTATCTGTCTCATCATCTTCTGTACATACAGAAACGATTGTACCGGTGCCATTGGCATTAAACTTTGCGGTAATCTCATCACATTCATCTACGCACCACCATGTTCCAACAACAGACGAAGAGTTACCTCCGCCATCCTCATCATCGTCATCACTACTACAGCTTACAAAACTTACTGACAGCACCAGCATCGCCAGCAACATGCCTAAATACTTAATTGTTTTCATGTTCATTACATTCTAATGTTAATATAAGGTTTCTATACTTTCTAAACGATTCACATTAATTTATCAATTCCATTCTCAATCCTGATAACTCTTTTTTCCGTATTGCTATTAAGATGATTATCATTTATGGCCTGCATACCCTTATCGAGCTTGCTTGGCGTATCCTTATGATACAGATGATATTGCACACAACAGAATTTCATAAATCTTTGCTTAACACCATATCTCTTCATACGCTCTATAAAGTCTGTGTCTTCACGTCCATAGCCAACGATGTCATTATCAAAGCCATTTACCGCATAAAGATCATTGCGCCAGAATGACATATTGCATCCTCTACCATGGTTATAATCATAAAAGAATGCGGCAAGCCAAGGTAAACGAACAACATTCAGCCGTCTCCTTATGCCGTTACTCCATGGTGACAGTGTGATATCCTTGGTTTTAAAAATTCTCAGAGTTCTCTCTTCTGTAAGTTTGGAACGGCTGCCGCAAAGAAAACAACCTGATTTCGCACGCCTTATATGATCCTCTATAAAATGGCGTTCCATTATTATATCACCATCTATCTTTATGATATAATCGCCTGTGCATTTTGCAAATGCTCTGTTTAAGGACATCGCCAATCGGAATCCCTTGTCTTCCTGCCACACATGCAGTATCTTAAACGGCATCTCCAAACGCATCCTTTCTATTAACTCACGAGTATCATCCGTAGAGCCGTCATCGGCAATAACAACTTCATCAGGATATATGGTTTGTTGCGCAACACTGTTAAAGACAGCCTCTAAAGCCGCCGGCCAATTATATGTACACACTACTAAACTTACCTTCATTCCTATTAGTCTGCTATTCTTGTTATTACACTGCCAACTACGACAAAGGATTCTTGCCACTATTATTCCTGGCATCAAATTCCTGTGCTAATACCTCAAAGAAGTTTCTGTCAAGAATGTTACATATCCTTGCGAG
>JAFQGS010000082.1 GCA_017415455.1 Prevotella sp.
AATAAGAATTATTCTTCAACAGGTACCATATCAAAGAAGCTGCTTATCTCCTGCTGGTCTATTGCCTGACGAACATTGAAACGTTTGTTTTGGTCAATATATCCCTTACGCTTAACCTTGATTTCTATCTGAACATCACGTGAGTTTGCATAGGTTAGTCCCTGAATATTAAAAGAGCGTGTCTCTTCAAAAGGAGTACTACCCAACCATGTCTCGTTTGTATTCTTTACTTCAGATGGAACACTTGAGATAACACGCCAGAATATACGTGCACCTTGTGGAGCAGAATCAAAATACCAGCGGATAATAGTACGTTCCAAAGATGTACTACCTGGATTGTCTCTATTTACGCGCTTTGAGTATTCCCCTTTTGGTATAGTTGGGTCTTTTCTGTATTCAGAAGAATGGCTTTCCGCGAACTCATGTATAACACTCTCTGGCCACGTCACCTCGTATTTCTTTCCATCTTCATGGATAATTGGCTTTAAAATCTCTGTTCCTGTTCTATAACCATCTTTCTTGAACACAAGTTCAATAGCACTTGCATCAGCACTTCTTCTCATTCGAGCATCACGGTCCTTCTTCTTACCAGACTGCACATACGCTCTCAATGGAAGTCTTACAATAGCAGGCGTTGTTGTGCTTATCAACTTACCCTCATAATATACTTTTGCATCTTCTGGTATGCTATTAAGGCGAATTGGAACATACTCCTCTTCTGTAACTATCGCTTTTTGCGCATTTACGCATAGAATTGTCATTAAGAAACTGACAACCAAGAATATTCTTTTTCCCATAATAATAATTTTTTATTTAAAACCCAACTATATTACTCCTCTACTGGTATCATATCAAAGAAACTACTTATTTCCTGCTGGTCTATTGCCTGACGAACATTGAAACGTTTGTTCTGATCAATATATCCCTTACGCTTAACTTTTATTTCTATCTGAACATCACGTGAGTTCTCATAAGTAAGGCCTGGTATATTAAAGGAACGTGTCTCCTCAAACGGAGTGCTTCCCAACCATAATTCATTAGTGTTCTTCACTTCAGAAGGTACACTTGAAATCACACGCCAGAATATACGTGCACCTTGTGGAGCAGAATCAAAATACCAGCGAACGACAGTACTCTCCAAAGATGTATTACCAGGATTTGAACGGTCTACTCGTTCTTCAACAACAGGAGCAGCCTCTACAACTTCCTCCTCTACATAATCACTTATTGGTCTTAGCGGTATAGCTACTTCTTTCACCGAAGGTTTCGCCCATGCACCAGTTGCGGCATCAATTGAATAACCAATGATACCACCTGTAAATATATTAAGTACAGAGGTGGCGTTAAACTTCTTTGCTACTAAAACAGAACCATCCTCGTAACCCTCACAAGACATTGTAATTGTTGTTGGCTTGAAACCTCTCTTTATCTTTATCTCATAAGGCAGAAAAACATTTGTTTCTTTCTTTCCATCATAAGACAATGTTACAGGTTTACGAATCTCACTGTTTTTCACGGTAACGGGAGCCTTTGACCCGTTAAGAATAGTAGCACACGAAGTGAACAACAACGTGCCTACAAGACAAATAAAAATAGATGTTTTCTTCATAATCACTTATTTTAAATGGTTAATACTAAAATCATCAATTAAGGTAGCACTAACCATTTTAAAAAAAAGTGAGCGCAGACCTACCATATCCCAGTCAGGCTCACCACAAGCCCCATTACATTATGGAGAAGTCTGCGCTTATTATCGCATACTCCATATGTAATGGTCTTTGCTCTAAAAATTCCTTTTTCGAGGTGGTGATTCGACTGGGAATTGAGCAAATAATCTGTCACATGCAAGCGAAGATGCATTGCATGATACTTTGTAAGTACGATGCAAATATACAAATAAATTATCAACTGCAAAGAAAAATGTGAAAAAAGATAATTTTCTTTGAACTTTATATACATTATTATATATAGAGATATATTAAAAAAAATGGTATCTTTTTTTAATATATCGTATAATAACTATGCAATTGCGTAAGTGTATGTTCATATTTAGTTAGCCTCTTGCATTCCAAAACTTTTTTATGCACAGCTCCCTTCCGCCATAAATATCGAATGACAGATTGAAAGGAAATCGGCGGTTTTGCTTACAATCGCGGTTTTCAGGGTGCTCTGAGAATGGCGGCTCTGCGATTTTTCCGACAGTTGGGGCGTTTATCGGGAATTATGACAAGGAACAAGTGGCGACTGTTGAGAGGAAAGGGATGCGCTATAAGGTTGTAAGGATATTGGGAGTCATTGATAAGATGCTGTGGATGGCGGCGAAGAGAAAAACCGATGAAATGGCGTTTTTTCATCATTAATATGCAATGATGCCACGTTTTTTGCCATTTCATGCGGATTTATATACGATATCATGTCATCGTTACTATGGAATGATGCTCTATTCAGGCATCAAATGGAGTGTATTCAGGCATCAAATAGAGCATCATGGCATAGTTATGGCGGCGTGATATGCCGGATATGACAATGTCATTACTATGATATGGCGGGATGATTACTATGGAATGGCACAAGGATATAATAATGCCGCAAGAGTAGGGAATGTGTACAAAATGTACTTTTTCTGAGAAAGAAAGCGATGAAATCGGTGATTTTCAGGCAAAAAAATATTGCTGCAAGTGACCTTCTGTGCTGTTTCCAAGCATAAGAAAAGCGGGGATAATAGTTCTTTCTGAGTGAAAGGAATGGCGCATTTGGGCATCATTCGGACTTCGCGACGCAGAAATGCCACCCAAAAGCAGGTGTTAAGAAACCCAAATAATGCTGAACCGGAGGGTTGAGAATCCTATTTTGAGGAAAAATACAGACAGGAAGAAAAACGTGATTGTAAGCAAAACGCGCATTTTACTTACAATCGCATTTCACCGACTCATGATGCAGGTGGTCATGGCAGTGGTCGTCAAGGGTCTCAAACTCGATGGTGGAGTGAGAGATATTCTTCGTCTTCAGCATTTCCTTTATATCATGCTTTGTCTTGCCCATGCTGCCCACATCGCCAATCACGACGTGCGCCGTGAGAGCATTTGTGGTGGTGCTTATCGCCCATACGTGCACATGATGCACTCCCCTGACGTTGTCAACGGCGGCGATGGCATCGGTTATGTCGTCCGTGCTGATTCCCTCGGGAGTGCCGTCGAGCGTCAGCTTAAGGCTCTCCACGAGCAGGCGCCACGTGGAGACGAGGATGAGCAGTGCGATGGCAATGCTGACAAGCGGGTCGGTGATATACCAGCCTGTGGCGGAGATGACCAGTCCCGACACCACAACACCCAGTGACACCAGCGTGTCTGCCACCATGTGCAGGAAGGCTCCCCTTACATTGATGTCGGTCTTCTGTCCTCTCATAAGCAGCAATGCCGTAAGGCCGTTTATCACGATACCCACTCCTGCCGTCCACGACACAGCCATTCCGTTTACCTCCTGCGGCTCGCATATCTTGTTGACACTCTCAACAATGATGGCTCCCACGGCAACAAGCAGTATGATGGCGTTGAGCAGGGAGATGAGCACCGTGCTCTTCTTATAGCCATAGGTGTATGTCTTATTGCTCACCACACGCGCAAGTCTGAAACCTATGGCTACAAGCACCAGCGAGAACACATCGCTGAGATTATGACCCGCATCTGACAGCAGGCTCAGCGAGTGGTGTGTGAGTCCCACAACCACCTCCACCGCCACGAACAGCAGGTTCAGGGCTATGGAGAATATGAGTATTCCGTTTACCGACGTTATGCCATGCGCATGACTGTGATGATGGTGATGTGAGTGGTCATGATGATGAAGGTCGTGATGATGATGTGCCATTTCTTACGATTGTTATTGTTCTTTCTTATTTTTCACACCGCAAAGGTAATGACATTAAAGTGCAACATTGTTGCAAACAAAAAAAATCCCGCCGTGCTTCTCAGCACAGCGGGACCTGAATTCAGAAAATCTACTCTATATTATTTAATAACCTTTTTAACAGTAACGCTTCCGTCAGCATTTCTCTGCTTAACGATGTTGATACCGTTCTTCATTCCGTTAAGCTTAACACCGTCCACAGAGTAAACAGCCTCAACAACGCCATTCTGGCTCTCGCCCATTACACCATTGATGCCTGTTGTTATGTCTGTAGCCTCTACTGCCTCGCTCAAACCACCAAACTCGTTGGCTGCCTGAACCTTGTATGTAGAACCAGGAACATAGTCGTATGTTGTATCTGTTGTGAAGCCTACAACAACGTCGTCCTTAGTGATAACATAGCAGATAGCATAAGGAACAGCGTCCCATGTAAGGATGTTGCTGTCGGTGTTGTAACCTGGTGCAGGAGCAGCGCAAGCCTCTGTGATGATCTCTGGCTGCCATGCGTCAGAACCTGAAAGCACGTTCTTAACAGTGTACTGTGCTGCCTCCTCGGCTGTGAGAGTGTTCTTCACGTTGTGTACCCAAACCTTCTCGCCATCCACTGTCTTATAGTAAGAAGAGCGGCGCTGTGAGAGGTCGAGAGGATTGCCGTCGCCGTCCATTGTGTTATACTCAGCCCATAGTGCTGGCAGACCGCCCATTGTCTCATACCATCCTGCTGCAGGGATTGTAACCTCAGCTGTTGTGTTTATGAAGACAGTCTTTGGAGAGTTGTGCCATGGGCGACCGAGCCATACGTCAGTCTCTGCAGGGTTGCCCGGAGCAGTAATCTTACAGTTCTGGAATACATATCCCCACTTAACATCAGCACCATGAGAAGGAGCTACGATGTAACCACCACTATTGCGGTTAATCCAGAGTGTTGTATTCTCTATGTAGATATTACCGCTGTTGTAGATGAAGTCTACAGCACCTTCGATGAAGCAGTCTGTTACGTATGCACGGTAGTTAGATGTAGAAGGAGTAATCCATGTATCCTGATAAGACAGCATAGCCACGTTCTTGAACACTGTGCGGTCGCCGCTTGTGTTAAGAGCGAGAGCCTGTGGACCTGCCTGCTTGTCATGACCCCAAGAGTTCTCCAGAGTCACATTTTCGAAGTAGCAGTTGTTTGAGTTTACTACAACAGAAGCGCCTTCTGATGTATGGTAAGCGTTTTCGCCACCGCAGAGACGGTCGTGAGTGATGATAACGTTGTCACGCTCCTGTCCGATGAAGTGGAGGTAAGGCTTGCTTGCAGGAATGTTGATGTGTCCGTAGTATTCACCGTTCTTAATGAAGATAAGCCATGGCAGTCCGCGTCCTGTAGGAGCAGCATCGATAGCCTCCTGAAGAGTCTTATAGTCGCCAGAGCCGTCGAGTGCTACAACTGCGTCATATATACGTGGTGCAGGCTGTGTACGCTCCATTGTTGTGAATACTATTGTTGTACCCTCATAAGCATTTCCGCTACGGTCTGTGATTACACCGGCAGGGATTGTGAATGTGTACTCCTTGTTGTAGTCAAGACCTGTATACTGGAACACCGCTGTCTTACCAGTTACGGTAGGAGCAATCTCCTCGCCGTTGAGAGTAGCGTTGCCTGTTCCGGCCTTGATGCGCTCGTCGAATGTCAATACGATGCTGCCGCTTGCTGATGCACCTGTCGCACCATTAGCAGGGTTGCTGTTTACAAGCACAGGAGCAACGTCGTCGTTAGCCATTTCGCTGTCAGCAAGCACGAAGATGTCGCCGATAGAAAGACCATCATAGGCTGTCTCATTACCTACGAGTTCGTCAGAACCCTTCACCCAGCGTACATATACACGCTCCTGATTGTTAGCCTCTGCAGGGAGAGTGTATTCTTCGTCAACCCATCCGCGATCAGGGATGTCGTATGTGCCAACGTCAGTGAAGTTTGTACCGTCAACAGAGTACTGCATCTTCATCACCTTATAGGTGTTGTATGAGTGTCCGAATCCATTAGAAACCTTGATGTTGCTATATCCCTTAGAAGAGAAAGAAATCTCCCAGTACCATCCCTCAGAGCGGAGTTTCCAGATACGTGCGCCCCAACGGCCTTCCTCAGCACCGTTGTTCACACCACGTGTGAGCCAGCCATTTGTTGCTCCTGCCTCATTACGCAATGAGAGCAGACCGGCATTCTCGCTGTTGCTGCGATAGTCGGCAGCACGCTGGCTTGCCGGCTGGTCCTGAGAGAGGTCCCATGCCACGATGTAGTCAGCCACGGCGTAGTTAACAGTCAGGTTCTTCTCGCCGTCCATATTGATGATGCGCTCTGCATTTGTCGTGCCGTCTTCCCATCCTGTGAATGAGAGAATCTTGTTGTTGGCTACAGTAAGCTTAACGTCAGTGCCTTCCTCATAGTAATGAACACCGTCAACGAGGTTTCCAGCTGGTGAGAATGTCACGAGGTTTACGTTGCCGTACTTGTTGCCCATATCGTCTGTAGCAACATAGTTGAGTGCATAGACATTCTTCTTTGTGAATGTAGCCTTGAGGTCTGTATTTGCCATTACAGCAAATGTGTATGGGTTTTCGGTAGAAACAGTATTGCCATCTGCGTCAACCCATGCAGCAAAGTGATAGCCGAAGTTCTCTGTTACGGTGAGTGTAACCTCGTCGCCCTCAGAGAAAGTTGTTACGTTTGGCTTAACGGCGATTTCGCCAGCAGTCTCGTCAGCGAGCGAAACGTTTACAGTGTATTGTGGAACATCTTCTGTTGTACCGCTGACGATACCTTCGATAACGATGTTTCCGAAACCAACCTGTTTTGAGTTTCCGAGTGAATAAAGGTTGAGACGAAGACCGCAAACGCCATCGCTTGCAGCAGCGCCTGTCACTTCCTTGCTGTAAGCAAGCACAGCATCGTTGCGCTCTGGCAATATGCCCTCTTCAAGAAGTACTGTAGTGCCATCAGAGTTCACCCATGTTGCATCAATCTTACCACCGCTTGTTCCGTACTTTGTTGTATTGAACGAAATCTTTGTAGGAGTGAATTTCAGTCCGTTAACAGGAGTAACCATGAACTCAATGTAGTTATCTTCTGTTGCACTGCCCTCATTGTTGTTTACAGGCTGGAAAAGAGTTTGGTTAAGGCGTGCACTCTTCATTACCAATGCAGAGCCATAACCGGTAAAGTTGTTCTTGAACCATCCCGTAGCATTCTCGCTGTAAACACCTGTCTGTCCGTCAACAGCCTGGTCGAATGCGTATGTTATTGTAGCAGACTGGTTGTCTACTGTCTCTGCCACGAATTTCTCTACACCGGTAAAATTGATGTTATTGAGATTACCTGTTGTGCCATTGCCGCCAACGCTATTGAATGTGATAGTCATTGTATAGTTGCCTTTCAACATTTCTGTTGTGCGGAGAGAGTAAGGCTTGTATTCGCTCCAATTGCCATTGTTCTCAATAGCCTGTGTGCCTTCCCAAACCTTTTCGCCAGCCTCGTTGGTGATAGCGAATGTGATGCTAACGTTATCTTGCTGTGTTCCGACACCGAAATCAATGTCAAAGTACTTTGCGTCTATAGTGTTAACAAGATTATAGATAGCGTAGTCGCCATTGTTCATCCAGTCAATATGATTGTCAGAACCGAAACTTGCGCGGCTGCCATGGAGTTCGCCATAAAGCATGTTGAACGGATTCTCATCGCTGTTAGGAATGTTGTTTACAATAGCAACCTCCTCATAGTTTGCTGTTATCTCAGTATCAGCAGTGATGGCAAACTTATATGTGTCATCTGTTCCGAGTGCTGTTCCTGCGGCGTCAGTCCAGTTTATGAACTTATAACCGAGATTTGTTGTCTGAGAAAGTGTAATCTCAGTGTTTGCCTCATATTTTGCGCTTGCAGGAGAAGCAACTACTGTTCCCGCACCTGCTGGGTTTACTTTTGTTGTAAGTGCAAACATACTGCTCAGATCCCCAGAGAACACTTCTCCTGTAACCTTGATATAGTCCATGTTCCAGTTAGAAGAAAGGCCGTTACCGAAGATAAGGCGAACGATAACCTTCTCGTTGTCTGTAGCAGGAATGTCGATAGTGTTGGCATTGTATGTCCACCATGTGCTTGCTGTTGTTCCGGCAGCAGCAACAGTCCATGTCGTACCGCCGTCCACTGATACTACAGTCTGCAGTGTTGCCTCTGCATTGCCGCCATACGCACAAGCATATTCCACCTTAATGTTGGTGTACCCTTTGGCAGGGAACTGAACCTCGTAGTAGTTGGCATGCTTACTGCCGTCAGTGTAGTCGGTAATGTTGTTAGACTCTGTGTCGTTAGTGATACGGAACACATTATTGTTCCATCCTGAACACAGTTCCCAGTAGCGGGCACAAGAGCCAGTGACAATATAGTCACTTGCCGTACCGATGGCTTCATTAGCCACAAACTTAGGCTGTCCGGCATTAAACCATTGTGCGCCTACTGCTGCCCAAGCGTTGGCATTAGGCGTGTAGACATTCTCAGCCACGTCGTAGCCTGTGTCGAATGTCCAGCTGGCAAGCTGTGTGCTTTGCGCATTTGCCTTTACGGTCATCATGCTCAGCAACATTACCAGCAAACTGATAAAATTTAATTTACGCATAATTAAAAAATTGGTTAGTATTAAAGTTATTAGTATATAATCTTGCTTGTTGTCACATTGCCGTCGGCATATTGCGTCTTGACAATGTTAACACCATTGAATGCCTTGCTGTGTGCCCTGCCTGCGGCATCGTAATAGGTTACGTTAACAACATCTGAGCTGCTTGTAACGTTGCTGATGCCGTCGGTTGTTGCCTCGAATGCCATACCCTCAATAGTCACATCACTCAGACAGATGGTCTTGCCGTTGGCAGCACCATTATACCAAGGATATATGCGCACATGAACTTCCTCGCCCTCCTTCAGAGTGATTACAGGCTGGCTGCTCACACCGTTCATTGTGTTTGCCACCATCTTTGTAGGAGCATAGATTGTGGTACGTGTCTGGAAATTGTCTGTAGAATAATAAACGTGACACATCATTCCATTACCACCGGCACCGCCTACATAAAGGCTGATGTTGTTAATCTTAAGCTCGGTTCCGAGATTTGCCTTAAGACCGAAGTCGATATAACGCTCTGGGTTGTCGTCAATCTCTCCGTCTGGCCAGTTGTCGCCGGTCAGCAGGTTACGCTGGGTAACACGGTCGGGGGTCTCGCCTGCAGGGATACCATCAGGATACTGTGTGTAGTAGTTGCCGTTGGCATCCTTACCACCCTTTGGACAAGCATATCTCTGTACATACATGTTAGACCATGTCTCATCAATAGCTGTGGCAGGACCGGTAACAACACATGACGCGTCCTTCTGCAAACGCCAGTAAGCCTTAACGGCTGTTCCGCCCTCAAGTGTTACTGCTGTTGCCTTTACAGGGATTTCTATTGTCTTGTCGCCCTGCTTAACGATTACCTTACCTTCTGTCAGTCCGTTCTCTGTGAGTGTCAGCTGCGCATAGAATGTCTGCACGAGTGTAGACGCTGAATAGTCAAAACTGAGACTGGTGCTCCAGTTTGTCTTGTCTGCAGAGAGTGTTATGCCTTCAGATGCTGTTACTGTAACTGTTCCATTCTCTGGAGTAAGACCGAAGCCATTCAGCGTAAACTCCTTGCGGAGTGTCTGACCTTTGTATGCCTCACCAAGATCTGCCTCGGCAGGTGTAACACTAAGGTCGGTCGGCAGAACGATATTATCGGCCAGAATTCCCTGTGCCTTCATGAGCTCAGCACATTTGCGCGCTACGAGCACTGCACCTGTTGTATTGAAGTGTGTGCTGCCCTCACCATCAAAAAGGAACTCATGACACTTGGCATCGCCATAGCTCTCATACAACTCCTTAGTGGCTGTGGTGAGGTCGATGAAAGGCACATTCATCTCCTCTGCAACGAGTTTCATCTGGTATGGATAGTCCATAGAATGATCGCTCTCAGGAACGCTCTGACCGCTAACAGGTCCGTTCTCTGTAAGCACAGAGTAGCTGTCACCGAGGTCATGACGACCGTTACGCTTGATTTTTGAACCGCTGAAATAGCTGCGGCATGCTGGCGCAACGAGAATAGGATTACCACCGAGGGCACGTGTCTCCTCTACATACTTGCGGAGATACTCCTTATATGTTGTGGTTGGAACAGAACCACGAGTGTCAACCTTGTTTGCCTCTTCTGTGTTGCCAATGCTCTCGTAGTATGCTTTCAGTGCCATACCGTCCATACCGCCGTTCTTCTCATCGTTGTGTGCAAACTGAACAATGACATAGTCACCAGCCTGCATGCTCTTCTTCACAGCTCCCCAACGGTCGGTCTCATTATAGAATCCGCGTGTATCGCGTCCGCCGCGTGCATAGTTTACAACCGTGTAGTCTTTAATAAACTGCTGGAGATACATACCCCAGCCACGTGTTACTGTAGCAGACTCATCATAAGGTGCCATTGTGGAGTCACCACAAGTGTGTACCTTCTGCGCTACAGTTGCAGTAGCCATCATCAGAAATGCTACTGAAAGTGTAAATAATTTTTTTAGGCTCATAATATTAATACTTTGTTTTTAAATTTGTCTGATAGAATGATTATGCTGTTGCCTGGCTGGCATTAATATGATATCCGCATGCAATAACACAGGAATCGATATTAAAAACCTGCGGCAAAAGTATAATATAAAAGATGTGTCAAGGGTTAAGATTTAACTTTTTATGCTTAAAAACTGGTTAAAAAGTGGAAAATCTATCCCCAAAGAAGAAAAAGTGCATTATTGGAATAACAATAACAGCACACTCGGATAACGTAGAAAAAGAAATAAAAAGCACGATGAAATCGCTATTTTTTGTGTTTTTTCCGGTATTCAGAAGGTGTCATTCCTGTTTCTGACTTAAAACATCTACCAAAATATTTGGAATCGGTAAATCCTACTTTAAATGCTATTTCTGAAAAAGACAATGACGTCTCCGTAATCATTCTTTCTGCATTCTGGATTCGTATGTGACGGATGAAATCAACAGGAGCCATACCAAAATATGACTTCAGCTTAACATAGAACACCGTACGGCTCTTACCCAAAGCCTTTGCTATGTCGTCAACTTTCATGTCGGCATTGCCAATATTGTTGTTTATGTATTCGGTAAGGTCCTTTATAAATTCCTGATCAGAATCGGTAATCTGAGATATATCCATCTGGAACATATCTTTTCTGTCATTACTATTTACCTGATCAACGTAAATCTGCTGTAATCTTTGCCGTTGCTGTATTATGTTGCTGACACGAGATTTAAGATATGACACGCTGAAAGGTTTTGTTATATAATCGTCAATACCCTCGTTAAGACCTTCAATACGATAGTTGACGGCGGTACGTGCAGACAATACGATGATTGGGATATGACATATCTCTTGTGTCATCTTTATCTTTCTTATCATTGTCATACCATCCATCACCGGCATCATTATGTCTGTGATGATGAAATCGGGCTGCTTCTCGATTGCCATGTCCAAGCCTTCCTGACCATTCCTCGCCTGATATATGACATAACTGTCCTGCAGAGTTGTCGACAGGAAGAAACGCAATTCCTCGTTATCCTCAACAATGAGCATGCTTATCTTAGACACGCTTTCTGCATTGACATCATTCGTCACAGACATCATCTCTGACTCGTCAGCCACCACCTCTGTCTGGAAATCGGCTGTTGTTATATTATCGTTGATATCTTGCAGTTTCTTTAAGTCTATCGCCTTGTCTACCAATTCAAGCATACGTTGTGAGTTCTTGTCTACAAATTCCATATACTTATGTGCCGTTTCAGACAATGGCTCATTCTCAAGTACCTGCCGCACCGGACCGCTGATCAATGTAAGTGGCGTGCGTAACTGATGTGAGATATTTGTAAAGAACTTCAATTGCTTATCTTTCATCTGCCTCTCCATAACAGCCTTATTACGCAGACGGTAGATATACAATATCGCATAGATAAGGACTACAATGATAATAAGGTACAAAGCCCATGCCCACTTTGTTTCCCAGAACGTAGGATGGACATATATTGGCAGCTCGCTCTCATTCTCCATCCATACACCATCCGTATTCGTACTCTTTACAATCAATGTGTAATGTCCTGACGGCAAATGGTTAAGCGAAGCGCTGTGCGCCATATCTGTATAACTCCAGTCGCTGTCAAGCTCCTTGATTTTATATGCGTATTTTATTTCGTTCCTGACTCCAGAGAAGTCTATTGCAGAGAAATAAACAGTAATGTTCCTCTTGTCTGATGCAATTTGCAGCTCACTATTATTGAATATCGGCTTTATACTCCTCTCACCCTCTAATTGCACTCCGCTGAACACAATGCGTGGAACATAATTGCTTTTCTTTACATCATCGGTATTAAAAATCATGAAGCCACCAACTGTTCCTACCGCAATAATATCCTTCCTGTTATTTATACTTACAAGAGCCTCTGTGAACTCCATATTGCCATTCCAGTCGTTTGGCCCATAGTTCTCACTTGTCTTTGTTGTTGTATTATACCTGTCTATCGTACCTTCTCTGATAAGCCACAGGTTACCATTATAGTCTTCCGTTATTGACTGTATTATACCCTCATTGGCATCAATACTTTCTGCATTATCAAACAACAATCCGTCATTGAGCAATTGCTTAGACGCTATTGTCTGCAATCCTCCGCCCATTGTCGTAACATATATCTTACCACTTTTGCTAATAAACGTCTGCAGTACATCAGATGTATACAACGACTTCGGATTATCCTCCTGTTTGGATGTATAAAACAATTTTATATCATCCGGCCTTTTGAACAACGTGGACATTGTTGCTATTCCATCTGTTGTGGAAGCAATCATTATATTATCCTTGGTAAGTGTAAGCCTGCGCATTTTAAGAAACTTATCACTCTTTTGTCTCCTTATGGTATTATTCAAATTATGGAAGACTCCTTTCTCAATATCCTTCCTAAGCAACAGGTTTATGCCACCACCGTAAGTAGCCACCCATATATTACCACTCTTGTCCTCCTTTATGTCGTATATGTTATTTGAACTCAAGGCAAAAGCATCTGTGCCTTTCCTGAAATGCTTCACTGAGAAGCTTCCATTCGCAGCGGACAACCTGTATATTCCTTCACCCTTGGTTCCTATCCAGAAATTCCCTTGCGAGTCTTGAAGAATGCTATATATGCCCATTCCTGAGAACGGAATTTTAATATTACTTATCCTTCCGTTTGGATGAAGATAATTTATCTTATTCTTATTCCAGTCATAAATCGCCACATGGCCAGAATTCATACCTACCCAGCACAAGCCAGTATTATCTATAAATATAGCACGTGTGTCCTGTCCACCCAGGACCTCTGTGCTGAAGAACTTGTAGCTTTTAAAGTTTACTAACGTAAGATTATGATCACCAGTAATCCACAGGTTATTCTGACTGTCCCTGAAACGTTTCACAATCCTACCTACAGGCATATTGCCCCCCAGACGACAAGGGACAACACACTTGTTTGCCTCATCAAAATATGAAAACGTGCCATACTGCGGCGCTATCCATACAGTATTGTTGTTATCCTCATGTATAAAAGGAGTCTTACTTACCGTTGTCCCCCACCTGTTCTGTGTTTCCGTACTCAGCCATAGCGTCTCATTGTTTTCGGGATAAGTAAGAGATATATAAGAGTTGTCGTAGAATGACCATATCCTTTTCCTGCTGTCAACAAAAGTCTCTATACTGTTTCCGCTGCCATAAACACCTGCGGAAGACACCATGCTGACAGTATTCTTAATGATATCATACACCATCGTTCCTCTGTCTGTAGCTATAGCTATCCGCCTTTCGTCAATCTTGTCCATGTCGTTAATCTTTGCCGGATTACCAGGCAGATTTATGAACGACACTTTCTTTGTCTTAACGTCATATCTGGCGAACAATCCGTTAGGTGCTGCAAGATAGGAATCGTCGCCAGAGTTACAAACGAAGTCAAAAGGATAGTTCAGATAAACCTTTGAAGAATACAGATACGTTCCCGACGCCATAAACAACCATTCTTGTCCATTCTCATCAAGAACAATTTTATTTATCTTAATGTTTTTATTATATTTCTTTGAGTCAAAAGGCTCAATACCGTTACCGTCCTTTATCTTCCTCTCATCAATACGGAATGACACATTTCCCTTACCAATCATCCACGTATATCCATTCTTCAGAGAGAAGACGTTATGAGCCTTGTATTCATCCTTGTACGTTTCTCTTATCAGCTTATCAACACTTATAAACTGGCACTTGTCTGTATCAAAGAGATAGAAGTTTGAGTCAAACGTTATACACCACAAATCATTCTGCGTATTTGGCTCTATAAGATTAATCCTGTTGGTGGAGAGCACCTGCTTTTCCTGATGTTGCTCTCGGAAGACTCTGAACGAATATCCGTCATAACTACACAGTCCGTTCCATGTAGATACCCACAGCAGTCCATTCCCTGCCTGTGCAAAATCAGATATGGTGTTTGCCCCAAGCCCGTCAGCGATAGTAAAGGTACGTGTTGAGCAATAAGGCTGCGCCTGAACGCCTGTCACGCTCATCAACATTACGGCAACAACAAGCAATGCCTTGCCAAATATCATCTTGCTCCTTATTCTCATATCTTATAGTTATAGCCCCTACAGTCACTCATCAAGACTTCCTGTATTCCGACGGAGACATTCCCACATGCTCCTTGAAGAATTTTCCGAAGAACGACTGATTAGGGAAATGCAGTTCCTTTGTTATCTCCTTAATACTTTTTGTTGTATTCTTAAGCAATACCCTTATCTCAAGAGTAACATAGTTGTCTATCCACTCATTAGGGGTACGACGGCTTGCCCTTTTCACCATCTCTGAGAGATATTTCGGTGTTATTGACATCCTCTCACTATACCAGCTTACCCTCCTCTCATGCCTGAAGTTACGCTCCACCAGTCGTATGAACTCCGCAAATATAGCATCCGCCCTGCTCTCCTTTTGGTTTCTCTGCTGCTGGGTCTGATATATCACATGACTCAGGTCGTATATCATTGCCGACATCAGATTTCTCACCACATCCTTCCTGAAGTAATGGTCTTTTGTCTCCATTTTTTCCTTTATCAGGTTGAAGTATGATTTTATTGTATCACACGTGTCCTGAGTAAGACTGAATACAGGATGTGTCCTTGAGAAAAGGAACAATGATGACAAGTCATGAATATCCTTTACTATCTCACTGAAGAAATGAGGCGACAACATTATAGCGATGCCACTGATATCCGAGCTAAGCATATAGTTGTCTATAACCTGTTCCTCATTGATTATTATGAGATCGTTGGCCTTCACCATCCTCTCCTCTGTATCCATGGAGTATTGCCCCTTCCCATGAAGACATAAAGCCAGCAATATGCACTTCATCCTGCGTGGCTCATTTGGCAAAGGTATATCAGCAATCTCATCAAACACCACCAGGTCGTTATCGATGAAACTACATTCACATACAGCCTTTACAGATTGTATTGTTATGGAATTAATGTTTTCTTGCTCCATGATTCTCTTGCACAACAGCATATCCTTCTGTCTGTAACGTGCTTTCAGACAGTATCTGTGTTACAAAAATAAATAAAATACTTTATTTCACAAAACAATTGCAAATATGTTTTACTGAAACACTCATTAATAACACAATTGACATCCACCGACACACAAACAAAAAGAGGCGAAAGTCCGCATGCACTTCCACCTCCTTGTATCTGCTATTACCTTATCTCATTAATCTGAGCGCGCTATCATTAAGCATCAATGTTCGCATACGTTGCGTTCTGCTCAATAAACTGACGTCGCGGCTCCACATCATCACCCATAAGCATTGAGAATATCTCGTCTGCCTCTGCGGCATTCTCTATTGTAACCTGCTTCAGCAAACGGTTTGCCGGGTCCATAGTTGTCTCCCACAGCTGGTCTGGATTCATCTCTCCAAGACCCTTATAGCGCTGTGTGTGGATGCTCTTACCATCATCAATACCATTAGCATACTTATCGATAAATGCCTGACGCTGCTGGTCTGTGTAACAGTACTCGCTCACTTTATTCTTATAACTGCACTTATACAGCGGCGGTGTTGCTATATACAGATGACCGTCCTGTATCACCTTCGGCATGAAACGGTAGAACAGAGTCATGATAAGTGTGTCTATATGTGAGCCGTCGACGTCGGCGTCGGTCATGATGATAATCTTGTCATAACGCAACTTGTCGATATTAGCCTCGCGGTCACCCTCGCCTTCCACACCGAAGCGCACTCCGATGGCCTGTATGATATTCATCACCGATTCTGCCTCAAACACTCTGTGCCACTGCACTTTCTCCACGTTGAGAATCTTTCCGCGTAAAGGCAGGATGGCCTGGAAATGACGGTCGCGTCCCTGTTTGGCAGAACCTCCGGCAGAGTCTCCCTCCACAAGGAATATCTCACACTCCTTAGGGTCCTTGTTTGAGCAGTCCGCGAGCTTTCATGGCAATCCGCCGCCACTCATCGGGTTCTTTCTCTGCACACTCTCACGCGCCTTACGTGCAGCGATACGTGCTGTGGCTGCCAATATCACTTTGTCGCAAATCTGCTTTGCCTCCTTCGGATGCTCCTCAAGATAGTATGTCAGTGCCTCCGCAACAGCCTGTCTTACAGCACCTGTCACCTCACTGTTTCCGAGCTTGGTCTTTGTCTGTCCCTCAAACTGCGGCTCCGCCACCTTTATTGATATCACGGCAGTAAGACCCTCTCTGAAGTCCTCGCCAGCTATCTCTATCTTGGCTTTCTCTATCTGCTTTGATATTGCCGGGTCGTTATCCGCATATTTCTTCAGTGTGGCAGTCAGCGCCATACGGAAGCCCACGAGATGCGTACCACCCTCTATTGTGTTGATATTATTAACGTATGAATGAATATTCTCCGAATAGTCATTGTTATACATCACAGCCACCTCTATAGGTATGCCCTGCTTCTCGGTCTTCAGATATATAACATCATCGAAAAGATGTGTACGATGACGGTCCACATATCTCACAAACTCTTTCAGTCCGTCCTTGGCGTGGAACACCTCCTGCTTTGTCTTTCCCTCCTCATCTGGGCGCAGGTCGTTAAGTGTGATGTGTATACCAGCGTTAAGGTATGCAAGCTCTCGCATACGCTTCGCGATGATGTCATATTTGTATTCTGTTGTTGTAAAGACTGTTGGGTCTGGCCAGAACTGCTGACGTGTACCACGCAGCTCTGTCTCTCCCACAACCTTCACCGGATACAACGGTTTGCCTTGCTCGTACTCCTGCTGATAGATTTTTCCATCACGGAACACCTGCGAAAGCATCTTTGAAGACAATGCATTCACACAAGACACGCCGACACCATGCAGACCGCCCGACACCTTGTACGAGCCCTTGTCAAACTTACCTCCGGCATGGAGCACGGTCATAACGACCTCAAGTGCCGACTTATGCAGCTTTTTATGCTCGTCAACCGGAATACCGCGTCCGTTGTCCTGTACTGTTATTGAGTTATCTTCGTTTATGGTAACCTCGATATGAGTACAATAGCCTGCCATTGCCTCATCGATGGAGTTGTCTACTGTTTCATTCACCAAATGGTGAAGACCCTTCTCGCTTATATCGCCAATATACATCGCAGGGCGTTTGCGCACTGCCTCAAGTCCCTCAAGCACCTGAATGTTACTGGCGGAATAGTTTGCTTCGTTGATTTGGTTCTCTGACATTTTTCTTTTAAATAAATAACGTGCAAATATAATAAAAAATCATCAGACAATGAAACTTTTATCGCAAAAATAAAGGCTTGTGTTTATTATTTCACAATACTTCCTTCCACCTTCCAGTCTCCTATGGTGAAATGCAGATTGTCCGATGCCGTTGTGCTCCATGGGAACAGGCGTATGTGCAGCTTCTGCCCCGGATTCAGCGTTACGTTAAGCGGCAGTGTAACATTACGTCTGCCCTTTTCCGGAGTCTGCTCCTCGCCGATATCTGTGCGTGGATAGAAATCCTTGCCGTAGGCACAGGCTATACGGTAGGCCACCTCGCCGTCCACATACAGCGAGAGGCTGTTCAGCAGCACTGTATTCTCCACCGGCGGCACCACCACCTCCACATATCTTCTGGCAGCCTCGTCAATCTCGGCACTCCACTCATTACCCTCAATGGTAAATCCCTGCTCCGCTCTCACAAGTCCGCGCAGCACAGGCCGTTCCACTGTCAGGCTCACCGGCAGACGCTCACTCACCTCTTTCACTTCTGCCACGACAGGCAGACGCTTGCGTGACGCACCGTAGGTTATCACCACATTCTCCCTCACCCTGCCGGCTTTCTGCGGCTGGAAACTAAGATAGAAGCACTTGTTCCATAGTTTTCCGTCGTAATACTGATATGTCAGCGACTGCTTTGCGATGCCATGCGGAGAGTCGGCTATCAGCATTCCCTTTGGCGCCGTCACCGTAAGCTTGCCTGCCGCAGGTGTCAGGTTAAGCCCCGTCAGGTCAAAACACACCACGCTCTTCTCTCCTTCGAATATTGTCTTGAAGTCAAGCCTGTCCGGGTTCAGCACCAGAGGTATGTCGTCACGAATCTGCCTTGCCAGTATTCCCTTGTCCTTCAGTCCCTCCACGGCGATCTTTGCGTAGCATGCCGCTCCTGTCGCCTGTGTGTGAGTGCCGTCGGTAGGCACGTAGATGCACCTTATCGTCTGCTCGCTTCCAAGATTCTCCGCAAAATCTTTCGTGGCTGCTGTCATATCCACAAGTTGCACGTTCTTATTTCTCGCCACATGCTTCATCACTCTCACATAGTTCAGCGTGGAGTCGTCAGGAGCCACACTGAGGTCATGACAGCCCTTCGGACTGATAGTGCCGTCGGACGTGAAATATCTTCTTATTATAGGAGTGACGAGAACCGGCGTTGCTCTCCTCTCGCGCGCCTCATCAACATATCGCTCTATATATCTCTTATATGTTGTCCATGGCGCTGTGCCTCTTCCGTCAGTACCATCCTTACCGCCCTCTTTCTCATCATTGTGTGCAAACTGTATCAGCACGTAGTCACCAGGACGTATGCTGTCGCTCACCACCTTCCACAGTCCTTCCTTGTAGAAAGAGTGAGAGCTCCGTCCTCCGCGCGCATAATTAGCCACCTGCACCTTTGGCTCAAAGAAGCTCTGCAGCATCTCTCCCCATCCTCGCGTGTGGGTTGTGTTCTCCACATAGTCCGCCATTGTAGAGTCTCCAATTATATGCACCCTTACATTTTCCTTTGTCTTGCATCCTGCCACAAGTATCAGCAGTACTGCCGCTGCCGCTATGCGCAGCATTCCCTTCAGGCTTGTTGTCTTTTTCATTCTGTATATATTTTTCATTTTTATCCGCACCACATACATGAAAGTGTGCCTTCCACTAATTACGAAAGATTATGTTGTCGCAAAATTACGACAAAACATCTGTCCGGATGCGGAGAAATTGGGGTTTTATGGGGATTAACTGGCTATGCGGGGATTTTTTCCGGAAAGCCCTATAGGAACCATAGATTTTATAGGAACTATAGACTACAGGAACTACAAACACAACAAGAGCGATAGCCACATCTGCCACTGCCGTATAAAAAAAAGGCTGCATCCATTAACGGAGTGCAGCCTATTATAGTATTTGCTATAGCTAATATTAAAGCTTGTTGATGTGCTGTACAAGACTTGACTTGATGTTTGCAGCCTTATTCTTGTGAATAATGTTTGTCTTTGCAAGCTTGTCAAGCATCTTCTGTACGCTTGGATAGAGTTTCATAGCCTCGTCCTTGTTTGTCATTGCGCGGAGCTTGCGAACAGCGTTACGCATTGTCTTAGCATAGTACTTGTTGTGAAGAGTCTTTGTCTTTGTCTGACGAATTCTCTTGATTGATGATTTGTGATTTGCCATCTTCTTAAAAATTTAAATGATTAATGTTAATGTTAAAGCTTAAGGGTCTTACGCATGATACTGCCCCGGGCGAGTCTTAAAGAAAGGTGTGCCCTTTCAAAAAAAACTCTCCGCCACCTCTTCCCAGCATTTCTGTCCTGGTAACGCATCGCTGCGCAGATGACGGATTTAAACTTGTAGTCCCTAGGAGAGTCGAACTCCTCTTTAGAGAATGAAAATCTCTCGTCCTAACCGATAGACGAAGGGACCAACGGATATTTTTTGCGGTGCAAAGGTAAGAACTTTATTTTATTCTCACAAATTTTATTGCATATTTTTTATATAATCACTAACTTTGCAATATGTTGGTGAAGACAAAAGCTATAATATTGCATGCCTTCAGGTATGGTGAGTCGCAGATGATTGTCGACCTTCTGAGCGAGACGGAGGGGCGTCTGTCTGTCATCACACATGTGTCGTCTTCGCCACGCGCCAGGATTCGCAAACAGTTTTTCCAGCCGCTCACCGTTGTCGAGGTGGTGATAGACAAGCGCCGCAACAGTTCGTTGCACCGTCTGAAAGAGGTGCGCATAGCCATTCCGTTTGCGTCAATACCAATAAGCCCGTTCAAACTGTCCATATCGCTGTTCATCGCCGAGTTTCTCTGCAACGCAATACGTGAGGAGTTTCCCGATGCCGGACTATATAAATATGTGGAGAACAGCATACTGTGGCTGGACGGCGTGGAGCGCGACTTCTCCAACTTCCACCTTGTGTTCATGCTGCGACTGTCACGTTTTGTGGGATTCTTTCCAAACCTTGACGGCTTTGCGCCAGACAGTTTTTTCGACTTGCGCAACGGCTGTTTCACGACATCGGCACCGCTTCACAGCAATTTCCTGCAGCCTGCCGACGCATCCAGAATTATCACAATGATGCGCATGAACTACGACACTATGCATCTCTTCACTATGTCGCACCACGACCGCAACAGATGTGTGGACACCATTCTGGACTATTACCGTCTGCACGTGCCCGGCTTCAAGGAGATGAAGTCGCTGCCTGTACTGAAAGAGATTTTCGCCGACTGACATGCCGTCATCTCGCCGCCACATTCTCTGATGCTCGTTCTCTTTGTGCCGCCATTGCGCTTTTGTCAGCAGAATGGCGTTTTTCCTTACACTTTGCTTCTGAGAAAAGTGTCATGATTTTTCTCAAACCAGGGAGCGGTGTGGTGTGATTTATGCCCTTTTGGCACTGGCACACCGGCAGGAGGGAACGGTTCTGTTCTGTTAACAAAACCAAACGGGCATCTCTCGCAAGCGGAAACATCTTCCTGTTCACATTTTTCAGCTCATTTTTTCCACTCACGAACCTCCCTCTACGGCACTTTTACGCTCACCGCATTTTCCATGGCTATGTAATGGCAGTGCGATTACTATGACCTCAGTACAGCGTCGCTTTGTCGTGGCGGTATGATGGCTTTGCCATCGCAGCAGCATGGCTATCTCATCATCACATCATCGCTATGTAATGGCAGCAGCATGACAAAGCCATCATACCGCCACCGCAAAGCCATCTTCGGGTCATCGCTATGCCGTCGCAGGATGATTAATATGCAATGGCAAGCTGGAATAGCATAAATCAAAAATCAATACGTTGAGTATCAGTTTGTTACAGAACAGGCAAGCAAAACAAGTGTCGCGGCGTCTGTTTTATCATCAACCGGAAATGAAATGTAGTTGCCCGGTGCGGGTGACAGGGAGAATACTCTCATTTTCGGGACCGAGCGCACTGCCAGACGCACAATGGCAAGTATTCCAGACTTACATAAAATCACTTTGTAAGCGGATTTGCTGTTTTGCTTACATTTTGTCTCCGCACGGCGACTCATGCCCATCATTGCTTTTATATGCATAATATTTTGGTTTTCACCTTATTATATATATTTGCAAAAATATTATACTTCCCACCGCCAGCGGCGCACACTTCCGCACTCACGACAGCAGACGGTGACGAAGGCGGCAGCATGGCAAGAAGGCTGCGGCAGGAAATTTTCATCACACTTTTATAACGATTTCATAAATGAAAAAACGCATTATTTTCATCTCTCTGCTCTGCTTTATGACGGTATTGAACGCCATGGCAGACAGTTACTGGAAAAACACTTTCGCTCTCGGGCAAGAGGAGGAATGGTATGGCAGCGATGAGGCAAAGAGGGTTGCGGAAAACGTGCTGCTCTACCAACGGAACTCGGGCGGATGGCCTAAGAACGTGGAGATACACGAGGAACTGACCGAACAGCAGAAGAATAAGATTATCTCGCAGAAGGGCGAACTGTCGTGCTTTGACAATGGTGCCACAACAACAGAGATGCGCTTTCTCGCAAGAGTGTACAGGCACGTGCCTGACAGCAGATACCGCGAG
>JAFQGS010000083.1 GCA_017415455.1 Prevotella sp.
AGGCATACTTGCATGATATAGTTGACAACGTGTGCCATACAGAAACCCAGACCATTGCGCACCGTTGTCTGACGACGGAAGGTGAAACGTGCGGACAGAACGTAATTGAATACAAAACTGACTATATAGCCAATGGTATAGGAAACGTTGACTTCAATATGCTGCTGCAAAAGGTAATATACAGCATAATGGATAATAGTGGCAACGGCACCTACTATGATAAAACGAAGTATCTCACGTATGACGTTTCTATTTCTCATAATTCATTACTGCTTATGGATTGTTCTCCCCCACTCTGACAAAACCACAAAAGAACTGTCATGTGGATACTGACAAGAACGGCAAAGACTATCAGATATATAAAACAACTGTTAACCGTTGATGCAAAGATAACGTTTTTTTGTTTTTCTAATATATGATTATTTGTAAAAATTACTATTTTTGCAACGAAAATACGAGTGAACCTTAACGGGGATTATCACTCGCAGAATATTATTAACTATTATACATTATATATATTATGTGCGGAATAGTGGGATACATAGGATACAGAGAGGCTTATCCTATACTGATAAAAGGACTTAAAAGACTGGAGTACAGAGGATATGACTCTGCCGGTGTTGCGATAATAAACAAGGAGGAAGAGCTGAACGTCATCAAAGAGAAAGGAAAGGTAAGCAACTTAGAGGCGATGGCAGCAGGAAGGGACACTTCGGGCAGCATAGGCATTGCTCACACGAGATGGGCAACACATGGAGAGCCTTCGGCGGCGAACGCTCATCCACACTCTTCGCAAAGCGGAAGGCTGGTGCTGGTGCATAACGGAATAATAGAGAACTACTCTAACATAAAGGAATACCTGAAAGGCGAGGGATTTACTTTCTGCAGTTCTACCGACACTGAGGTGCTGGTACAACTGATAGAACATATACAGAACATGCTTGGCAAGGATCTGGAGGGAGCCGTGATAACTGCACTGCAGCGCGTCACGGGTGCTTATGCCATAGCAGTAATGGACAGACAGAATCCTGAGAAGATTGTGGTGGCACGCAAGAGCAGTCCGCTGGTGATTGGTATCGGTGAGGAAAACAAAGAGTTTTTCCTGGCTTCTGACGCGCTGCCCATTGTTGAATACACCAAGCAAATGGTATATCTCAATGACAACGAGGTGGCTTTGCTGAGAGTGGGCAAGGATATTGAGGTGAGAAACCTTGACAATGACGATGTCAACCCTGTGATAAAGGAGGTGGACATAAACTTAGAGAATTTGGAGAAAGGCGGATATGACCACTTCATGCTTAAGGAGATATACGACCAGCCAAGATGCATCGCTGACTGTATGAGAGGCAGGTTGCTGCAGAATGAGCACAACATTGTGCTCAGCGCAATAAGGCAGCACAGGAAGAAACTGCTACGCACACAGCGTTTCATAATCATAGCATGCGGAACGTCATGGCATGCGGGGCTGATAGGCAAGCAACTGATAGAGCAATGGTGCGGAATTCCTGTTGACGTGGAGTATGCGTCTGAATTCAGATACCGCAACCCAGTGATTCTTCCTAACGACGTAGTGATTGCCATCTCACAGAGTGGTGAGACGGCAGATACGCTTGCCGCATTTGAACTGGCGAAAGAGCATGGAGCGTTGTGTTTCGGCATTGTGAACAGCGTAGGCTCAAGTATCGCCAGAGCTTCTGACACGGGTATATACATACATGTGGGACCGGAGATTGGAGTGGCATCAACAAAGGCATTCACCGGACAGGTGTCTGTGCTGACACTGTTTGCACTTACGCTCGGACATGAGCTGGGAGCCGTATCACAGCAGGACTACGAGGCGCATATTGACGAGCTGGCTGAGATTCCGGGAAAGATTGAAAGAATTCTTGAGCACAACGAGGAGATAAAGAGCATATCACGAACACTGACATTTGCAAGAAACGCATTATATATGGGACGTGGATTCAACTATCCTGTGGCATTAGAGGGTGCGCTGAAACTGAAAGAGATAAGTTATATCCATGCCGAGGGTTATCCGGCTGCGGAGATGAAGCATGGACCTATTGCCCTGGTTGACGAGGACATGCCCGTGATATTCGTGGCTCCAAACCACCAACTGTATAAGAAGATAATAAGCAACATACAGGAGGTGAAGGCAAGAAACGGTATGATAATAGCAATAGTAACCGAGGGTGATGAGACGGTGAAGGATATAGCTGAATACACAATAGAGATTCCGGCTACGTTACCGGCACTTACTCCGCTGCTTACAGTCATACCACTGCAGCTAATGGCTTATCACGTGGCTGTTGAGAAAGGGCTTAACGTGGACCAGCCAAGAAACCTTGCTAAATCGGTGACGGTGGAATAAGAGTGAAAAGTGAGAAGTTTCTCACTCTTAATTATGAATTGGGAATTATGAATTATGAAGGAGTGACGCTTCGCTTAGGAGTGCAGGAGTGTACTTTTTAGGAGTGTAGGAGTATAGGAGTGCAGGAGTATACTTTTTAGGAGTGTAGGAGTGCAGGAGTTCAGACGTATGCTTGACACGCATATGTCCTCTATCTCCTTCTATCTCCCTCTACCTCCTTCTAACTTCTTATAAAGACTCGTCAACTTCTGAAAGCATTGAAGCTCCCTCTCCAAGGAGAGGGCGGGGAGAGAGGCCCCTCGTCAACTCATCAAATTACTCCCCTCTCATTATGGAGAGGGGTTGGGGGTGAGGCTCCTCATCAACTTATAAAAATAATCACTTGCTGATGCTCATCTGCTTCGCGGTCCTAATTAATATAAGGAACAAGAAAGAACTAATAATTTAATAATACCTACATAAACAAACAATTATGAGAAAAATGCTTTTGGCTGCTTGCGCAGCTGCAATGATGTGTGGATGTGGAGGCGGTAAGAATACTGCTGACAACCCTTTCTTCACAGAATGGGACACACCGTTTGGAGTTCCTCCATTTGAACAGATTAAGCCCGAGCATTACAAACCTGCTTTCATGCAAGGCATGGAAGAGCAGAAGGCTGAGATTGACGCTATCGTGAAGAACACGGAGGATGCTACTTTTGAGAATACAATAGTAGCACTGGACCAGAGTGGAGCCTTGCTTAACAAGGTTAGTTATGTGTTCTTCGGACAGACAAACGCCAATACTAATGAAGAGCTACAGGCCATCAACGTTGAGATATCACCACTGCTGACACAGCATGGGGATGACATCAGTATGAATCCGGAACTCTTCGCACGCGTAAAGGCGGTGTATGAGAAGAAAGAGAGCGCCGGTCTTGACAAGGAGCAGATGAAACTGCTTGAAGAGACATACAAGGATTTTGTACGAGGCGGAGCAAATCTTGACTCTGTGAATCAGGCCAAGCTGCGTGAGCTGAATACAGAGATAGCATCACTACAGACAACATTCGGCCAGAACATGCTGAAGGAGACAAATGCTTTCCGACTGGTTATTGACAAGAAGGAAGATCTTGCTGGACTGCCAGCTAATCTTATTGCCGTAGCAGCAGAAACAGCAAAGGCAGACAGCATGGAGGGCAAGTGGGTGTTTACGCTACACAACCCGAGCGTGATGCCGTTCCTGCAGTATGCTGACAACAGAGAACTGAGAGAGAAGATTTTCAAAGGTTATATAAACCGCGGCAACAATGGTAACGAGAACGACAACAATGAAGTGTGTGCGCATCTTGTAAAGGCACGCCTCGAGAAAGCCAAACTGATGGGATATGATGATTATGCATCATTCATACTGGAGACAAGAATGGCAAAGACGCCTGAGGCTGTATATAACCTGCTTAACCAGGTGTGGACACCTGCCATAGCAAAGGCAAAGGAAGAACTTGCGGACATAAAAGAAGAGATAAAGAAGGACGGCAAGGACTTTGAGCCTGAAGGATGGGACTGGCGTTACTATGCCGACCGCGCAAAGAAGGCGAAGTATGATTTTGATGAGAACCTCATCCGTCCGTATCTGAAGTTGGAGAACGTACGCGAAGGCTTGTTTATCTTTGCGAACAAGCTTTATGGCGTAACATTTACTCAGATAGAAGACATTCCGCTTCCACACCCTGACGCTATTGCCTTTGAATGCAAGGACAAGGACGGAAGTCATCTTGGTGTACTATATTTTGATTTCTTCCCACGCGAGAGCAAGCGCGGAGGTGCATGGTGCGGACAATATCGCAGTCAGACATACAAGGACGGCAAGAAGGTGGCGCCTGTAGTAACCATCGTATGCAATTTCACAAAGCCTGCTGCCGGACAGCCTGCACTACTCAATGCTGACGAGGCTGCAACAATGTTCCATGAGTTCGGACATGCACTGCACAATCTCTTCCGCGACGTACACTACTATGGTATTTCAAGTGTGCCACGCGATTTCGTGGAACTGCCGTCACAGGTAAACGAACATTGGGTGTTTGAGCCAGACATGCTAAAGGAATATGCGAAGCATTATGAGACTGGCGAGATTATACCTGCGGAACTTGTTGAACGCCTTACACAGAGCGGAAAATACGGACAGGGATTTGCTACTACTGAGTATCTGGCGGCATCGCTTCTTGACATGGACTTCCACACCATGAAGGAGATTCCAGAGAATTTCAAGGTTATGGACTTTGAGCAGAAGACTCTTGGAGAGCGTGGATTGCTAAGTCAGATTCCATCACGCTACCGCACAACATACTTCAACCACACTATGGGCGGAGGTTACACTGCCGGATATTACAGTTACTTATGGTCTGAGGTGCTTGACGCCGATGCTTTTGAGGCATATAAGGAGACAGGAAACATCTTCAACACTGAGGTTGCAGACAGGTTCCGCAAATATGTGCTCACACCAGGAGGTATTGACGACGCAATGAAGATGTACGTTAACTTCCGCGGGAAGGAACCCAACATAGAACCTTTGCTAAGGAACAGAGGACTGAAATAAAATAACATGCTATATACAAATAATAGCCGGGGGTTGACAGTCCCGGCTATTATTTGTATATCATATATTACTGATTATCATCATCATTTGCACTTGTTTATGGAATTTCTCATCCCATTAAGGAAATCCTTTGCCTCCATACGTTTCTTACCACTAAGCTGAAGGACATCTATCTGAAGAAGATTGTCTGGGGTATTGACAAATAATTTCCCGTTCTTCTCCTCTAATGAGCCAACAGGCTTTGTTGACTTAGACTCAGTCTTAGATACCTTATACACCTTCATTACCGTCTCCCTGCCATCTGATGTGACGAGATTGGTCCATGCCCCAGGATATGGAGAGAGACCACGTACAAAATCATAGATATTCTTTGAAGGAGCACTCCAATCTATCTGACATGTCTCCTTGAAAATCTTAGGCGCATGATGAAGTGTGGCATTGGGCTCTATCATCTCTTCCTGAGGCATTGACTCGACATATCCCCCACCTTCTATTATACGGTCAATGGTCTTTAATGCCACGGACGCTCCCAGCCTCATCAGACCATCATATACATCCTCTACGTTATAATCATCATGGATATCGAACGGCTCCTGCATGATAACACGACCAGTGTCTATGTCATGGTCAAGGAAGAACGTTGTAACGCCTGTCTGTGTCTCACCATTTATAACTGCCCAGTTGATAGGTGCCGCACCACGATAGTTTGGAAGAAGGGCGGCATGAACATTAAATGTTCCATAGCGCGGCATATCCCACACAACCTCAGGAAGCATGCGGAACGCCACCACTACCTGCAGGTCGGCATTGAATGTTCTTAAATGCTCCAGAAACTCCGGGTCTTTCATCTTCTCCGGCTGAAGAACAGGAATGTTTTGCTCCACCGCATATTGCTTAACAGCAGATGGCTGAAGTGTCTCATGATGTCTTCCTACGGGTTTATCCGGCTGGGTAACAACAGCCACTACATTATAATCATTCTCAACAAGGGCTTTCAGCGACTCCACGGCAAATTCTGGAGTGCCCATGAATATAATTCTCAAATCATTCTTGGTCATAACAAATAATTTATTCAGAACAGCCTATTCCTCCGACATGTCTGCCACCATCTTACGATAGACTCCATATACATGTGTGCGTGTGAGGTATCCCACCAGTTTGCCTTCCATGTCAACAACAGGCAGCATCTCGGCATTTGTCTTGTCAAACATCTTCATCACATCCTCCATCGGGTCGTTGACTCCCAGGGTGCATGGCGGCTGCGACATCAGTTGGCGCACCTTGAAATGATGATACAGTTCGGTGCGGAATACTATATGCCTGAGCTTTGACAAGTCTATCTCTCCAAGCAGCATACCACCATTGTCAAGCACCGGCAGCACATTAGTATGGCTTCGGCTTATGGCATGAACCAAGGAGCCAAGTTCCATGTCGGGCTTCACCGACGTATACTTGCGTTCTATCACACTGTCGATACTCATCAATGTGAGTACGGCACGGTCGGTATGATGGGTTATAAGCTTTCCCTCACGGGCAAGACGCATGCCATAGATGCCATGAGGCTCAAATATCATTATAGTAAGATAAGAGCATATGGCCACTATCATAAGAGGTATGAACAGACGATATCCGCCTGTTATCTCTGCTATGAGGAAGATGCCGGTAAGCGGAGCATGCATGACGCCTGCCATGACACCTGCCATGCCGAGCATCACAAAATTCTTCTCTGGCACATACACTCCAATCTGGTAGATGTTCCATATACGTGCGAAAAGGAATCCGCCGAAGGCTCCCATAAACAGCGAAGGTGCGAATGTACCGCCACAGCCGCCTCCACCATTGGTAGCGGAAGTTGCCACCACCTTTGTCAGCATAACCATCACTATATACAGGATAAGCATATTGCCATGACCATAGAACATTGAGTTGCTTAACACCATGTCCCAGTCGGCTTCTGTCTTTCCGTGAAGCAACACATTGATGCTGCTATATCCCTCACCATATAACGAGGGGAAGAAGAAAATCAGAGAGCTTAGTATTATTCCGCCAAGTGCCAGCTTTGCCAACGGGCGTTCCTTCAGCTTGCCGAATATTCCCTCACATGCTGTCATTGTCCGTATGAAATAAAGACTTATCAGTCCGGCGAAGACTCCTAACAGGATATATGCCGGCACACGGTCGATTGTCCATACTCCGTCAAGATGGAAATCAAAGAGCGAATTGCCATTGGAGAATATATAAGTGAAACAGGTGGCTGTGACACCCGATATCAATATCGGCAGCAGCGAGGCCATGGTAAGGTCTATCATCAACACCTCAAGAGTAAACACCAGTCCTGCTATAGGTGCCTTGAAGACGCCTGCTATTGCGGCAGCAGCGCCACATCCCACAAGAAGCATAAGGGTGCGGTTGTCTGTGCGGAACAGCTTGCCGAGATTGCTGCCTATGGCGGAACCCGTGAGAACGATAGGTGCCTCCGCTCCCACACTACCACCGAATCCGATGGTTATGGCAGAGGCTATGACCGAGCTCCAGCAGTTATGACCTTTAAGACGGCTGCGCTTTGAGCTAATGGCATAGAGAATGCGTGTGATACCATGGCTTATGTTATCCTTGACAACATACCTTACAAATAAAGATGTAAGGAAAATACCGATAACCGGATATACAAGATAAAGCCAGTTGAGATTATCAATATCAAAGCCTGCAGTAAGCATATACTGTATCTGACTGATAATCCAGTGCAGGACGAATGCGGCAATAGCGGCAAAGAAACCTACGAAGAAACTAAGAATGAGCGTAAACTGCTTATCCGTGAGATGCTGTTCGCGCCATTCTATCATCTGTTCCAACAGAGACATGTTCTTTTTTCTGCCTGGTATTAACTTTCCTATGGATATCATTCTACCTTCTTCTGACTTCTTAAAAAACTATTCACTCCCCTCTCATTATGGAGAGAGGTTGAAGGTGAGGCTTCAGTCCTCACTTCCTTATTATCTCCACCTGTCCGTCTTTACGCAAGCGTATTATACTTGACGGAGTATGAGGCTTATGCTCCTGACGACGTGACATACACACATAATCCACAGCCTCTAACAGTTCCGGGGAGATATCCTTATAGTTCTGGGCCGCAGGCTCGCCACTGATATTTGCACTTGTAGATACTATGGGTTTCTGAAACTTGTAACACAGCTCCTTGGAGAACTCCTCCTGGGTTATGCGCATGGCAATGCTTCCATCGGCTGCTATAAGATTAGGTGCCAGATTCACCGCGTCATCAAGTATAATCGTGGTCGGCTTTACAGCAACCTCAAACAGGCTCCACGCGACATCCGGAACATTTCTCACATATCTCTGCAAACGGTTATCAGAGTCAACAAGGCAAATCATAGCCTTTGAGTCCTCACGTTGCTTTATGGCATATACTTTGGCCACAGCCTCCGCATTGGTGGCGTCACAACCTATACCCCATACCGTGTCCGTAGGATATAGTATCACACCTCCCCTACGCATTGTCTCCACAGCGTTTCTTATATCTTCTTCTCTTTTCATATCATTATTTTCTGCGCCGGTTAAATATTTAACAGCGCAAGAACGAAATGCAAATATACGCAAATTTATCATCTACGTGAAATTTTACACCGTTTTTTGTCACATACAATTGTTTTTCAGAGAAAATTCACAGAATACTCTCTATGAACGAAACTGCATTTATGCTTTCCTAACTATGCCATTTGGCACACCTAACTATGCCATTTACGACTCGTAACTATATCACTTTTGAGTCACAACTATGGTATTTGTTATTTGCATACATTATTGGACTGAAACAGCACTCAAAAGCATGCACAAACCGAAGGCGTAAGTGAACCGCAAAAGCAGTATGTTTTTTTGCACTTTTTTTGACAAACGCAACTGTCGAAATAGAGTTTTTACTGATGCGAATGATGCCCTTTCGCAGTCTTTACAGCAGTAGTTCCCGCAGTTTTCTATGTGTTAACAAACTAAAAAGATGCCTGGGTATAGGTTTCTGGCGGATTTTCCAGACGCTTTTTGTTCGTTTTTGTTGGTTTCGGAAGTGCATTTAAGGAAGTGTTTTTACATCCCTGTTCTGCGATTCCTATGCCATGACCCAATCGTTTGATATGAGACGACGGTGCGATTCCTATGTCATGGTGCTACGATTACGTTGCCATCGCACAATGATAGATATTGTATCGCAGTGCGATGGAAACGTAACGGCAGTGCGATAGAAACGCCATCATTCCGCCGCCACAAAGCGATGACACTGCGATAGATATGCCATGGCACTGCCATAAAGATGGAATGATTAATCATGCCCCTATAAATGCTTTCATCAAGCACACAAAAAAGTTCTAAGATATGATTACAAAAAATTATTCCCCACATTTTTATTTATGGGGAATAATTTTAGAATTTGCCAACTCTCTCACTGTTTCTATACACCAAAGACTGAGAGACGAAAACAAATCTTCTCAAAAAACCAACAAGACAAACGTCGAAAATCTAATGACCGATTGGGATTAAAGACAAAGGATTATTTTATATCCCATCCTATGGCACTCGCTCCCAGCACTGCCGCTGACGCACCATCAAGGCCGCTAACGAGGAACTGCGGCTTGCCTTTGAACACAGGCATGACACACTCGTCATAACTGCGGCGTATAGGTTCCATCAGCAACTCCCCTGCCTTTGTCAGACCTCCGAAGAAGATGAACGCTTCGGGAGAGGCAAAGACGGCGAAGTCGGCACATGCCTCACCCAGCATTCTGCCGGTGAACTCATATATCTGCTGCGCCAGGGCATCCCCTTGGCCGGCAGCAACGGACACGTCATAGGAGGTGATGTCTGCCGGGTTTATATTCCTGAGAAGCGACGGCTGGTCGGTAGTTTCCAAGAACTCACGTGCCGTACGTGCTACACCTGTAGCAGAGCAATAAGTCTCAAGGCAGCCTTTACGGCCACAACCACACAGGCGTCCATTATCCCTGCGCATGATGACATGACCCAGTTCTCCTGCGAATCCATCGGAGCCATACACCAATTGCCCGTTAAGCACTATGCCCGAGCCTACTCCCGTGCCGAGGGTGAGAACAATAAAATTCTTCATTCCACGTGCCACGCCGTATGTCATCTCGCCTATGGCTGCCGCATTGGCATCGTTTGTCATAGCCACCGGCACGCCGAGTTTCTGGCTGAACATATCGGCAAGCGGCACAACCGTATTGTGCGCCCACTGGATGTTAGGAGCATTCTCTATCGTTCCTTTATAATAATTGGCATTGGGTGCGCCTATACCCATTGCCCTTATCTGCTCAATTCCTCCTACTTGCTCTATAATAGGCTCCAAAGCCGCGCATGCCGCGTCAACATACGCCGAGGCAGTGTTATATCCCTGTGTCTTTATGGCTGCGGTGGCCTTAATCTCTCCACGACTGTCAACAATTCCGAACACGGAATTAGTACCTCCCAAATCAAGACCTATCACATAAGGTTTTGCTGAATGTGCATTCATGATATACAATTTAATACGAACAAAATATGGTTATATGCAGACAAAGGTATTAATTTAATTGTAGCACACAAAGTTTTATCTGCAAAATTTGTATCTTTGCCAAAAAATTAAGACCTCTGCAATAGATATGCAGTTCCCTTTTCAGATAGACATATTAGACTTAGTGTTCAAGGGCATAATGATTGGAATCATAGCCTCTGCGCCAATGGGTCCCGTGGGCGTGCTCTGTATTCAGCGAACACTTAACAAAGGTCGGTGGTATGGTTTTGTCACAGGCATTGGTGCCTGTGTGAGCGATATCTTCTACGCATTGATAACAGGTCTCGGCATGTCTTTCGTCAGCGACATCATAAACAGCGGCGACAACAGGTTCTATCTGCAGATAAGCGGAAGCATAATGCTTATGATATTCGGATTGTATTGCTACCGTAGCAATCCGACGAAGAACATTCACGTGAGCGGTAACAAAGGCTCACTTATTCATAACGGCGTAACAGCATTTCTTGTTACGTTCTCCAATCCTCTCATCATATTCCTGTTCATGGCATGTTACGCGCAGCTTGCCTTTGTTGTGCCCGACCATCCGTTTGAGATGTGTGTAGGTTACATGAGCATTGTCCTCGGAGCACTCCTGTGGTGGTTCGGACTGACATGGCTTGTGGATAAGATAAGAGGGATATTCAACAGCAGCGGTATCATTCTCATCAACAGAGTGATAGGAAGCATTGTTGTCATAGTGTCGCTGCTTGTACTTATCGGTACGGTATTTAATATCTATACATTCTCTTTGTAATCTATTCAGGAATAATGTTTATATCACAAGAATTAAGAAAAAGCAATATTGCAGAATACCTTCTGTATATGTGGCAGATAGAAGACATAATAAGGGCATACGGATGCTCTCTGTCACGCATAAGACACGAATACATAGACAGGTTTGACTATGACGACGAGCAGAAGGAAGACATGACCGACTGGTTTGGCAACTTGGTAAGAATGATAAACGAGGAGGGATGCAGAGAGAGCGGACACGTACAGATAAACAAGATAGTAATGCAACAGCTGTGCGAACTGCACTCACAACTGCTGCAAAGCACAAAGTATCCTTTCTATACAAGTGAATATTACAAGGTGCTGCCATTCATCGTTGAGTTAAGGAAACGCGGGAGCGACAACAGCGAGAATGAGGTGGAGACATGCTTCAACGCACTGTACGGCACCATGATGCTAAGACTGCAAAAGAAAGAGATAAGTCCAGACACACAGCATGCGATAAAGGAGATAACGACACTTATAGGCATGCTGAACGACTATTACATGAAAGACAAGCAGGAACCGCTGGAATTCTAAGCAGCAAGAGAACAACGCAAAAGAGTGAGCGGCATACAATAAAGAATTTCACATCAAGGTAGATACTATAACAAAAAGATATTCCACAGAAGATGAACATACTTATAACAGGCTGTAACGGCCAACTGGGAAACGAGATACAGGTGCTGGAGAAAGAATATCCCCAGCATACTTATTATAATACGGATGTGGCTGAACTTGACATTACCGACAAGGAGGCTATAGAAAAATATGTTTCAGAGAACAATATCGACGGCATAATCAACTGTGCCGCATACACAGCAGTGGACAAGGCGGAAAGCAACACTGAATTGTGCCACAAGCTGAACGCAGAGGCTCCTGGACTGCTGGCAGAGGCTATAGCTAAGAGAGACGGATGGATAATACAGGTATCTACGGATTATGTATTCGACGGCACAGCACACATACCATATACCGAGGATATCCCTACTTGTCCTAACAGTGTTTACGGGACAACAAAGCTTGAGGGAGAGAATAATGTTACTGCGGCATGCGGAAAATCAATGATAATAAGAACGGCATGGCTGTACAGCACCTTCGGGAACAACTTTGTTAAGACAATGCTGAGACTTGGCAAGGAGAGAACAGAGCTTGGAGTTATATTCGACCAGATAGGAACGCCAACCTACGCCAGAGACCTGGCACTTATGATAATGAATGCCGCAGACAAAGGTATCATACCTGGCATTTACCATTTCTCCAACGAGGGAGTATGCAGCTGGTACGACTTCACAAAAGCCATTCACCGCATTGCCGGAATAACAAATTGCAACGTAAAGCCTCTACACACAGAAGAATATCCTACACCTGCATGCAGACCTGCATACAGCGTTCTTGACAAGACAAAGATAAAGAATGCCTACAACATCTGCATACCACATTGGGAAGATTCTCTGAGAGAATGTATGGCTAAATTAGAAACCGAATAAAGAAACAGTCCTAACAATATGAACCAGGAAATAGAAAGAAGAAGAACGTTTGCCATCATCGCACACCCAGACGCTGGTAAGACATCACTAACAGAAAAACTGCTGCTCTTCGGAGGACAGATACAGGTGGCCGGTGCGGTAAAGAGTAACAAGATAAAGAAAACCGCAACATCCGACTGGATGGATATTGAGAAACAACGTGGTATCTCCGTAACCACTTCGGTTATGGAGTTTGATTATAACGATTATAAAATCAACATCCTTGACACTCCCGGACACCAGGACTTCGCAGAGGACACATACCGCACTCTTACAGCAGTAGATTCAGTTATCATCGTTGTTGACGGCGCAAAGGGTGTTGAGACACAGACACGAAAACTCATGGAAGTATGCCGCATGCGCAACACTCCTGTGATTATATTCGTCAACAAGATGGACCGTGAGGCAAAAGACCCGTTTGACCTTCTTGACGAACTGGAGAACGAGTTGTCTATACATGTCCGCCCACTTACATGGCCTATTGAGAGCGGTGTGAGATTCAAAGGTGTTTATAATATCTACGAAAACAACCTCAACCTTTTCCAACCATCAAAGCAAGTGGTTGCGGAGAAGGTAGAAGTGGATATTAACACCGAGGAACTTGAAAATCACATTGGTGCAGAACTGGCAGACAAGCTGCGCAACGAACTTGAGCTTATTGAGGGCGTTTATCCTGAGTTTGACATCAATGAGTATCTTAAAGGCGAGCTGGCACCTGTGTTTTTCGGCTCCGCATTGAACAACTTCGGTGTTGAGGAACTTCTGAATACCTTCGTGGAGATTGCTCCTTGCCCAAGACCTGTAAAAGCGGAAGAGCGTGACGTGCAGCCTGACGAGCAGAAATTCACTGGATTCATCTTCAAGATAACAGCAAACATTGACCCGAACCACCGTTCTTGTATTGCGTTCTGCAAAGTATGCTCTGGTAAGTTCTCACGTAACACACCATATTACCATGTGCGCCATGACAAGACAATGAGGTTCTCCTCTCCCACTCAGTTCATGGCTCAACGCAAGACAACAGTAGACGAGGCTTGGGCTGGCGACATCATTGGTCTGCCAGACAATGGAACATTCAAGATTGGCGACACCTTGACTGAAGGCGAGAAACTTCATTTCAGAGGACTGCCAAGCTTCTCTCCTGAGATGTTCAAATACATAGAGAACGCAGACCCGATGAAAGCGAAACAACTGGCTAAAGGCATTGACCAGCTGATGGACGAGGGTGTGGCGCAGTTATTCGTGAACCAGTTCAATGGACGCAAGATTATCGGTACGGTTGGTCAGTTGCAGTTTGAGGTAATTCAATACCGCCTTGAGAATGAATACAACGCGAAATGCCGCTGGGAACCTGTTCATCTGTATAAGGCTTGCTGGATTGAGAGTGATGACGAGGCAGAGCTGGAGGCGTTTAAGAAACGTAAATACCAGTATATGGCAAAAGACAAGGAAGGTAGAGACGTATTCCTTGCAGACAGCGGTTATATGCTGAGCATGGCGCAAGAAGACTTCAGCAAAATTAAGTTCCATTTCACCAGTGAGTTCTAAACAATAATCTGCATAAGAAACAAAAGGGTCAGTATTGGTTGTACAATATTCATATAACCTACACTACTGACAATTCCCCACAGATATCTATCAATAATAAATGCGGAAGAGAGAAAACCTTTCTTCCGCATTTATTTATATATCGTCCTACTCTTCCAATGCCTTGCAACACCACTTGGAGACCTTCAGCATAACCGCCACTCCTGGAATCTCCTTCAAGAGGAAATACTTATGGCTCTGACGCACCAGCCGCCCGGTAACACCCGCCAAGGGACCACGTTCAACAACCACACGCTGCCCAGGCTTAAGCTTCGCCTCCTCTTCACTGATAAACTTACGCATCCATACATCTGGATTACATATCTGAATAAACTCCTCCATCTCCCTCGCTGTAATATACTGCAAGACATCTTCATTTCTTGTCCTCTTGAGAATACTAACAGGGTGCGTACACTCAGAGATGATTTTTCTTATCTCTTTTTCCGGTAATGTCTGTTTAAGAAAAATGATATTTGAGACTACAGGCTTTAACTTCTTTGTTCGATGACCCTCGTCATCTATCCTTATATCCCAATGCATTGGGATAAAATACTCCATTTTTCTTTCATCAAAGAAGGCTGCCACATATCTTTGCCTTAACGAGTAAATCCGTATGGCAAGCCACGGCGTCACTCCGTCAAGTGTAGCATGAAGCCCCGTCTCTGCATTTTTACTATCTATGACGTCCATCCCCTTATTCATCCCTAAAAATATTATTACCTTTCAGTTGGATTACAAATCTCTCCAACGCATCAGTATCTTTCAATGCCAGTTCTTTCTCAAAACCAGTACTTACACTTACACCTTCAAACTTAGGATGCTTGAGAGTCTTTATCCATTCGGCGTCTTTCTCGCAAAATCCACCGGCAACAAGGAAAGGCGCATCTCCATCATAAGCATTAAGCTCATCAAGGAAAAATGATTTATCAGAGTCATCCCGGCTCAGTTTGAAAAGAAACATATCTGCATTCTTGTATCTCCTCCACAGATTCACGTCTGCTGCATCTGATATACGTATTGTCTTGATTATTGTTATGTCATCAACAATATCCGGACATAGCGTACGACGAAGATTGTCTATCATCACAGAACTCTCTTCTCCGTCAAGCTGAATACAATCAAGGCTGTAATTGACAACACGCGTCAGAATACTCTGCGGCATATCATCCTTAAAGACTCCTACCTTAAGGAATGGTCTAACAACACAATCCCCCGCTCCACTTTTCCTAAGGCGTATATCGTCTGTATCTGCATAATCTGGAATAATACCAGCACGTGAAGATATCATACTGACATATCGCGGGCTTGACTGATAGAACGAATATCCTATCATATCCACACCAAGAGCCGTCACAGCCTTGATGTTGTTTGAATCCCGCATACCACAGACCTTTATCTTCATGATTCTGTTTATACTATTTACCCCTGTACTATAATAATGTATTATTACCTATAAGTAATGCAAAAATATAAAATAATATGCTTAAAAACAAAAATATCACAACAAATGTAATAAAAGCAAAGCCATGACGTTATAAAAGTAGATATTAACTTAATTATATTTTGCCTATGAAGCATTCTATACACGAAGAAATGAATCCATCAGAAAAAACTATTAATTTTATCAAGCAGATTGCTTACTCTTACAGAGCAATTAAAATAAACGGAAAGACAGAGGTTTATTGCCTCAACTAACAACAAAGAACAATGAGCACTTTAGTATCTCCATCACTGTTAGCAGCTGACTTTTTAAACCTGCGCAATGATGTAGAAATGATAAACAGCAGTGAGGCAGACTGGCTACACATGGATATAATGGACGGCAGTTTCGTCCCAAATATATCTTTCGGATTTCCTGTACTTGAAGCCGTCGCGTCAATAAGTAAGAAGCCTTTAGACGTACACTTCATGATCGTAAGTCCCGAACGCTATATAAAGCAAACAGCTGCGCTGGGGACAATGTTAATGAACGTACACTACGAGGCATGCACGCATCTCCATCGTACCGTAGAGGAGATACATCATGCAGGAATGAAGGCAGGCGTTACGCTTAATCCATCAACTCCGGTCTCTATGCTTGAGGACATCATAAACGACGTAGACTTAGTTCTTCTCATGAGTGTAAATCCCGGGTTTGGCGGACAGAAATTCATAGAAAACACCATCAGCAAAGTAACTGCATTGCGTGAGATGATTGCACGCAAGGGAGCGCATGCGCTGATAGAAGTGGACGGTGGAGTACAAGACGAGACTGCACCACGACTGGTAAATGCCGGAGTTGATGTATTAGTAAGCGGAAGTCATATCTTCAAATCTGCCGACCCACATGAAACAATAAAGAGGCTTAAAAGCCTTTAGTACAAAACGGTATTGGGAGTTCCAAAAACACATCAGCAATATCATCAAGCTGACAATAAAAAAGCAGCAGTCCTACCCAACGACTGCTGCTTTTAATATATGCTGTCCAAAATTCTTAAACAAAACTCTTTAATCTTAGGATACCTGCAACACTATATCGTTCTCTTTTGCCATACGACGCAGATTAAGAATTGCATATCTCATACGTCCAAGCGACGTGTTGATACTTACTCCCGTTGCCTCAGCTATTTCCTTGAAAGACATTTCCTGATAAAAACGCATATAAACGACCTCGCGCTGAGATGCAGGCAGGAGATTCATCATCTTCTTGACATCATCCATTATCTGGTCATTAACAAACTTCTCCTCTACATTTGTGTCAAGGATGCCCTCAGACCTCAGATTAGACAAGTCATTATCTGATGACGTCTCCACTACATTCTGCGCACGAATATCACGATAATTATCCATTATCACATTGTGAGCTATACGCATAATCCATGCAGAGAACTTACCCGAGGTTGTGTATTTCTTCTCGTGTAGTTTTGTTATTACTTTTACAAATGTCTCTTGGAAAATATCATTTGCCTTATCGTTGTCACGCACAACAAACAATATATACGAAAACAGCTTAGACTGATTGCGTGACAGCAATAAATCAAAAGCCCTATTGTTCCCATCAATGTATGACAGAGCCAACTCTTCGTCGGTCATTTCATTGAGTTTTTTCATTATTTATCTCTTTTTAATTCTGAGTAAATGATGTTTCAATAGGCTTTCCTTTCTTTATTTTTATATTTTTTACGTTTGCAAATATAATAAATATTGATAAAACAGGCAAACTTTTCTTTAAAAACAGACTTTTTGCCATGGTTTTATATACAATTTATTGTATTTACGCCGAATATTTATATTTTATTAACACGCTCTTACGGTATTGGTAATATACTCATTGCTTTTACAGCATCGGCAGAAATCAATAGAAATACGGCGGATTGGAATCTATTTTCTTTATTCCAGGCCTTTTAAGATATGTTTCCTGAAAACCAAAAATTATTATACGCTTTCGGTAATTCTCTGGATTATCAACCAAGTTAAGAGCCTGACGGGCTTTCGCCTTTGTTGTCAGGCACACGGTCATAACTTTCTCCGGGTCTGCTTCAAGACTATCATCAGCAAGCAACAACGCCTGACTATAAGTAAACGGAGGAAAGAATTCTGCATTAGATATTGATTTTGTGCATGCACCTACAATATATCCATAGACAAAGACTTGACCGTTTATCGTATTATTTATGAACCTACCAACTGTTATCGTGTCACCAGTTTCAATCGTTGACGAGTCATCATTGCCAGAGCCTTCCGTGCCACATCCTGTGCTGCCACCTTCCTCAGTCTTATCACCTCCGTTATCACCAGTATCAGACCCCTTGTCTTCCTCATCATCTTTGCTGTCATCACCTTCCACATCAACAATATCATCTTTGTCTTCTTCTCCAAAGTCGGCTTTTTCACATGAAGAGAATGCCAAAGGAAACAGCAACAGCAGCAACAAATATTTAAATTTTATCATAATAGAAATTTAATTTCAACAATATTTATTCTGCAAATGTAACAAAAACAGACAAAATAAAAAATCTTAAAAGAAATAATTAAACAAAATTATGCGATTCCTTGTAAATTAGTAATAACAAAAGAGGTTGGCGCAGGATGCTACCAACCTCAATGCGATTTCGTAAAACTCTCGAAATCATAAATAAGATGCCGCAAATATAAAACTATTTTCAAACAAATACAAACTTTTTTATGAATAATCTTATAAATTTAACATTTGAAGAAGCAAATATAGAATGAACTCCCCCAAGGATTAAGCATCAATACAATAAGTTGATAAATAATCAATTCTATAAAAATCCTTAAACACCTGAATGATTTTGCTTTGTTTAAATATATAATGTGTATCTTTGTAGAAATTTTATAATCATGCACAATTTGCAATATAGCATTTCGCATATTTACAACATGAGTGAAACTCAAAAAACAATAACATTATAACTTAAAATTTATGAAAAAAATTAAAGCATTATTACTATGCCTGATGTTTCCCGTTGCCCTGATGGCTTCTATTTGGGAAACACAGTACAAACAAGTTGAGCAAGGAATCAGAACTCCACAGTTCCCTGACCGTACATTCCTGATCACTAAGTACGGAGCTTCACTCAAGGCTACCGCCGCTAAGAACCAAAAGGCCATAAACAAGGCTATTGAAGCTTGTTCCAAAGCCGGAGGTGGCAAGGTTGTCGTTCCTGAGGGCGTATGGAACACTGGTGCTATAACACTGAAGAGCCACGTCAATCTGGTTATAGAGAAGGGTGCCACCTTGCTCTTTGCTTTTGACAGAAGCCTGTACCCACTCGTGCCAACTCGCTGGGAAGGTCTTGACTGTTGGAATTATCAGCCTATGATTTATGCCTATCAAGCTACCGATGTTGCCATTACAGGTGAGGGCACCATTGATGGTAATGGTTCAGACGACACATGGTGGTTGATGAGTGGTAAGACTCCTAAGTCAAGAGACATCGCTGTACCTGAGAAGCAGCAGAATCCAGGTGGTCGCGCCGACCTTCTGAAAATGGCAGAGGATGGTGTTGACATGGATTTACGTAAATTTGGTACAGGCAAAGGACTTCGCCCACAATTAGTAAACCTTAACCAGTGTGATGGCGTTCTTATCGAGGGTGTAACAATGCTTCGCTCTCCTTTCTGGGTTATGCATCCACTTCTCTGCAAAAACGTTATTGTGAGAGGTGTGAAGGTGATAAACGACGGTCCTAACGGCGACGGTTGTGACCCTGAGTCATGCGAGAACGTTCTTATAGAGGACTGTATCTTTGACACTGGTGACGACTGCATTGCGATAAAGAGCGGAAGAAACAATGACGGACGTGAAGGCGGCCAGGGAAGATATGCAGGCATACCAAGTAAGAACATCATTGTGCGCAACTGTTTCATGAAAGCAGGACACGGTGGTGTGGTTATCGGTTCTGAAATATCTGGTGGTTGCCAGAACGTATTTGTTGAGAATTGTAAGATGGACAGCCCAGAACTTGACCGCGTATTGCGCATAAAGACAAACTCATGCCGAGGTGGTATCATTGAAAACATCTATTTCCGCAATGTTGAAGTTGGTCAGTGTAAAGAGGCTGTTCTAAAGATTAACCTTGACTACGAGCCAAAAGAAATCTGCTGCCGTGGATTCAACCCAACAGTACGTAACGTATACATGGAGAACGTAACCTGTAAGAAGAGTAAGTATGGTGTCATGATTGTAGCATTAGACGACGTGACCAATGTTTACAACATCAACCTTAAAGACTGTAACTTCACAGGTGTACAGGACAAGCCTATATATCAGACAGGTAAGATAAAGGATTTCAACTATGAGAATCTTATCATCAACGACAACCTCATCTTGAAAGAAGCACCATTCAAGCACTACAGCGAATGGATGGCTGACTCTGAGATAAAGCGCAACCCAGACCCTTGCAAACTTGACTTCGCTAAAGGACCTAAGTGGGGCTATGTAGTAGGCATCGAACTTGAGTCACTTCTTGACACATACCTTGAATATAAAAACGAAGATATTCTTAACTATGTAAAGCAATATCCAGCCAAGATGATTGACGCCGAAGGTAATATCACAGGATACAAGTATGAGGACTTCAACCTTGACAACACACGTCCGGCACGTTTTATCCTCCGCATGCATAATATGTTCCCACAAGAGAACACAAACATTGCACTGAAAACCCTTTTCAAGCAATTGGAGAACCAGCCAAGAACAACAGACGGAGTATGGTGGCACAAAGCAATCTACGCCAACCAAGTATGGCTTGATGGTGTTTACATGGGACATCCGTTCTACACAATGGCCGCTCCTATACTGAAGAGCAAGAAAAAGGCGAAGAAAGTTTACGATGACGCTTTTGAGCAGATTCAGAAAACATACTATCGTACATACGACGCTAAGACAGAACTTTGGAAACACGCATGGGATGAGACTCAAAGCGTGTTCTGGGCAAACACAGAGACAGGCTTGTCTAAGCACACTTGGGCACGTGCTCAGGGATGGTACGCAATGGCTCTTCTTGAGGTTCTTGACGCACTTCCACAGGATTACGAGAATCGCGGCAAGATGATAGAGATGCTTAACGACGTGATGAAGAAGACTGTGAAATATCAGGACAAGAAAACAGGAACATGGTATGACGTGATGGATGTTAACGACCCACGTAACTACCTTGAGTCTACAGCTACCGCAATGTTCACATACGTTCTTCTCAAAGGCTCACGCTTAGGCTACTTTGACAATGAGTTGAAAGAGGCTGGCCTGAAAGGCTATAAGGGAATAATCAAGAACTTCATCCAGGTAAACCCAGACAAGACAATATCTCTCACTAACTGCTGCTCTGTATCAGGCCTCGGCCCTGCCCCTGGTCCATACGTAAAGAAACCTAACTACAAACGTGACGGCAGCTTTGAGTACTACATGAGTGAACCAATCCGCCACAACGACGGTAAGGGTGTAGGTCCATTCATCTGGGCTTCTATAGAGATGGAGCGCATGGGCTATGATATAAACAAGATTAACGACTTGATAAAATAGAAATCCTTTCATTTCGAAGAACAACAGACAAAGGCACTGCCTGTCATCAGGCATGCCTTTGTTCTTCATTAAAAGAAACAGAAATAAAAGTAACACCTATGTCAGATAATAGGCATTACAACTTTCAACTACTGAAAACTTAAAGGTAAAAAGAAATCAATATGAGAAAACTGTTTACAACTATTGCCTTGGCAGCATCAACCATCGTTGCTATGGCACAGACACCGGCATTTCCTGGTGCTGAAGGACATGGACGTTACGTCACTGGTGGACGTGGCGGAAAGATTATTCACGTAACAAACCTCAACGACAGCGGCACTGGTTCATTGAGAGCAGCACTCGGTACAAGCGGCAAGCGTATCATTGTGTTTGACGTGGCTGGATATATCGACCTGAAAAGCAATTTGTCTATATCTAAAGGAGATGTAACTATTCTTGGACAAACAGCACCAGGAGAAGGCATCACATTAAGACATTATACATTAGAGTTAAAGGCTGACAATGTAATAATAAGATATATCAGAAGCCGAAGAGGTAACGAGAAAGACGTTGACGACGGTGCTGACGCATTCTGGGGAAGACAACATAATAATGTAATCATAGACCATTGCTCTTTCAGTTGGAGTATTGACGAGGTGGCTTCATTCTACGACAACCGCAATTTCACCATGCAGTGGTGTACAATTGGTGAGGCTCTAACCAACGCCGGCCATGGAAAGGGAGCACACGGATTTGGAGGAATATGGGGCGGAAAGGACGCTTCGTTCCATCACAACATGCTTATCCACCTAAACAACCGTACTCCGCGTTTCAACGGTGCACGTTACAACTGGAGTGGATATGACAAATCACTTTACAGCAACGCACTTCAGGCAGAGCGTGTAGACTTCCGAAACTGTGTGGTATACAACTGGGGAAGCGGTGGATGCTATGGAGGTCCCGGAGGTGGTTATGTCAATATGGTGAACAACTACTACAAGGCTGGTCCTGCTACAAGCAAGAAGACTCGTGTTACACAGGTATCAATAGCAAGCAGCGGAAATTCAACAAGCGACAATCCTTTCCCAGGATATTCAAGTCGCTACTACATAAGCGGCAACTACGTAACTGCCGGCGAAACACCTGAGAACTATGACTGGCAGGGTGTTGATTATGATGACGGTTTCCATACCATCAACAACGAGAAATATATGGCTGACGCAAGTCACAACTATGGAGAGAATGTGACATACGTAAAGAACAGCAGCGGTGTAGACTGTATCAGTGTAAAACTTGACGAGGCTATAGATGCTGGAGAGGTGACAACTCATAAGGCAGAGATGGCTTTCGACAAAGTTCTTGCTTACGCCGGAGCATCTTTAGGTCGCGATGCTGTTGATGCAAGATATGCAGAAGAGGCGAAGAATGGAACTGCAACTTATAAAGGAAGCGTAACAAACACCAGCGGTATCATAGACACTCAGAATGACGTAGGCGGATGGCCAGAGTTAAATGAGGGTACACCTATCACAGATACAGATAAAGACGGTATGCCTGACGCATGGGAAACAGCCAACGGACTGAACCCTAACGATGCGTCTGATGCAAGTACATACACTCTTGACGACAAGAAACAATACTACACAAACATTGAGGTTTATGCTAACAGCCTTGTAGAAGACATGATAAAGGCTCAGAATGACGAAGCTATAAGCAGCGTAGACGAATATTACCCGATGTATACAGACGAAAGCGGCGTTGTACACAACGATCCGAATATGTACGAATACATTCTGTCTGGTGATAATTACACTTACAAGAATCCTAAGTTCACATATTCCGACAATGCTGAAACAAGCGGCGACGAGTCTATACTCACTACAACAATCAGTGCAAACGTGATGCCATTCGCACAGGATGGATATATCAAATATGCTACCGGCAAGAAGTACACCATTGCTTTACCAGAAGGACTCAACATCTCTCAGATGACAATCTCCGGTTATGGCAATAACACTGCTGGCAACTCATATCTTTCAGAAGTAAACGGAACAACGTTCAGTGCTACAGACTATGTCTATACCAAGAAGAACTCTGATGGCTCTTATACAGTAACAGACCACAAATTCAACTTCTCTGTTCCTAAGACAGGCAGCATCACTTTCACACCTGGTGGAAAGGATGCCATGTTCATCATCACTCTCAAGGGAACTCTAAGTGGCGCTCTTGGTATTGAGAATGTCAACGGCAACGAAAATGCAGAGGTTGTTAACACCTTATATTATAATATACAAGGCCAACGCATAGACTCATCTGTAAGCGAGGGCATTATTATAAAGGTAGAGGTATTGTCTAACGGAAAGACAAGAACAAAGAAAATACTCAAATAGAATATACACAAATAGTACATTCTACAGACTTCAAAAACAGCGTGTATTCAACAGCACGCTGTTTTTGTGTTCATATACTTTTAGCATAAAAGAGCATGTAAAGGAATATTAATACATTTTTAATACTTACTATATCGTTATTCTCAGTAAAAACTCCTACCTTTGCATCAAATAACTTAATTATTAACTTATAACCATTTATTTTATGATTAAAACTTTACGCTTTTTTGTATTTAGTGCGCTTATGATGATTTGTTGTTCATCATTCGCACAGACAGTAACATTTGATGCAACTGTGGACAAAGGTTCCATCTCTGATTACAACTATGCAGGAGCAGACCAGATGACAAAAGACGGAATTACCATCTCCATATCAAAAGGTCTGTTAGGACAAGGTCAGAACTACCGTATTTATAAAGGTGAGAGCATGACAGTATCTTCTACAGTAGGTAAGATTACAAAAATTGAACTCACATGTACAGCAAGTGGAACTGCTAAATATGGCCCAGGTAACTTCACCGACGCAACAGCAGGCTCATACGCTTACAGTGACAAAGTTGGTACATGGACAGGAGAGGCTACTGAGGTATCAATGACAGCAAGCACAAACCAGGTTCGCGCAACACAGATTGTTGTCACATACGTATCAGACGGAAGTGCGGGCAAGGCAGACCCAGCCCTCGCATTCAGTGAGACTTCTGTTGAGGTTGTATTAGGCGAGACATTTACAGCCCCTACCCTTTCAAAGGCAACAACAGCAGATGTTACTTACACATCAAGCAACACAGAGGTTGCTACTGTTGACGCTGCGACAGGAGCTGTAACAATCGTTGCCGCAGGTACAACAAAGATTACCGCAACAGCTGCTGAGAACGACAACTACCGTGCCGGAAACGCCTCATATACAATCAACGTTAAGAATCCTGTTTACACAGAGGTAACACTTCCTTACAATGAGTCATTCGTTACAGATCAGGGTTCATTTGTTATTCAGGATGTTACACTCGGCGATGGTCTTACTTATGTTTGGAAACACGCAACATACAATACTGACGGTTACATGAAGGCCAGCGCATATAAGAGCGCTCCTGTTGCCGCAGAGTCTTGGATTATCTCGCCTACAATCAACATGACAGGCATCAGCGAAGCTACTGTTGCATTCGACCACACTGGTAAGTTCTTCGGTACTCCTACTGCAGAGGCTACTCTCTGGATAAAGGAAGAGGCAGCAGCAGAGTGGACACAATTGACAATTCCTACATACTTTGCAAATACCGATTATGTATTTGTAAACAATGAGATTGACATCACAGAATGGGCTGGAAAGAAGGTGAAGATTGGCTTTAAGTACACAAGCTCTGCTGAGTATGCTGGTACATGGCAAATAAAGAACTTCTCTGTAGTAGGTGTTGTTTCTGGAATAGAGAATGTAGAGAACAATGATATCATTGAGAAGAACTCACCAATATATAACATTGCCGGACAGGTTGTAACAAAAGACTACAAGGGAATCGTTATCAAGAACGGTAAGAAATATATTCAGAAATAATATCAACTGATATAGTACAATAACTTTAAGCACTCTCTTATGAGGGTGCTTTTTTTATTTCTACAAGTAATCAATCATTCTTACAATATCTCATTGCCGGTTATTCCGTAGCATATGATGGCAAATCCATACATGAAAAACAAAGTGATTTATTATTGCATAATAAACGAAAACAAGGAAAATATCAATGCTTTTATAAGGAAAAGAACATAAATACACATGAAATGATAATAATTACACCTTTTTTAAGAATAAAAATAAGTAACTTTGTGCTCAATCTCATAGAATCATATTATAAATATGATAATAAGCCAGCTTAACAGACATATAACAATCAAAATTATAAGAACAATGAAAATGAACAAAAAACTACTGACCGGATTGCTCACAATGATTATGTGCGCTTTATTTGCACAGACAGCAACCGCAGAGGACGCACCAGCATTCCCTGGTGCAGAAGGTTTTGCACGTTACATTACAGGAGGACGAGGCGGAACCGTTTATCATGTAACGACTCTTGAAGACAACAACAGCGTTGGATCTTTCCGCTATGCTGTTACCAGAAGCGGCAAACGAATCATTGTTTTTGACGTTTCGGGCACTATCCAATTGAAATCAACACTGCAATTAAAAAACGGCAACGTTACTATTGCCGGACAAACAGCCCCTGGCGATGGTATATGTATAGCTGGTTATCCATTCCAGATTAAGGCAAACAATGTCATAATACGTTATATGCGTTTCCGTGTCGGCAGCAGCAATGTTACTGTTAGTGGCGCAGACGGTTGGGATGGTCTTGGCGCATTAGACCAAAACAAGATAATGGTTGACCACTGCTCAGTCAGTTGGAGTATTGACGAGTGCTGTTCTTTCAGCGGATGCTCTGACGTAACACTTCAGTGGTCTCTTGTTTCTCAGAGTCTTGTAAACGCCGGACACAACAAGGGAGCACATGGATATGGTGGCAACTGGGGAGGCAGCGGTGCTTCTTATCATCATAACCTTCTGGCTCACCACGGCTCACGTACTCCACGCCTTGGCCCGCGTCCTACAACACAGACCGATGAGCGTATGGATATGCGAAACAACGTGATTTACAACTTTGGCGGCAACGGCTGCTATGGTGGTGAGGGTATGAATGTCAACATCGTCAACAATTACTACAAACCAGGTCCCGGTTCTCCAACAGGAGATAAAGGCAAGCGTATTGCCGGTATCGGTATTCGTACATTGGACTATTGCACAAACGACGACGGCACACCAAACGCATATTACCCTATGTTAAGAATTTGGGGAAAATACTTTGTTGAGGGTAATGTAAACTCAAAATATGGTGATGTTACAGAAGATAACTGGACATACGGTATGTATAACCAGATTGATGCCGGTGGTAACGACGGCACATACACAGCCGTAACAAAAGACACAATTAAGCTTGATGCCCCTATTGAGAACATACCAGTGACTATGCACACAGCAGAGTACGCATACGAAAAGGTTCTGAAATATGTTGGTGCGTCTATCAAGCGCGACGCATTGGACGAGATAATGATCAGCGACACACGCGACGGCAAGGCTTCATTTACAGGTACAGGCAACGGCAGCGGTTTCATCAACACAGAGAACGATGTTAAATATGCTGACGGCACAACAGGCTTACCTGTATTGACAAGCGGTACTGCACCGACAGATACAGACCAGGATGGTATGCCTGACGCATGGGAGACAGCCAACGGTCTTAATCCTAACAACAAGAGCGATGGAACACTTTACACTCTTGACACCAAAGGTTTCTATACCAATGTTGAGGTTTACATCAACAGTCTTGTAGAAGACATGGTGAAAGATCAGAATGCAGAAGCCATAATAAGCACTGACGAGTATTATCCAATGTATAAGGATGAGAATGGTGTTGTGTACAATGACCCTAACAGAAAGACTTATACATATATTCTTGCAGATGCAAACAGCGATTATAACAATAAGACATACACATATACAGATGATATGACCACAAACGGCGACGAGTCTATCCTCTCAATGTCATTTGTAAAATCAGGTATGGTGTTTGCTTCTCCTGCTAACGGCTACGACCGTCTGTACAAAGGCAGCAAGCACACAATCACTCTCCCAGAGGGTCTCAACATAACAAGCATCAATATCAGCGGTTATGCCAACAGTTCTTCTACTGACTCATACATCTCTGAGATGTGCGGTACAACATACGGAGCAACTGACTTTGTTCTTCCAAAGTATAATGCTGACGGCTCATTTGCCGCAACTGACAACAAGTTCAGGTTTGCTGAGGCAAAGACAGGCAGCATGACATTCACACTTGGCGGTGTTGACGCATTCTGCATCATCACTCTTGAGGGTTATCTCACAGGTGCCTTAGGCATAGAGGAGAGTGTTTCTGTTCCTGTAAGAATCCACGACGGAAAGACATACAACCTGCAGGGTATTGAGGTTAGCGAGCCTACACAGAAGGGTATCTATATCAGAAACGGAAAGAAAATCATTATAAAATAAAAATACGAAAAAGAACTAAGAGATGAAAAAAATAATCCTTACAATAACAATACTGCTTGGCGCCATTACTGTTGGCGCTCAGCAGTATCCATATCAGAACCCGAACCTCTCACCAGAAGAGCGCGCCGAAGACCTGCTAAAGCGTCTCACACTTGAGGAGAAGGTAAAACTGATGATGAACAGTTCACCTGCCATAGAGCGTCTGGGCATTCCTCAGTTTGAATGGTGGAACGAGGCACTTCATGGTGTCGGCAGAAATGGTTTCGTAACAGTATTCCCTATCACCATGTCAATGGCTTCTTCTTGG
>JAFQGS010000084.1 GCA_017415455.1 Prevotella sp.
AGAATGGCTTCTCTGTATCACGTGGAGGCAGTGGAATCCAGTTATCAACATCATCCATAAGCTCCATAATCTTATTTTCCCACTTCTCAACACCATTCAAACCACCAAGAGCAGAACCGCGGATGATAGGAGTGTTATCGCCATCATACTCATAAGAATCAAGAAGCTCACGCATCTCCATCTCAACGAGCTCAAGCATTTCCTCGTCATCAACCATATCGCACTTATTCAGGAATACTACCAACTTTGGTACGTTTACCTGACGAGCGAGAAGCACGTGCTCACGAGTCTGAGGCATAGGACCATCTGTAGCAGCAACCACGATAATAGCACCGTCCATCTGAGCAGCACCAGTAACCATGTTCTTCACATAGTCAGCGTGTCCCGGACAGTCAACGTGTGCATAGTGACGGTTAGCTGTCTCGTACTCTACGTGTGAAGTATTAATAGTAATACCACGCTCCTTCTCCTCTGGAGCATTGTCAATTGAGTCAAATGAACGCAACTCTGAAAGACCCTTCTTTGCCAATACTGTTGTGATGGCAGCTGTCAAAGTAGTCTTACCATGGTCAACGTGACCGATCGTACCGATGTTTACATGGGGTTTGGTACGTACAAAACTTTCTTTAGCCATAGCTTTACTTTATTTTTAATTAATAATAATCTGTGATTTTCTTTTCTTAAAAAGTCGTAGAGCTGTAACCGAGAGTTGAACTCGGGACCTCTTCCTTACCAAGGAAGTGCTCTACCACTGAGCTATTACAGCAGTTTGAGCGGAAAACGGGGCTCAAACCCGCGACCCCCAGCTTGGAAGGCTAGTGCTCTATCAACTGAGCTATTTCCGCAAAACTTCTACTGATGTGGGTGGTGATGGATTCGAACCACCGAAGTCGAAAGACAGCAGATTTACAGTCTGCCCCATTTGGCCACTCTGGTAACCACCCTTTGTTTTAAACAATCCTAAACTTTTGAGCCTCTTGTCGGATTCGAACCAACGACCCCGAGATTACAAATCACGTGCTCTGGCCAACTGAGCTAAAGAGGCAGGTTGCAGCCGTTAGGCTTTTTTGTTAGGACCTGTTCTAAAACGGCTGCAAAGATACGACTAAATTTTAAATCTCCAAAACTTTTGGAACTTTTTTTTATTTATTGCGTTGTTTTTCTTTAAATTTCGCCAATTGCACCTTCAAAGAATCTACGCATTGGTCCACTCCCTCTTCAAATGTATCACATACTTTTTCCGCATATAGTTTAGTTCCCGGCATAGTAACGCAGATACCCGTTTCCTTATTTAAAGAGGTTGCCGGCTTTACAACTTTTAGCTGAACTTCGACATTCTGAATGTCTTCGCAATACTTTTCCAACTTGGCAGTTTTTTTCTCCACAAACGCCTTCAACTGTTCGGCAGCGTCAAAATGAATTGACTGAATTCTAATTTCCATATACACCTCCTTCTTTTAAGAGTTAAGACCGCGGATGTGCGGCCGCATAAACTTTCTTTAATTTCTCAAATGTCGCATGGGTATAAACCTCTGTCGTCGACAGCCTTTCATGTCCAAGCAGTTTCTTTACGCTTTCAAGACCAGCCTCATTGTTCAACATCGCAGTTGCAAACGTATGACGCAACACATGAGGACTCTTCTTCTTCACGGTCGCCACCCTTGCAAGATTCGTCTTTACCATATTATAAACTTGATGGTATTTCAAACGCTCTCCCCCAGACGTCACGAACAAAGCACGACCATTCACAGCCACCGATGAATCCCTCATTGCAATATAATCCGCAACGGCTTGCTTCAGTTCAGCACCGAATGGCACTACCCTTTGTTTATTACCTTTGCCGCAGACCTTAACGACATCATTTATCATATCCACGTCTGCATCGTTCATGTTTATCAGCTCAGACACACGCACACCTGTATGATAGAACATTAACAATATAGTATATGCTGTCAGGGACGAGAAATCCGACAAATCCCAAGAACAAGAATCAAGTAAAGCATTCATTTCCGATTCTTTAAGAAAAACCGGCAACGGCTTTGCCTTTCTGGGACCAACAATTCCATAAAGCGGAGACGACTCGACATAGCCACGAGACATCATAAAACGATAAAAGGAACGCAACGCGCTCAGTCTTCTATTGACTGAGGTAGCATTGTTTCCTCTATTCATCATACTCTCCATCCAGTCACGGATCATATCAGAATCTACCGATTCCCAAGAGAGCTGATTATCTAAGCTCTTAAAAAACGACTCAAAACCCCTAAGGTCCTTGCCGTAATTCAGCACCGTCTTTTCCGAACAGTTTTTCTCGAGCAACAGGTAATCCAGAAACTTCTCTATCATCATATTCGTACCGGAATTATTACGGCACGAATATACAAATAAAAAACCGAACTACCAAATTTTAGGAAGTAATTTTAGTCTTCCTTGCTTCTAAGCTGCTGTACATAGATAGCGCGCTCCATCTTGAGTCTCTTCAAAACAGATGGCTTATCGAACTGCTGACGTGCGCGGAGCTCCTTAATAACACCTGTCTTCTCAAACTTTCTCTTGAATTTCTTCAATGCTCTCTCGATGTTCTCACCATCTTTTACTGGTACAATGATCATGTTTCGTTCTTAAATTTATATGTTAAACTTATATTAAATCACACATGGGCTATAAATAGCGGGTGCAAAATTACAACATATTTATTTATCCGCCAAATTATCAATGTGTTTTTTCTTCAAATTGAATTAAAATCAGCAACTTATATACAGATATATCTCACTCTACATCATGATTTTCATCCGTATTATCACGTTTCTGAACACACCGCACACCTATCATCAAGACACGGGTCACTTGTCTGCTGTTTACAACTCACATCTATATTATATAGCAAACAATCTACGGAGCCGAATAGTGCAGGCCTCGCATTCTCGCCAATCCACACCCAGCAATCAGACAGGCAGCGTGGCATTCCTCAGCCATTCCTTTTCCGTGTCCGAAAGATACGGCGACAATTTATCATAAACACAAGCATGATAATCATTAAGCCAGTCACGCTCGTCATCCGAGAGCATATCGTTTAATATAGGTGTCTTATCTATCGGGCACAATGTAAGAGTCTCAAATTGTATAAAGTTTCCAAAGTCTGTTGACATATACGGAACTGCCAGCAGGGTGTTCTCTATCCTTACCCCAAACTTCCCCGTAACATAAATGCCAGGTTCATCTGTAACAGTCATGCCAGCAACTATAGGTGCCGGCCTATGCTCCATCCTTATTTGGTGCGGTCCCTCATGAACATTAAGATATGAACCCACGCCATGTCCTGTACCATGCATGAAATTGTAACCTTCACGCCACATGTCCATCCTTGCCACTGCGTCAATCTGCGTACCACTGGCTCCCGTAGGGAACTTCATCATCTGAAGTTTTATATGACCTTTCAGCACCAAAGTGTACACCTTCTTCTGTTCTTCCGTCAAAGAGCCAAGCGCTATTGTGCGTGTTATGTCTGTGGTTCCATCAACATACTGCGCACCGGAGTCTATGAGTATTAAACCTTCTTTCTTTAATGACACGTCCGATTGTTCCGTTGGCTCATAATGCACAATTGCCCCATGCTCCTGATATGCGGCTATTGTATCAAACGACAACCCCCTGTAACCATCCTGCTGTTCTCTGAACCATCGTAATTTTTCACTTACCGTAAGTTCCGTCTGACCGCCTTCCGCCACTGCCGGATGTAGCCAGTAAAGGAATTTCACCATTGCCACGCCATCTCTCAGCATAGCCCTGCGGAATCCACCTATCTCCACTTCATTCTTCACCGCTTTCATATATGGGACAGGCGATACCTTGTTTACCTTATTACACCTTATTATATTATATAATGCATAATTCACCTCACCTGCATCCACCATGATGTTATACTCACCATACCTTGCAAGAGTCTCAGAAACATTTATGTACTCGTCCGTCCTCACACCCTCTCTGCTAAGATACTCAACGACATCAGTAGTAAGTTTTTCCCCGTCAACAAAGAGAATGGCATCATCATCGGTCACAATAAGATATGACACGAACACAGGATTGCAGTGCACATCACATCCGCGCAAATTCAACATCCACGCAATATCATCAAGCGAAGAAATCAGTATGCCACAAGCATGAGACTCCCTCAGTATTCCACGCAGCCTCATCAGTTTGCTGGCACACGTCTCCCCCGCATATCTCATATCATGTACAACCACCTTGCCTTTAGGCAGTGGCGGTCTGTCTGCCCATATCTCATTCAGCGGATCATAGTTTGTACGAACCGTTATTCCGCCCTCAGCCCTCAGGTCTGCCATAAGACCCGCCACCACCTCCGCAGAATTCACGTTGCCGTCCACACCCACTTGAGGATTGTCCGCGACAGATAGCTTCATCCCCAGCCACTTAGCCACGGTCGGTGTACCCTCCATACGTTCCTTCATAAGAACGAATCCCGTTCCCTCCAGCTGTTCCTCTGCCGCAAGAAAGTAGCGCGAGTCAGTCCACAATGCCGCATCATCCATAGTCACAACAGCCGTACCTGCCGAACCGTCAAAGCCAGAAATCCATTTTCTCCCTTCCCAATGTTCTGGCACATACTCACCATTATGCGGGTCTGTACTTGGAAATATAAAAGCATCAAGCCTCTCACGCCGCATCACCTCACGCAGCGCCTCTACTCGTACCTTTATTATTTGTTTCATAGTTTTATATTTTATAGGAGCTATTGAAACAATAGGCACTATAGGTACTATTGAAACTACAACTCCCCTTTTGCAATTTCCACATTACAAAGATAAACCTTTTCATAATTAATAACAAATTAAATCAGGCATAAAGTGGTAAGATAGACTTTTTTTGCTAACTTTGCGGATGATTTTGATTATAAGTTAAACAAATAAATATTTTAAAACTATGAGTTTTCTTACAAACGACAAGCTTGTAATCGTTGGTGCTGGTGGCGCTATCGGTTCTACTATGGTTCAGACAGCTCTCACAATGAAGCTGACTCCAAACGTATGTCTCTATGACGTTTATGCTCCAGGCATGGAAGGTGTGATGGAAGAAATGTTCCACTGCGGATACGACGGTGTAAACCTCACAGCAACAACAGATGTTGCAGAGGCTTTCAAGGATGCCAAGTATATCATTTCTTCTGGTGGTGCTCCACGTAAGGCTGGTATGACACGCGAGGACCTGCTCGCCGGCAACTGCAAGATTGCCGAGGAACTTGGTAAGAATATCAAGACATATTGCCCAGACGTTAAGCACGTTGTGGTAATCTTCAACCCTGCCGACCTTACCGGTCTTGTAACTCTGCTCTACTCTGGTTTGAAACCAGGTCAGGTTACAACACTTGCAGCTCTCGACTCAACACGTCTGCAGAGCGCTTTGGCTAAGAAATTCGGTGTTAAACAGTATGAGGTGACCGGTTGCGCCACATACGGTGGTCACGGTGAGCAGATGGCAGTATTCGGCAGCGCCGTTAAGGTTGCCGGCAAACCACTGAACGACCTCATTGGCACAGACGCTTGCACAAACGAAGAGTGGGAGCAGCTGAAGGTTGACGTTACAAAGGGTGGCGCCAAGATCATCGAGCTTCGCGGACGCAGCTCATGGCAGAGCCCTGCTTACTGCTCTGTAGAGATGGTACGTGCCATCATGGGCGGTGAGAAGTTCCGTTGGCCAGCTGGTACATACGTAAAGAACGAGAAGTATCAGAACATCATGATGGCAATGGACACAACCCTTGACGAGAACGGTTGTTCATACAAGATGCCTGTTGGCACACCTGAGGAGCTTGCTAAGCTTGACGCAAGCTACGAGCACCTCTGCAAGATGCGCGACGAGCTTGTTACACTGAACATCATCCCTGCTGTTTCTGAGTGGAGCAAGATTAATCCAAATCTCTAAAATATAACATTTCCATCACTTTTGCTGATGGGAATAAGAAAAGAGGGTGAGCCAAAAGAAATTTGACTCACCCTCTTTAGGTTTATAAGAACTTGCACGCACTTATGTATATATGTACAACCATTCCGGACAAGAGCCAGCGATGGCTGTCCGAAACATTAGTATGCCATATACATACCCATGGACATCTACCGTTGCCTTGCTGCCCGATAATTAGTTGAATTTGCTAGATTCCCGTGTTTCAAGCACAAAGCGTAAAGTAAACGCCTTCCAAAATGTAAAATTCCCCTTCCTCCCACCACACAATCATGGACTTCGGTTAGAGAATGTTGCAAATATATAAATTTTTATTATTATAAGCAAGGTATATGTTGTTTTTTAACAAAAACAGGTCTTCTGACGCAGAAATGAGATTAATAATTTGCAGACAAAAAACTGTGTAAATACACAAAAATGTACCTTTATCGAAGACAAACAGGAGCAGGAACAGAAACAGGAGCAACGCTCGCTAACCCTTACTGACGAGTCTTTCACAGAGTCTCATTCCGCTGACGGGACCAACGTCTACAAGAAGACACAGGCTAAATCATAGTGTCAAGAGGGCTGCCGTGTAACATTTTATGCTTAACTATTTGACATGAAAGGAAAATAGATGTACCTTTGCAGAGGAAGGCGGAACGCCGACGGCAGCGAGCTACACTGTGGCGCGGCTGCACGTGACGTCTGCCCATGAGTATGACAAACAAAAAAAACAATGATATGGCACTGATAAAATCAATAAAGGGACTTACCCCAAAGTGGGGCCGCGAATGTTATCTCAGCGAGAACGCCACCATAGTGGGCGAAGTGACAATGGGCGACGAATGCTCTGTGTGGTTTAACGCAGTGGTGCGCGGCGACGTGGCGCCGATAACCATCGGACACCGCACAAACATACAGGACGGGGCATGCGTGCATGTCACAAACACCACCGGACCTACCGTCATAGGCAACGACGTGAGCATAGGCCATAACGCCACCGTACATGCCTGCACCATACGCGACGGCGCGCTGATAGGTATGGGAGCGACGCTGCTCGACCACTGCGACATCGGCGAGGGTGCGGTGATTGCCGCCGGCGCACTGGTGCTGCAGGGCACGAAGGTTGGCGCGCATGAGATATGGGGCGGCGTGCCGGCTAAGTTCATAAAACCCACAAAACCGAACCAGGCGGAGAGCTTCGGCCAGCACTATGTGGAGTACTCAAAGTGGTACCTTGAGGAAGATGCCGGGAAATAGGCAACGTCTCTGCGTCATGACGGCATGAGCAGAGGCTGCCGACACGGCGGCAGAGGTGTACAGAGGCTGTTGCCGGGGAGCACGAAAGGTGCATGAAAGCATAGCGATGGAAGAACTTTTATCGTTTTTTCTTGCATTTTACATAAAAAGGACTTATCTTTGCACCCGCAAATAGCGTTTTGCGCCTGTGGCGAAATTGGTAGACGCGCCAGACTTAGGATCTGGTGTTTTGCGACGTGTAGGTTCGAGTCCTATCAGGCGCACAGATATAAGATGGGAATCATTTTATAAAAAGACACAAGAAACCAGCATCTTCAAAGGGTGCTGGTTTTTTATTTATCTACATCTGACAGTCCGCTTGTTGTGTAAATTAACGTGGAGATGTTGGGTATTTCACAACAAAGACTCATATTACAATCTGCCTTGCACATGCAGAAGAAGCAAGGAGAACACCACACAAAGAGATTGCCAAGGCTGAAGCCGTAACCGCTTAAAGAAAAGAAGGCGATAAAGGACAGAGCACCCGCCATTTGTCAAAATGTAAACCTTTGAGCTGAAAAACTGACATTTTGATTTTTTACACCCTCGCAGGAATGGCGACGGCGGAGCTTTCTCCGTGTCTGACTACGTCTGCGGCAGTTATAAGACGGTTGACTGACGACAAAAGACGACGGCTGTGGATTGGCGGAAGACGGGACGGCGTGAGATGAGAAAACCGTGCGCCTCATCACCCCAAACTGACGTCTGCCAGCGATAAGGCATCCCTCATCATGCCATTCCATAGCGATGGCAGTGCCATGCGGCTGAGCTCATGCCGCGGTTGCAAAGACATGGCGGTAGGATGGCGTTGTAACGGCACTGCCATGGCATAGTAATCACGTAATGGTTTATTATAAATCATGGCACCATGACATAGTAATCGCACCGCCATCTCATATGAGACCGCAGCATCGTATGGCATATACGGCAGGGCAGAAGGAGAGAAAAGTCTACCACAAGACCGCCGTACTGTCCACTTGCGGAGGGTGTGAGAGTGGCAGAAATCCGTCAACAAGGCGGTACGTTCAAGCATCATTCATGTTTGTTAACACCAAAAAGAGCACACCGGCACGCTGTTAAGAAATATGAATGATGCCTGAGCGGAGGCTGTTTTTCTCTATTTTAAGAGAAATCGCCAACAAAAATCAGAAAGCAGAGTGTAAGCAAAAATGCGAAAAGAGAGACAAATTGTTTTTTAGAAGATAGAGGGAGGTAGAGGACAAATGACTACAAAAAAGCAAAAACACATGGATATCTATGCTAATAATAAAAAAATGATTAAGTTTGCAGAATAAACGAGGAAACAGAATATTAACAATAAAAAAACAAGACACAATGAACGAGGAACAACTTTACAGAATGATTAACGAGAAGGAAGGTTTGGCAACAGCCGCCATGCCCGCCCTCATGCGCAAGGTGTACGTATGGATGACCCTTGCTATGGTTATAACAGGTATCACATCGTATATCATTGCCGACAGTCCGGCGCTGATATATCAGATTATGACAAACAAGATGCTTAACATAGGTCTGCTGATAGGTACATTCGTGTTTGTGATAATAATAAACAAGGCCATCATGAGACTGTCGCTCACCGTCGGCACACTGCTGTTCATAGCCTTCTCCATACTGATGGGAGTGATGCTGTCGAGCATCTTCATTGCATACACGATGACGTCGATAGCCAACGTATTCTTCATCACCGCCGGCACCTTCGCCGCAATGTCGCTGATAGGCCTCTTCACCAAGGCCGACCTCTCATCGCTGGGCAAGATTCTTATGATGGCGCTCATAGGGCTCATCATCGCAACAGTGGTGAACGTGTTCTTCATACACAGCAGCGGCATGCAGCTTATCATGAGCTATGTGGGCGTGCTGATATTCGTAGGACTGACAGCCTACGACACACAGCAGATAAAGAAGATGCTGCTCATGGCGGACAACATGACAGAGGAGGCACACAAGATTGCGCTGCTGGGCTCGCTGTCGCTGTATCTTGACTTCATAAACCTATTCCTCTACCTGCTGAGAATTTTCGGAGGAAGAAACGAGTAAGAACAGACAATATTTGCATAAATATGCAGAAAGTCATGCAAAACATAGGATTTGCATGACTTTCTTTGTTCTACCCGGCATAAAAATATGCACCATGAATGTATTTTTATGCAAAATTCTTTGTCTCTATGCATAAAAATGTATAATTTTGCATCCTCAAATAAAACAAGTTATTAAGAATGAGACTTAAGAGTAACAGGATAGAGACACTGAAGATGCTTATATCAAGCATGGAACTGTGTTGCCAGGACGAGGTGTTGAAGGCGCTTGCCAAAGAGGGATACACAGTTACGCAAGCCACACTGAGCCGCGACATGAAGCAACTGAAGGTGGCAAAGGCAGCGAGCATGAACGGCAAGTATGTATATGTGCTGCCAAACGAGACAATGTACAAGCGCATATCCACACCGAAATCGGCAAAGGAAATGCTGCAGACACCAGGATTCATGTCTATAAACTTCTCTGGCAACATAGGAGTGATAAAGACACGTCCGGGATATGCAAGCATCATAGCATACAATATCGACAACAGCGACAACCCATACATCCTTGGCACTATCGCCGGCGACGACACCATACTGATAGTTGTGAAGCAGGGAGTGTCGGAGAGCGAGGTTATTGGCGCGCTGAGCGAGGTTATTCCAAACATCGGATAATTGAAAAGTTATTAAAAGACAAAAATGGAAGAGATAAAGGTAATGGTGGCCGACGCCTCTCACGAGATTTACGTAGACACCATTCTTGAGACAATTTCAGCAGCAGCAAAGGTGCGCGGCACAGGTATCGCCAAGCGTACACACGAATACCTGACAACGAAGATGAAGGAGGCGAAGGCGGTGATAGCGCTGCAGGGCGACCGCTTTGCCGGATTCAGCTATATAGAGACATGGGGCAACAAGCAGTATGTCACCACATCGGGTCTTATCGTGCATCCCGACTTCCGCAACATGGGAGTGGCGAAGCGCATAAAGGACATGACATTCACGCTGGCACGCAAGCGCTGGCCACACGCAAAGATATTCAGTCTGACAAGCGGCGCAGCGGTGATGGCGATGAACACACAGCTGGGCTACAAACCGGTGACCTTTGCCGACCTTACCGACGACGAGGCTTTCTGGCGCGGTTGCGAGGGATGCGTAAACTCTGACGTGCTCCACCGCACCGGTCGCAAGTACTGCATCTGCACCGCCATGCTCTACGACCCTGAAGAGCATCTGCCGGCAAAGATACCGGATGAGGTGCTGGAGCGTATAAAAGCGCTGGAGAAATAAAAGCACACCCCGCCCCACACAGGAGGGGAAGTGTAAATAAATAAGCTACAGATGTATTTCGGAATAATAAAAACAAAAATAATAATATGGAAAAGAAGAAGAAAGTAGTAGTAGCCTTTTCGGGCGGACTGGACACATCATACAACGTGATGTACCTCACAAAGGAAATGGGTTACGAGGTATATGCCGCTTGCGCCAATACAGGCGGTTTCTCTGAGGAGCAGCTGAAGGCGAATGAGGAGAACGCCTACAAGCTCGGAGCCGTGAAGTATGTTACTCTCGACGTGACAAAAGAGTATTATGACAAATCATTGAGATACATGATATACGGCAATGTGCTCCGCAACAACTGCTACCCTATTTCGGTAAGCTCAGAGCGCATTTTTCAGGCAATTGCCATAGCACGCTATGCCAAGGAGATTGGCGCCGATGCCATCGCACATGGTTCTACCGGTGCCGGCAACGACCAGATTCGTTTCGACATGACCTTCCTTGTGCTCGCACCTGGAGTGGAGATAATCACACTTACACGCGACAAGAACCTGAGCCGTCAGGAAGAGGTTGACTATCTTAACGCCAACGGCTATTTCGCAGACTTCACCAAACTGAAATATTCTTACAACGTGGGTATTTGGGGAACAAGTATCTGCGGTGGCGAGATTCTCGACAGTACACAGGGATTGCCAGAGAGCGCATACCTTAAGCATCCAACAAAGGAGGGCACAGAACAGCTGAAACTCGGTTTCGAGAAAGGCGAACTGGTATCGGTAAACGGTGTGAAGTATGACGACAAGATTGCTGCCATTCAGGCTGTTGAGGAGATTGGTGCTTCTTATGCCATCGGCCGCGACTGCCACGTGGGCGACACCATCATCGGCATCAAGGGTCGTGTGGGTTTTGAGGCAGCAGCGCCAATGCTTATCATCGGCGCTCACCGCTTCCTTGAGAAATATACGCTAAGCAAGTGGCAGCAGTATTGGAAGGAGCAGGTGGCCAACTGGTACGGAATGTTCCTCCACGAGAGTCAGTATCTCGAGCCTGTGATGCCAGACATTGAGGCTATGCTCGTATCATCACAGCGCAATGTTACCGGCGAGGTGACACTCGAACTGCGTCCATATAGTTTCCAGACAATGGGTGTGGATTCTCCTAACGACCTTGTAAAGAACAAACTCGGCGAGTATGGCGAGACAGCCAAGGCATGGAGCAGCGATGACGCCAAGGGATTCATCAAAGTAAGCTCTACTGCCCTGCGCGCTTATTACCTTGCTCATCCGGATGAGGAGAGATAGAAGTTTTATAGTAAACAAGTTGACGAGTTGATTGAGTAAACAAGTTGTTTGCTAATAAACTCAGAAATAAAATCGTAAACCAAAAGACAATTAACTTGTCAACTTGTTTACTTGTTAACTCGTCAACTAAAAGAGAGACAATTAACTTGTTAACTCGTCAACTTGTCTACTCGTTAACTAAATAAAAAAACATACACACAATGAAAAAGAGATTCACATTATCAGCAACAGATAAGAAGATTGCCGGCGTATGCGGCGGTCTGGCTGAGTATTTTAACATAGACCCAATTATCGTCCGTGTTGTCTTCGTAGTACTGCTCTTGAGCGGTTCATTTGGATTCTGGGCGTATATATTGCTTTGGGCATTGACACCTAAAAATGATATGCCATGATTAAAGTAGGCATTCTTGGTGCGGCAGGTTATACAGGCGGAGAACTGATTCGCCTGCTGATAAACCACCCTGAGGTAGATATTGTTTTTGCCAACAGCGAGAGTAATGCGGGCAATGCCGTTGCCGACGTGCACGAGGGACTGCTGGGCGACACAGATTTGAAGTTTACCGACGAGATGCCTTTCGACAAGGTAGATGTGGTGTTCTTCTGTTTCGGTCATGGCAAGAGCGAGCAGTTCCTGAAGGAGCATACTATTCCAGCAAGTGTGAAGATTATTGACCTGGCACAGGATTTCAGAATTGCAGGAGACCATGATTATGTTTATGGCTTGCCGGAGATTAATAAGGCGGAAATAGCAAAGGCACAGCATTTGGCTAACCCAGGCTGCTTTGCCACATGCATCCAACTGGGTCTGTTACCTGCGGCAAAGCATGGATTGCTGAAGAGCGATGTGGCAGTAAACGCCATTACTGGTTCAACAGGTGCTGGTCAGAAACCCACATCGACCACTCATTTCTCTTGGCGCAACAACAACTTCTCTGTTTACAAGTTGTTCACACACCAGCATCTGCATGAAATCTGTCAGACTCTGAACATCCTCCGTCCTGCAGATGCACCAGAGGTGGTGGATACGCTGAACGAAGGATTTGAGGTAGGCGAAGGCAAGGTGACTATCGACTTCATCCCTTACCGTGGCGACTTTGCCCGCGGCATCTTCTGCACAGAGGTGATTGCGCTCGACAAGGCGGTTGACAAGGATGAGGTAGTGGCTATCTACAAGGACTTCTACAAGGATGCTGCGTTCACTCACTATTCAGACAAAGCACCAGACCTGAAGCAGGTGGTAAACACCAACAAGGCAATCGTACACGTTGACGTGTTCGGTCGTAAGATTGTCGTTACATCAATGATTGACAATTTGCTGAAGGGTGCTGTGGGTCAGGCTGTGCAGAACATGAACATCATGTTTGGAATAAATGAAAAGGCTGGTCTTAATCTAAAGGCAAACGCATTTTAATAATAACAAGAGTTGATGATTGAAGAAAAGGGATATGGCTTTGTTCATTAATTCTTAATTCTTCATTCTTCACTCTTCATTCTTCATTCTTCATTAACAAAGTTATGAAACTATTTGACGTTTATCCATTATACGATATAAATATTGTAAAGGGAAAGGGATGTAAGGTCTGGGATGAGAACGGACAGGAATATCTCGACCTTTACGGCGGTCATGCAGTAATAAGCATCGGTCATTGTCATCCGCACTATGTAGAGAAGATGACTGAGCAACTCAACAACCTTGGCTTTTACAGCAACTCTGTTATAAACAAGTTGCAGGTGAACGTTGCCGAGAAGATGGGAAAGGCTTGCGGTTATGAGGCCTATCAGCTGTTCTTAATAAACTCTGGCGCCGAGGCTAACGAGAACGCTCTGAAACTGGCATCGTTCAAGACAGGTCGCACTCGTGTGCTGTCGCTTGAGAAGGCTTTCCACGGACGTACATCGCTGGCAGTTGAGGCTACGAACAATCCGAAGATTATCGCTCCTATCAATGCCAACGGTCATGTGACCTACCTTCCAATCAACGACCTCGCCGCATGGGAGGCGGAACTGGCAAAGGGCGACGTGTGCGCTTGTATCATAGAGTGCATACAGGGTGTCGGTGGCATTCGCATGGTGACAGAGGAGTTTGCCAAAGGATTGCAAGCTGCGTGCAAGAAATACGGAGCGGTACTTATCTGCGACGAGATACAGTGCGGTTACGGTCGTAGCGGAAAGTTCTTCGCTCACCAGTGGCTCGACATTCGTCCCGACATCATCACCGTGGCCAAGGGCATTGCCAACGGATTCCCGATGGGCGGAGTGCTTATCTCACCCGACTTCGTTCCGGAATACGGCCAGTTGGGTACTACATTTGGCGGCAACCATTTGGCTTGCGCAGCAGCAACAGCCGTACTCGACGTGATGGAGAGCGAAAATCTGGTTGAGAACGCACGTGAAGTGGGCGAATACCTGATGGAGAAACTCAATGAACTGAAACAGACAGAACCGCATATCGTGGATGTGCGCGGACGCGGACTCATGATTGGTATCGAACTGGATATTCCTCATAAGGACGTGCGTCGCCGACTGATATTCAACGAGCATTGCTTTACAGGTTGCTCTGGCACAAACATTCTGCGCCTGTTGCCGCCGCTCTGCATGACAAAGGCAATTGCTGACGAGTTTATCGAGAAACTAAAAAAAGCATTTAAGGAATAAGAAGATATGAAAATCTCAGTTATCGGAGCAGGCGCAATGGGTGGCGCAATGGTACACGGCATGCTTAAAGGCAGCACCTTTGCCAATGCAGACATCACCGTGGCAGACCCATCGGCGAAAGCACTGGAGCAGTTTGAAGAAACAGGAGCCACCGTCACCACCGACAATGTCTTGGCTGCCAAAGTGAGCGACATCGTGGCTGTGGTGGTTAAGCCATGGCTCGTGGAGAGTGTGCTGAAAGATATCAAGCAGTCGCTCAACTACAGCCGTCAGTTGCTCATTGTAGTGGCAGCAGGTGTATCATCGGCTCAGATTAAGGAATGGCTCGACAAGGGCGACGGCACGATGATTCCGCTGTTCCTCGTAATCCCAAACACAGCCATCTCCGTGATGAACTCTATGACTTTCGTCGTTCCTGTTGGTGCAAGCGAAGAACAGACGGCAACGGTGAAGGCCATGTTTGACGAGATGGGCAGCACGCTGATTACAGAAGAGCGTTTGCTGGCAGCCGGCACTACCCTGGCTTCATGTGGCATTGCATACGCCATGCGCTATGTGCGTGCGGCGTCAGAGGGCGGTGTGGAAATCGGTTTCAAGGCCGACGATGCCAAAGCCATCGTGTTGCAGACGGTGAAAGGCGCTGTGGAACTGCTACAGGCCAACGGCAATCATCCCGAGGCTGAGATTGACAAGGTGACAACACCTGGCGGTGTGACCATCAAAGGCTTGAACGAGATGGAACATGCCGGATTTACCAGTGCTGTTATCAGAGGGCTTAAGGCCGGAATGAAAAGTTAGAATATACAGACATTATAGAACATATAGGACCTATAGTCCACACAATAAAACTTATAATTAAAAAAACTACATAACTATGGATGAAGCAATAAAACAAATAGGCGAGAGACTGAAAGGTCTGCGTGACGCTCTTGACATTCCTGTTGAGGAAATTGCGGAACTTTGCGGGATATCTACAGACAGCTACATAAAGATGGAGGAAGGAAACAGCGAGTTATCTGTAAGCACACTCCAGAAAATATCAAAACATTATGGCATAGACCTTGACGTGCTGCTCTTCGGAGAGGAACCACACATGAGCACATACTACCTGACACGTAAGGGACAAGGTATGCGTGTGGAACGTCGCAAAGCCTATGAGTATCAAAGTCTGGCAAGCGGATTCCGCGGAAGAAAAGCAGATCCATTCATTGTCACCGTTGAGCCAAAACCTGCAGATGCACCTGTGGAGAAGAACTCACATCAGGGTCAGGAATTCAACATCGTGGCAGAAGGAACACTTGAACTGACTATCGGTAACAAGGTGCTTGTGTTGAATGAGGGTGACAGCATATATTTTGATGCCACACAGCCACATGCCATGAGAGCCTTAAACGACAAGCCTGTGAAATTTCTGGCTATAATATTCTAAACCAACAATATAATTATGGTAGAAAGATTTCTTAAAAAAACATCGTTCACATCGGTAGATGACTTCAAGGATAATCTTCAATTTATCATACCTGAGAATTTCAACTTCGCATACGACGTAATGGACGTATGGGCAGAGGAAAAACCAGAGAAGATTGCTTTGCTATGGACAAACGATGAAGATGACTGCATAAAATTCACATTCAAAGACATCAAAGAGCAAACAGACAAAGCTGCCTCTTATTTCCTGACATTAGGAATAGGCAAGGGAGATATGGTGATGCTCATTCTGAAAAGACGATATGAATTCTGGATTGCAATGCTCGCATTGCATAAAATTGGAGCAGTGGCAATCCCAGCCACACATATGCTTACCACACAGGATATTGTCTATCGCAACAACAAAGCTGATGTGAAGGCAATAATATGCGTAGGTGAGGAATATGTACTCACACAGGTAAAGAACTCACTGCAGGAAAGTCCTACACTGAAGACATTGATAACAATAGGTCCGGATGTTCCGAAGGGCTTCCATGACTGGCACAAGGAATGGGATGATGCTCCTGCTTTTGTAAAACCAGAGAAGACAAACAGCAATGATGACACTATGCTGGTGTATTTCACAAGTGGTACAAGTGGCAAACCTAAAATGGTTGCTCATGACTTCCTGTATGCAATGGGGCATCTTACAACTGGTGTTTACTGGCACAATCTGGACGAGACAAGCATACATCTCACCGTGGCTGACACTGGATGGGGAAAAGCAGTGTGGGGAAAACTCTACGGACAATGGTTTGCCGGGGCTGCTGTATTCGTCTTTGACCATGAAAAGTTCACTGCAGATAAATTCTTAAGAAAGATTGAGGAGTATGGCATAACATCAT
>JAFQGS010000085.1 GCA_017415455.1 Prevotella sp.
AACAAGGCATAGGAGGAATATAATGCTAAATAGATGTTTTCTTGTCATTTAACGTTGAATTCTAATACTTTTCTATCTTCGAGGTAACCAGTAAGATGATCATCAATCTTCACAGCACCGACACCGACAGGTGTTCCTGTGTAGATAAGGTCGCCCGTCTTTAACGTGAAATAACGGCTTATGTATGCTATAATCTCGTCAACCTTGAAGAGCATGTCGCTGGTGCAACCTTCTTGAACGGTGCTCCCATTTATGTCCAGGTGGAAGTGTATAGCCTGAATATCCCTGAACTTCTCTATGTCAACCCATTCGCCGATGACGGCAGCCCCGTCAAATCCCTTGCATAAGTCCCAGGGCTTGCCTTCTGCTCTTAGCTTTTTCTGCAAATCGCGTGCGGTGAAGTCAATGCCTACGGTGACAGCGTCGTAATAGCGGTGTGCAAAACGTTGCGGTATGCTTTTGCCGAGTTTGCTTATTCTGACCACCAATTCGGTTTCATAGTCAACCTGTCCCATCTCCTCCGGGAGGAAGAAAGGCTTGCCGTCCTTAAGGAGTGATGAGTCTGCCTTTGTGAATATTACAGGTTCCTCTGGTTTATATAACGCACCATCAAGCTCTTTATTGTGCTGGATGTAGTTCATGCCTATTGCAAATATTTTCATGTAGCTTTGATTTATATTTGATATGTGTGATTCTTGTGTTCTGTATATTATATGCAGCAGACTGTGGCGTATGTCTGCAAAATAATATTTCGCAAAGGTAAGACAAATTCAAGCAATATTCAAATTATGACAGTTTTTTAATATTTATAAAGTAATCTACGGCATGATTGCTATTTATCAGATTCATGTGGATTGTGATATATTTGCGTCATTTCACACTGCTGTTTGGTATGTCTTCCACTGTCCTTCCTTTATGAGCAATATGCCGGAATGTGAGTAATAAGAAAAAAGACAGGCATTAAAGTTGTGAAACTTCATGCCTGTCTCTTATGCTAAATTACTGATTCAGTAATATTTCTGTCTTACTCAGAGCGGAGAGTGAAACGCTTGAACGCAACAACTGTGAGCTCCTTGTTTGCAGACTTGAGGTAGTCTGCTACTGTCATGTTGCCATCCTGGATGTAATCCTGGTTGAGCAGACAGTTCTCTTTGTAGAACTTAGCCATACGTCCCTTCGCGATGTTCTGTATCATCTGCTCAGGAAGGTTTGCTGCCTTCTCCTCAGCTACAGTAGCCTTGATGTTGCGAATCTCTTCAGCCTGTGCCTCTGTGATGTTGCCTTTGGCAATACCCTCAGCCATGTGCTCCTCGTTCTCTGCGATATAGAGGTTGAAACCAGCCTTCTTAAGAGCTGCCTGAACAGCCTTAGCTACCTGCTCCTCCTTTGTCTTCTCAATTGCTACCTTGTACTCTGTGTCCTTAACATCTTGAGAAACGCTGTCCTCGTTGAGTGCTACAGGGTTCATAGCTGCAACCTGCATTGCTATATTGTGAGCTTGCTCTTCTGCAGGCATGTTTGTCTGAACCATAGTACAGAGTGTGTGGTTGCTCATGTGGTCGTATGTAGATACATTTGCACCCTCGATGAAGTTGTAGCCGTCAAGCTCCATCTTCTCGCCAGTGATACCACTGCGTGCTACAATAGCCTCGCTAACTGTAGTACCATCGCTTATAGTGAGCTCAAGCACATCCTCGATGCTCTTAGCCTTTGCGGCAACAGCTGCGTCAAGGATGTCCTGTGTAAGCTTAATATAGTCAGCTCCGTTTGCAACGAAGTCTGTCTCGCACTTCAAGGCAACGATAGCTGCGAAGTCATCAGCGGCCTTAACGAGAACACAACCGTTAGAAGTCTCACGGTCAGAACGTTTTGCTGCGATAGCCTGTCCCTTCTTGCGGATTTCCTCTACAGCCTTGTCGAAATCGCCTTCAGCGTCAGTAAGAGCCTTCTTACAGTCAGCAAGTCCGGCACCTGTCATCTTGCGCAGTTTCTGAATATCTGCTATTGAAATTGCCATAATTGTAAATCTTTATTAATGGTTGATAAATTATTAAATGTGAATGATGTAAGGGTGGAAGCCACCACTTACATCATACATTTTTATTTAAGCCTCTGCTGTCTCTTCTGTAGAAACCTCAGATGGTGCCTCCTCTGCCTTTGGAGCAGCATCCTTGCGAGCCTTGCGAGCGCGCTTTGGTCTGTCCTCTACAGCAGCTGCTTCAGCCTGCTCTTTAGCAGCTTTCTCGTCAGCCTTCTCAATCTTGCGCTCCTCAAGACCTTCTGCGATAGCAGCGCAGCAAGCGTTAAGAATGATCTCTACGCTGTCCTTTGCGTCGTCATTTGCAGGAATCATGAAGTCGATGTCTTTTGGATCAGAGTTTGTATCAACGATAGCAAATACTGGTATACCAAGACGCTTTGCCTCTTTGATAGCAATATGCTCCTTCATTACATCTACAACAAAGAGTGCAGAAGGAAGACGTGTGAGGTCTGCGATAGAACCAAGGTTCTTCTCGAGCTTAGCACGCTGGCGGCTGATCTGAAGGATTTCGCGCTTTGAGAGGTTTGAGTATGTACCGTCGTTCATCAGCTTGTCGATGTTTGCCATCTTCTTAACAGCCTTACGGATTGTAGGGAAGTTTGTGAGCATACCACCTGGCCAACGCTCGATAACGTATGGCATGTTTACTGATGTTGCCTTCTCTGCAACAACATCCTTTGCTTGTTTTTTAGTAGCAACGAACAGGATTTTCTTTCCTGATTTGGCAATCTGCTTCAATGCGTCTGCAGCCTCGTCTATCTTAACTACAGTCTTATGAAGGTCTATAATGTGAATACCATTACGCTCCATGAAGATATAAGGAGCCATTGCTGGATTCCACTTGCGCTTGAGGTGACCGAAGTGACAGCCAGCCTCTAAAAGCATATCAAAATTTGTTCTTGACATTTTTCTTTTTTTTAATTATTGTTGTTTACTTTCTTTTTAGTTTTTTAGAACCAACTGATGAGTAGTTGATGTCATTGCTTGAATAATATTCATGGCATGATACAAATCCCAACAGTTTAGATACTAAACATGTTCAGTTTCTTTATGCGTAAGATTAGTGATTTCACCTCTCTTATTACATCTGAAAATTAACGCTTACTGAACTGGAAGCGACGACGTGCCTTAGGCTGACCTGGCTTCTTACGCTCAACTGTACGTGAGTCGCGTGTAAGGAATCCCTTAACCTTAAGTGCTTTCTTGTCTTCCTCGTTGATTTTCACGAGAGCGCGAGCGATAGCGAGGCGCAATGCCTGGCTCTGGCCTGTGAAACCACCACCGTCAAGGTTCACCTTGATGTCATACTTCTCTACGCAGTCGAGTTCAAGCAGTGGCTGCTTAACAACGTACTGAAGTATTGCTGATGGAAAATACTCTGTGATATCTTTCTTGTTTATGGTAATTTTGCCTGTACCTTCGCTAACGTAAATACGTGCAACAGCACTCTTACGGCGACCAATTGCATTAACTACTTCCATTGTTATAATTATTTAAACTGGTTAATATCAAGTGCTTTTGGCTTCTGAGCCTGCATGTTATGCTCTGTGCCTTCGAAAATGTAAAGGTTCTTAAGGATGCTACGGCCGAGAGGACCCTTTGGAAGCATACCCTTAACAGCATGACGCAGCATTTTGTCTACACCGTCCTTCTTTGTACGAAGCTCTGCAGGTGTGTTGAAACGCTGACCGCCTGGATAACCAGTGTAACGTGTGTAAACCTTGTCGGTCTCTTTCTTACCAGTGAATACCACCTTTGCGGCATTGATGATAATAACATTGTCTCCACAATCTACGTGAGGAGTGAAACTTGGTTTGTGCTTTCCGCGGAGGATTTTAGCTACTTTTGAGCAGAGGCGACCTACAACCTGATCTGTTGCGTCGATTACAATCCACTCCTTATTAGCAGTTTCCTTGTTTACGGAAATTGTCTTGTAACTTAAAGTGTTCATTTTAAATTTTAATTTTACTACTAAAAAACATTTAAACTTTCATTGAACGGCGATTCACTAACCATCGCACTCGGCCAAAAGTACGACTATTAACACTCCGTTCATGGGGACTCTAAGTCTATCCCCGAAATAATCGGACTGCAAAATTACATATTTTATTTATTTGAATGGTTGATTGCTTGTGTCGGTATTGTTTATTTTATATATTATTAACATTTGCTGATATGAAATGTAATCTTTTTGGCATGAGAATGGTTTGTGAAGCATCAAAAGGTATATATGCTGCAAAACTATTTGCACATCCAGTCTGTTTGTGTTTCTGGGTTGTGTTTTGACATCACGGCCATCGTAGTTTGTTAATAAAATTGTTTCAAACTGATGTGTTTTCGTATGTTTGTTGTATATTTGCAGAAATATTTCTAACCTTATATGTAATATGTATAGAGATAAAGTGGTCGTTTACACCTCTGGTACATTTGATATGTTCCACAGTAATCATCTTAAAATGATTGAATATGCGCGTGGACTTGGCGATACTCTTATTGTAGGAGTCAGCACAGACGAACTTGTATGCAGTTACAAACGGGCTCCCATAATTCCTTTCGAGGAGCGCATAGCCATTATCAAGGCGCTACGATATCCAGATATAGTCATTCCCCAGAAGTCTCTTGACCACACGGAACTTGTGGGCAAACTCAATATCGACGTGTTTGTTGTTGGTGACGACTGGACAGGCAAGTATGATTATCTTAAGGAACTTGGCGTGGCGGTATTCTACTTTCCTTACGGAGAAGGTCTTTCTTCTACTAATATAAAGAAAGAGATAGTAGAGCGCTATGATGACATCAAGGGTAAGATCGATCATCAGCCAAATCCGGAGGTTAAGGCTATAAGCAAAGAAAGCAAGTAGTGTGCAAATGTGCTCCATGTTCATGGAGTGTCTTCCGCCACAGTGTCGCTGGCGTGTGTTTGTAAGGTGCGCTTTTAGTCTAACCTTTTACTCTTCCGCTCTTTACCTTGTATTCATAGCTGTGCATGCCTTCTGCCCTGAAGTCTTCGTGGTAACGTTGCAGCACACCCTTGAAAATCTCCTCATATTGTGGGATGAACAGGTCGTTGTGCGCTTCCAGACGGCTTATTATCTCGGATGCAAGATCGGCTGTAGCGGAAATGTCGTTTTCTCCGCCGCTGAATTTTGTTCCTTTTATTGAACCTGGACTGACGTTCAGTATGCGGTTGACGGTGCCTTTTTTTGTCAGTTCCACGTTCACGCTCTCTATGAATATCTTCAGTGCCGCCTTCGAAGCGCCGTAAACGGAGAAGAAAGGACTGCTCATAAATCCCGCTATGCTCACCATCACTCCGCACATAAATGGTTTTTTGTCTGTCAGCCTGTTGTAGAAACGTTTTATTATCCGCATCGTTGCCGTTGCGTTTATCTGCATACACGTAGCTATCATTTCCTCTGTCGTGTCTTCAAACAGCGCAAGCCGGCCTATTCCTGCGGTAATCATCAGCATATCGGCATCGTTGTGCTTGTCGAAGAGCGAGAAGTCATTGCTGTTGAGGTCAAACTGTTCGTATTCCACACATACCTTGTTTCTCAGTCTGTCGTCAGGCATCTCCCTGTCTATTATCACGATGCGGTCGTATCCGTTTAATTGTAAGGCGATGGCCATGCCTATTCCATTGCTGCCTCCTACTATTATAGCTTTTTTCATTTGAAGTATGCTTTGAATTTATGTTGAGTCTGCTGCTCTTTCGGTGGCAGTTTCATATAGTTTCCATAAGTATTGCTCAGATATTCGTCATAGCCAGCCATGGCCTTGTATGTTCTGTCTTCAAACGTTACGTCAATGGTGCTTGCCATGCAGTCTATGCTGTAGCATCCTTTCAGAGGCCTGTTGGTGTCGGTCATCTCGCATATGGTACCAGATGGTTTGCGCCGGTGTATATATTTGGATATAATCCAGTCTATTGCGCTCAAAGACAGCGGCAGATATCTGTAGCACAGATATGCGGTGTACGACTTCAGTGGGTTGTTCTTCTGTATCTTGCATCGTCTTATCTTGTACAGCAGTTTCTTTGCACCGAAC
>JAFQGS010000086.1 GCA_017415455.1 Prevotella sp.
ATATCATCCCGATTCATTAGATGACAAAAGTTACCGTCAAACAAACATGCATCATTGGGATTATTATTGTAAAATAGGAAGTCAGGCAATAGTCCCGAGAAAAATCTGACATGAGTTAAAAGTAATATTTTTTTATTGTGTATCAGACTCGTATCATTCTTAAAAGCAGCCAATTGCTTATTATATTCATCATCCATCCCATCTTTCTCGTTCCTATTGGATCTTAGGCAGAAAATATCATCACAAGACAACCCCCTTAAAGGATGTTTTTTTATCATTGTCTTCAGTGTCTGGTACATCTTCTCCAGTTCGGCCACCGTATCTACAAGATAAACGACTCCACTATCTGCATTCTGCCATATAATTTGGCTGATTGCTGTTGTCTTCCCACCACCACATCCACAAGCAATAGTGTAACCTCCAGGTTTATCAGGGATGTCAACAGTTCCATTTAAGAATTGTATCTTCATACCTGCCTGCCCATTCATGATAACTTCAACTTTCCTTTTCATGCTTCGTTATTTTAACACTGCACTGGGTAATCCCTTTCGTATTAATCACCCAGTGTTGTTCAACAGATTGAAAGAAATTACTCCATTATTTAAGAAATCTCCAAACAGTACTTTTTTCTATTCCTAGAACAGAAGCGATATTGCTACTACTCAAACCGCATTTCTTTTCTGTTTCATCATGATTTTTCTTGAGGTTCCCGACTAATTTGATTTATACAAACTCGTCGGGAACATTTTTTATTTATAGCTCAATCTCATTATCTTTTAAATAATCATTAAAAAGGTCGTTTATGATTTCTACCCTTCTTGCATCCTTATCTTTCCCCTGTGCTGAGATTATCTCGGTAACTTTGTCTGATGGGATGCTTGCAATAAAGGTTACAAAATGGTTCGTCGCGTCCTCTTTTGAGTTCTTATTAAGCATCCTCTTCCAAAGTGCAGATATGATTTGGGTAAAGGCTTTTGTTTTCAAAGTCTTGTCCTCTCCCTCTCCAATTTTTTCTTTCAACTTTTGAAAAATTTGCTTGGAATAATGCATGTCAACGAAAATATCCTCAGCTTTGCCACTTGTCGCTTCTCTCTTTTTAATTCTGTCATTCCCTAAAGTGGCAATTTGACAGGCGGCTTGGTATTTGTATCCCTTTTTGAGTAAGTCCTGGATAAATCCCCAACCTTCATGAGCATTGTTGCCTTCTTCAAGAAGTCGTTTTTGAACCATATCCTGAGTTTTCCACATAAGTCGCTCTGTGTTGATAACTTCCATAACCTTAGCAGGGTTATAATAACCTAAAGCATCCTTTGTGATAAATGTGCCAAACACCGTTGGACGATCAATCGCATCTAAACTTAGCAGATAATTGATACGACCGTTGCCGTCAATAACCACAATAGCATCATCATCAATAGCTCCCTGCTTTTTGTCATTCGTAAAACGAACAACCTTCATTCCTGCAATATCAGCTACTCTTTTCGTTATAAATAATACAGGCTGCTGTGCACCAAAGATTCGTAATGAAGCACCTGTTTTCTGTAGATCTTTACCATGTAGTCTGTTAACTTCAGGTGTCACAATATCAAATCCATTATTCATTGCTTCTGTGATGTTTAACATGCAGTTACAACCGTTTTCCCCATATGGGGAAGTACGAAGTTTCTCATCATTGTGAATCCTAATGATTTCTTTTTCAGCAATAAACGTTATTTCTTGTAAATTGACAATCTTGTCTTCGGAGTAATCTGGTTTAAAATTTTTCATTGTCTTTGATTTTATTGTATTATTTGATGCATTCTGTTTAGCTGTGTTTTGAGACACTGGTACTAGGCCTTGAATTATTTGATTATCCATTTTCTTTTGTTTTTGTTAATTACGTTTTAAATTTAACTACTAATAATCCTGTTTTTTTACATAATGCGGTTGCTTTACTGTTAAAAATCTTGTTACTACTCTCTAAATGCTAATTCTACTTCTATATCCTATGCCCGTTGCTAAAATTTTCTGTTGTTACCTATCCGGCGCTTTCTTATATTTAATAAGTCAATAGCCAAATCTGCGTCTACTACAATTATCTTACCATGCTGACTGATTGCAGCATCTATTACTCCGCTTCTTTTTATTCGAGCTGCGGTAGAGGTAGAACACGATAATAAATCACAGAGTCCTTGTAATCCATATACATACTTGCGTTTTACTTTAACCTCTTCTTTAGGTGCTTCATGCTTATCACCAACTAGTTCGTCAATAAGTGAACGAAGATCACCTAGCGTTGCTTGGATTAACGGTTTTTCTTTATTCATTTCTTTGTCCATTTTTTAATTAATTTAATAATTATTCGTTGTTGTTTTTTGCAAAATTACGAACTCTCAAAACATTGATATTCATATTGTTGAATTGGACTAACCAATGTTGAAGAGTTTGTTGAATATGTTAAAGTTGAAGTTGAATATTGTGTTGAAAGTACAAGTATACAGACAAAAAAAACTGGATTCGTGACATGAATCCAGTTTAAATGCATGATGCAAATCATTTCAGTGCGTATCTAGAATCCTTTGAATATTAAACAAAAATTCTTTCAATTCCTCTTCGCTTGCATTGTCTAAAAGATTGACTATCTGCGAACGATACTGACTGCGGTTCCATTTTTCCATCTCTAAAACTTGAGTTTCTATTGCGGTTTCGATATAAGGCTTCATTGTGTTGTAAGAATGGTGACCAGTACACTTCATTACCGTTTCAGCAGAAATTCCCATTGCCAACGAGCACGAAACAAAAGTTCTCCTTGCATCATGATTTGATATAATTTCGTGGAATTGATGTACATCCTCTTTTCGTTCATTTCCTATTAAATATATGTCGATTATTTCTCGATTTAGTCCAGCTGATTTTGCTGCATCTTTCACCGCATTGTTTAGTTTCTGTGGACTAGGTATATTAAAAATAGTATCTCCAGTTTTGACGTTTCTCATGTATTGGGATAGAATACGTTTAGATTCATCTATTAACGGGATCAGCAAACGCTCTCCTGTCTTCTGGGCATACATGTCTATATATTTATCTTGAATATGCCCTTTTTTAAGTCTCATAAGATCAGATACCCTGAGCGATGTAAATGCCATAAAACACCAAGCGTCTCGTGCTCTAGTTAAACGTCCACTATCGTCATTCTCAAATTTAAAATGAGCGAAATGCAATAATTCTTCATATTTCAAATATGTGACAGTCTTTTTGAGGACTTTAAGATTGGAAGAGAAATTTAAGACAGAAGATGGGACATCGTATCCTTCTTGTTGGTTTATCCACTTCAAAAAAGCTTTCAACATGATCAATTGTTTGTTTATTGTCCTATTTTTATATTCATGTTCAACGTACCAATCACGAAGTTTTAGCATATGCTCAATAGTTATGCTATCAGGTTTAATTCCTGGGTTTGCAGCCATAATATGCTGATACGCTTGCTCGTATTTCTCTTTACATTTGTAATCCCAATTTTTCTCTTTCCCACATCGATCTAAGAAATGCTCCAGCATCTGTTCCATTGTTTCCTTTTGTGGCATCGTATCTGCGACTACAATTTCTTTTTCATTACGATTCAGGTCTTTATTTACAAATTCCTTTAATTGATTGGATGTTGGAACCGAATTATGGTAAGCAAAGTACTGAAAACAAGCAGCAATTGATTCTTTAAATTCAGAAAGACACCTATTAATTTCTGTGGCAGTAGCACATCTTCCCACTATTTGATGTGTGGTACCTTTCTTTGCTTTTTGTTGGTCTATATCCCATTTCTCTTGTTGAGCATAAAATCCAGTAGTGAATCCTACTTCATTTCGTTTATTATTCCACCTAACGCGTACAACTACTCTGTTGTCACGTTTGTCAACTAAATTTCTAATGTTGTACTTAATTTCTATCATATCTCTTTATTTTATAGGTTATTATGTGATTGCTTATCACTGCGCACACACCTATTCTTAGACAAAGGTACAAGATTAATGGCGATTCTAAATCTGCTCCCCCCTTTGTTGAGAATACAAAAGAAAATATGACAATAAAAGATAGTTGCGAAAGTTTGAATATTCTGATAGACAGTCAGTTGTAATCTGTGATAATCATGGACTGTCTTTTTAAACTTTCCTCTCTCTCCGCAAGAAAAGGAATCCACAGGGTTCCTTTTTTTTGTTTCCCCTGCTCTATGTCATTTTAAGTTAGTAACTTTGCATTATGATTTACCCAAAGACATTTGAAAGCAAGATTGGCTTTAACGATATACGCATGCTCCTGAATGAGAAGTGCCTCAGCTCATTAGGTAAGGAGATGGTTAAAAGTATCAGCGTATCGGGAGACGCAAAGACCATAAACGAATGGCTCACACAGGTGAGGGAGTTCAGAAGACTGATGGAGACAGAAGACAGTTTCCCTATGAACTACTTCTTTGACGTAAGGGAATCGGTGGCAAGGTTGCGCCTTGAAGGTACGCACCTTGAAGAGAACGAGATGTTTGACCTGCGCCGCTCGTTGGAGACAATAGCTGACATCGTGAGGTTTCTCAGAAAGAGTGAGACGCAAGACGGAGAGGAGCAGACGGGCTCCACATCACTCTACCCTGCCCTGTACCGTTTGTCACAGGATGTAATGACTTTCCCTACGATAATTCAGCAGATAGACAGGATATTGGACAACTTCGGAAGGATTCGCGACAATGCGTCTCCGGGATTACTGAACATCAGACGTGAGTTATCTAACGTAAGCAGCGGAATATCACGGACATTGTATAGCATACTGCGCGCTGCACAAAGCGAGGGACTGGTGGAAAAAGATGTGACGCCTGCAATGCGCGACGGAAGGTTGGTGATTCCGGTGGCGCCTGGAATGAAAAGAAGGATAAAGGGCATTGTGCACGATGAGTCGGCATCGGGAAAGACGGTGTTCATAGAGCCGGCAGAGGTTGTTGAGGCAAACAACAGGATAAGAGAGCTTGAGCACGAGGAGCGAAGGGAGATAGTGAGGATACTTACCGATTTTGCAAAGGAGGTAAGACCATACGTGAAACCTATACTTGAGTCATACCGTTTCCTCGCCACCATAGACCTCATACAGGCAAAGGCGAAGCTGGCTTCGCAGATAAACGGATATGAGCCGGAGGTGGGCAAGCATCCGCACATCGACTGGGTGAATGCGTCGCATCCGCTGTTACAACTGTCGCTGGCAAAGCAAGGAAAGAAGGTTGTGCCGCTTGACATACTCCTTAACAAGGAGAAAAGAATACTCATCATCTCAGGACCCAACGCCGGCGGAAAGTCGGTGTGTCTGAAGACGGTAGGACTACTGCAGTATATGTTGCAGTGCGGACTGTCAATACCTGTAAGGGAGAATTCCAAGACGGGTGTGTTTCAGAATATCTTGATTGACATAGGCGACGAGCAAAGTATTGAAAACGACCTTAGTACATACTCAAGTCATCTGCTGAACATGAAAAACATGATGAAGCAGGCAAATGAGAGGACGCTGATTCTTATCGATGAGTTCGGAACAGGAACAGAACCGCAGATAGGTGGCGCCATTGCCGAATCGGTGCTAAAGCAGTTCTGCAACAGGAAAGCGTTCGGGGTTATAACCACGCACTACCAGAACCTGAAGCATTTTGCAGAAGAGAACAAGGGGGTGGTGAATGGTGCCATGTTATACGACAGACACGAGATGCAGGCGCTGTTCCAGTTGCAGATAGGCCAGCCGGGAAGTTCGTTTGCCATAGAGATTGCGAGAAAGATAGGACTGCCGGAGGAGGTGATACGCGACGCAAGCGAGATTGTGGGCAGTGATTACATACAAAGCGACAAATATTTGCAGGACATCGTGCGCGACAAACGCTATTGGGAGAACAAGAGGCAGAATATTCATCAGCGTGAGAAGGTTATGGAGCAGACCATAGCACGTTATGAGAACGAGGTCAAGGAACTGGAGAAGAGTCGCAAGGATATCTTAAAGAAAGCAAAAGAGCAGGCTGAGGAGCTTCTGAAGGAGAGTAACAAAAAGATAGAGAACACCATCAGGGAGATAAGGGAGAGTCAGGCAGAGAAGGAGGAGACAAGAAAAATAAGGGAGGAACTTAACGCCTTCAGAAGTGAGGTCAACGACATTGACGTCAAGGACAACGACGAGATGATTGCCAAGAAGATAAGGCAGATTCAGGAACGGAAGGACAGGAAGGAGAAGCGCAAGGCTGAGAAAGAGAAGAAGAAAACAGAGAAAAAACGGACAACACTGGCTTTAGAGAAAGCCAAGGCAGAAAAGGACTTACCTATAACCGTTGGTGACACAGTGCGCATCAAAGGTCTTACAAGCATTGGAACGGTAGAGGCAACAGATGGTAAAATGGCGACAGTGATATTCGGGGACATGCGGACGAAGATGCGCACAGACAGGCTGGAGCGTGCAAAGGCGCAGAAGAAAGAGGAGCCGAAGGCATTTACTACTGTCGGCAGACAGACACGTGAGACAATCGACAACAAGAAACTAAACTTCAAACAGGATATTGACGTCAGGGGTATGAGGGGCGAAGAGGCAATCAACGCCGTGATGTATTTCATTGACGATGCCATACTTGTGGGGATGGCACGGGTAAGAATCCTGCATGGCACCGGAACAGGAATACTTAAACAGCTGATACGTCAATACTTAGCGACAGTACCTAACGTCATCAGTTTCAAGGACGAGCATGTGCAGTTTGGCGGTGCCGGCATCACCGTGGTGGATATTGGGTAGATTGAGACCAATGGGGCTAATGAGACTAATGAGACTAATGAGACCAATGAGACCAATGAGACCAATGGGACCAATGAGGCCAATGAGACCAATGAGACCAATGGGACTTATAAGGCCTATAAGCCTCATTCTCAAGAAGAAAAATAGTACTAACCTTTAAAATCAAGAAAGAATCATGGGAGAGCACTTTTTGCCGAAGCGTGGAAACTATCGCGGGCTGATAGTCTATCAGAAGGCAGAATGTATTTATGATATAACCTACTATTTCACTTCCACTTATCTCCATAAAGGCGACCGCACCATAGATCAGATGGTTCAGGCAGCACGCAGTGGCAAGCAGAATATAGCGGAAGGTTCTGCCGCCTCAACGACATCCTCGGCAACGGAGATAAAGCTGATGAATGTTGCCCGTGCCAGTTTTCAGGAGTTACTTGCTGATTATGAGGACTACTTACGCGTGCGTGGTCTGGAAATGTGGGATATTAATTCTGAGAAGGCTATCCAAACTCGTCGCGTGTGTGCCAAGCATAACGACTCGGCATTTTATAGAGATGCCATTGTGAAACGTTCTGACGAGACAATATGCAATATTGCCATAACACTGATTCATCAGACTGATGCGATATTCGGTAGGCTTAGCAGATTGGAAGATGATTTTATAAGATATGGCGGAATAAAGGAGCAGATGACAAAGGCCAGACTGGATTATCGCAAGACTCATGGTAATGATTAACGAGAAATCCCAATAAGGCATTTAAGGCTCATAAGCCCTATAAGACTCATGGTTCCCATAGGCCCCATGAGACCTATATGACTTATTAGGCGAATAACTTCCCCTTTTACCTTGAAAGATAATAAAACACGAAGTATTGCGTTTATTAGTTAGAACTAATAATGAAACAACAAAATAACAATTATGAGAAAAACAATCTTTACACTAATCATCGCATTGGTTGCAACTTGCGGAGCCTTTGCTGACAACCCTTACAAGCATTACACACAGAACCTGCCTTTCAGCATGCCTGAGGTAAAAGCGCCTGTATTTCCAGAGAGCGAAGTGAACATAAAAGACTTTGGTGCGATTGGCAACGGAGAGACATTATGTACTGATGCTTTCGCAAAGGCAATTAAGAGCCTCAGCGAAAAAGGCGGTGGTAAGCTTGTTGTGCCATGTGGTGTATGGCATACGGGTCCGATAGTATTGAAAAGCAACATAAACCTGCATTTGGAGAAAGGCGCCATAATACTGTTTGCGGCAGACGAGAACCTATACCCTCTTATCCAATCTTCTTTCGAGGGTCTTGACACACGTCGCTGCCAGGCACCGCTCAGCGCATACGGAGAGGAGAACATCGCAGTGACTGGCGAAGGTGTCATTGACGGCAATGGACAATACTGGCGTCCTTTGAAGAAGGAGAAGGTTACAGCAAACCAATGGAAGGCATTCACCAAGAATGGCGGTGTTTTCAAGCGTGATAACCTGTGGCTTCCTTCTGAGGGATATGCCAAAGGCGACAAGGTTGCAAACATGAACGTTCCTCAGGGATTGAAGACAGAGGAAGAGTGGAACAGCGTAAAACGCTTCCTGCGCCCTGTGATGGTGAATTTCGTGAAGTGCAAGAACGTGCTTTTACAGGGTGTTATTTTCCAGAACTCACCTGCCTGGAACTTACATCCGCTGATGTGCGAGAACGTTATTATAGAGAATGTGCTTGCAAGAAATCCATCATACGCCCAGAATGGCGACGCCCTTGACCTTGAGTCTTGCAAGAACGCCCTCATCATAAACTCTAAGTTCGACGCCGGAGATGACGGCATCTGCATAAAGAGCGGCAAGGACGCTGACGGCAGACGCAGAGGCATGCCTTGTGAGAATGTGGTTGTTGACGGATGTACGGTATTTGCCGGACATGGCGGTTTTGTCGTTGGTTCAGAGATGAGCGGCGGCGTTCGCAATATAATGGTGAGAAACAGTCAGTTCCTCGGTACTGACGTCGGACTGCGTTTCAAGAGTAAGCGCGGGCGTGGCGGTATTGTTGAGAACATCTTCATTGACGGCATATCAATGAACGACATAAAGAACGATGCCCTGATATTCAACATGTATTATGGTGGCAAGTCAGTGTCTGAGGCTGTGGCAGATGGCGATAAGCCAAACACCAGCGATATTCAGAAAGTGGATGAGACAACTCCTATTTTCAGAAACATCGACATACGCAATGTGGTGTGCAACGGCGCAGGACGAGCAATGCTGTTCAACGGACTTCCAGAGATGCCTATAGACGGCATCACTCTTGAGAATATAAACATCATTGCAAAGAAGGGCGATGAGTTTAACAACTCAAAGAACATCAAGAAGAACAACGTGAATATTAAGATAGTGGAATAACTGTTTACTGAAAAAAAGAAGAAGAGGCGGCTTGAATCATCAAGCCGCCTCGTTGCTTTTAATTATGTCAGATTACAGACATCACGTCTCCAACCGTTTCTATCATCTATTGATTAATAGTTCTCCTTCATCACCTCGAAGTATGACTGTGGATGCAGACATGCCGGACAAGCCTTTGGTGCTTCCTCTGCCTCGAACACGAAGCCACAGTTGCGGCACTGCCAGAACACCTTACCATCCTTCTTGAACACAGTGTACTCCTCTACATTCTTAAGCAACGCAAGATATCTCTCCTCGTGCGCCTTCTCTGCAATTGAGATATTGCGATACATGGCTGCTATGCCAGGGAATCCCTCCTCCTCTGCAACCTGAGCGAACATTGGATAGTCATCGCTCCACTCCTCATGCTCACCAGCTGCCGCTGCCTTCAGGTTCTCCATTGTCGTACCAATAACACCTGCGGGATACTTAGCTGTAATCTCAACCATTCCGCCCTCCAGATACTTGAACATACGCTTTGCATGCTCTTTCTCCTGCTCTGCTGTCTCAAGGAAGATTGCCGCAATCTGCTCATAACCTTCCTTCTTTGCTACACTCGCGAAATATGTATAACGCATTCTTGCCTGTGACTCACCTGCAAAACTCATCATGAGATGCTTTTCTGTTCTCGTTCCTTTAATACTCTTTGCCATAGTTGTAATATTTTAAATTAATAATTTCATTGTTTGACGTTGCAAAGATACAACATGTTTTCTTATTATACAAACAGATATCATCTATAGCAGTATTAATAAATTCAATAATTATACAATTAGGGTTAAGGAGAAGTGTTCTTAATTATGAATTGGGAATTATGAATTATAATTTTTGTAGGAGTGTTTTCTTTCAAGAGTGCAGGAGGTCTTAAGTGAGAAGTGGGAAGTGGGACACATACATTATCTTTCACTGTTCACTTTTAATTTTTCACTTTTAACTGTTAATTGCCCACTGTTCACTTCTTCTCCGCCACAAACACCGGTCGGCGCTCAAGTCTTTCAGTCTCATAGCCATACCAAATGCCCCTATCCTCCGACTTTTCTGCTGGCAAGAAACACAGTCTCAGAGATGGTTTATACTCACCTCTTAATATCATCCAATCATCACAAGGAGTGATATGCTTGGTGAGAACCGCAGATGCAGGTTCTTTCCTCAGTGACAATCCTGCCTCTATCCACGCCTTCGTCACATCACGCAGCATATCAGGATGATGAACCTCACAATAGTC
>JAFQGS010000087.1 GCA_017415455.1 Prevotella sp.
ATCCCAATGCTATAAGAAGGGACATTTTGTAATTACCATCTTTAGCTAATTTGCGAATGAGGTTCATGGCCTCGTCCCATTGCAGATAATCTGCGGTTGTCTTCGTGTATTTGAGTGACATAAATGTTCTGTTTTATTAGTTAATGAATAAAAGTGAATGTTCCTTTTGGCCATCAATCTGTAATGTGCTGATAGTCATAGAAACATTCACTAATTAGCAAAGTGAGCATTAGAGATAGCTTCGCTCTTTCAAATTGGTTGTGCTCATCCAACAACAGTTATCCAATCTGAAATCGTACTTATCTTCCAATGTCCGCAAGAACTCTTCGTAATCCTCTGCTTCATCTGCGAGGATGGTTTCTTGTTCAGATAGTCTGATTTTGATTATCTCACCATCTGAGTAATCAAGCAAAACAACGTATTCCATAGCTTACTCATTATAGTATTCGCACATATAGCACCTTTCGCATAATGTGCCGTAGTCGTTTGCTTCACTTGCGGTCATTGGCTTTCCACAGTAGTCACACTCTCTCACAATCACGTCATGGGTCTCATGTACGGTCTTGGCAAAGTTACCAATAATCTCCATAGTCACGTTCTTTTCCATAGTCATTAAATATCTCCGTTATCTGAAAAACTATAAAAACTCTCATTAGTAATGATGATATGGTCAAGCACAGCTATATCAAAGAGCTTTGCAGCCTCTCTGATTCTATCTGTTAGCCTGTTATCCTCTTGACTTGGCCGCAAATTGCCGCTTGGATGGTTATGCGCCAAAAGGATGCATGAAGCATTAGCAAGTAGAGCTGTTTGAATCACCATCTTTGTATCAACTACGGTGCTTGCAGTTCCACCTTGTGAAACGATGGAGTAGCCTAACACTTGGCTTGCCCTGTTCAGATAGAGAACGATGAATGTTTCTCTGTAATCAATGGTATCAGCAGGGAACAACTGTGTAAGGACTTCATAAGCGCTGTGTGATGTTGTTATCTTCTGCCTTTGGCTGTATGGTACTCTGTTCTTATATGAGATTTCCACCTCTGAAACGATGTTGTTTGTCATATTATCTGTATTTGTATAGTTATTAAATAAAAAAGAGGACACCCCACCGTAATGGGATGCCCTCACTCTCCAATCAACAAGCCTGTTTAATCAATAAACCACTTGTATCTTTCGTCACCGTGCAATGCTTCTTTGATGCCCACGGCTATCTCCGTAGCGTTCAAGGCGCGGTCAAGGAAGCTGTCAATGTAGCTTGATTTGTTGGCACCTGTAAGCAGGTTGTAGAACTGCCACATGGTGAGCGTAGCATCCAACGCGCCAAAGTTGGGGTCAGTGACGTAGGCCTTGCTTACTGCGTTGACTTGCGTATCTGTAAGCAACATTCTTGGGATGCGCTTCTGCTGACCACTTGGCAATGCTTGGTAGAGCCTCATTCTGCCCAATATCTGACAGAATTGGTGTTCCGTGAGCGTGGTTGTACCAAGGTTCTGCAACAGGTGGAGCTGCTTTGCAGGGTTGAAGTTGTTGAACAGCTCCAATGCTGAGCGATAGAGTTCATGCACGCTGCTCACTCGCAAGCAATCCTTGTAGCCATCCGTAAAGATGCACATATTGCAGCACACTTGGTTCTTGAAGCCAATTGCCAAGCGGAACAGCTCTGGTGTCTTCTTCGTGTAGAGGTTTTCGTGGTTGTATGCACG
>JAFQGS010000088.1 GCA_017415455.1 Prevotella sp.
ATAATTCATAATTAAGAGTGAGAAGTCACTCCTACACTCCTGAAATCCTTTAATCACTTGTCAACATAAAAGTCATAGTTCGTGTGAAGTAAAATCAGTCATAGCCAAGTCGATTGAGGTGACGGTCACTTTAATTTGGTATATACGCTGTATACCATCGGTATATCCAGTGTATACCAAAAGTATATAGCGTATATACCAAATTGAAATGATTATTGCTGATGAAGAAATACTGCTATGAGTGACTATGACAGATACAGGTTCTAATTATATATGTTGAGTTAACAAGTTGTCAACTCCTAAAAAAGCTATTGGCTTAACTTCCATAACTTCTAAAAAATCGTTTTTTCGCCTTCGCTCATCAACACGTGTTCTCTATCTCCTTCTATATTCCTCAATCTTCTTAAAGTCAAAGATGTTAAAAGAAGGTGAAGGGATACTGAAAACAAATGTGGACTAACGTTACCCACACACAAGCTTTAACCTGCAGATGCAATAACGTTAATCCACTATGATGTTAGTCCATTATGATGTTAATCCACTATGATGTTAGTCCGCAAGTGCGTTCAGATAGACCTCGATGTTGGTATATCCATTCTCCGAGACAGCCGAGGCGTCAGAAGGGTCAGAGGGGTTCAGAGCGTTAGCCCTCTCCCACTCGTCCGGCATACCATCACGGTCGGTGTCAGCCGGCGCCTGTGCCGTTCTCAGTTGCGGCCATGCCGTCCATTCCTCTGTTGCGTTCTCCGGGCGGTTGTCATCCTGCGTGTTGACAAATCCCGGTCTCAGTCCCTCACCTGTGAATGTCGCCGTTCCGTTTCTTGTATCCTCCACAACCTGCCAGTCCAGCGCGTCCCTATGCAGACTTGCTCCCGCCTTGCTCAGCACCAGTTCATACGCCTGTTCCGCCGTGTGTGTTGTCACCGGAGCATACGGCATCGGTTCCTTCAGTCTTATGGTGTCACGTGTCTCTCGTGTGTAAGTGCCGTCGTTAGCCTCCGGTGATATCTGGTTGTAGAAACCATTCTCCCAGTTGTCCGCCGTCACCTCCGGATACCTGTCGTTGACATTTCCCTCCACGAAGAACTTTCCCCACACGTGCCACATAGGATACCATCCGTTCCATCCGCCGCGCCTCTTGTTCGTGCAATATTCAGTGGTGCGTATGTTCACCGCCGCTATACGTCTTCCTCTCACATCATCCGGTGTTGCCGGTCCCGGCTTATAATAATTGTTCACGATATTCACCGTCATGCCCTCACCGCCGTAGCATCCGTTGTCGCCCCAGTTGTAGATTACGTTGTTACGCATATCCATGCGCTCATCCCTCTGCGTCCGCATGTTAGGTCCGAGTCTTGGAGTGCGACTGGTGTGATGCGCCACGAGGTTATGATGGAACGACGCTCCGCTGCCACCCCAGTTGCCGCCATATCCATGCGCTCCCTTCGGGTGTCCCGCATTCACAAGACTCTGCGCCACTATGCACCACTGCACCGTTGTGTTTCTGTTTCCCAGCACCGACAGACACTCGTCGATGCTCCAGCTCACCGAGCAATGGTCTATAATCACATTATCGCATCCCATCACGCTGAATCCGTCCCATGAGCCGCCCCTGCTTCCGCGCAGTTTCCTGTTGCCCGGTCTGAAACGCATATATCGGATAATAACATTGTCGCCCACCACGCTCACCGGGTAGTCAGCCACACATATACCGTCACCCGGCGCGCTCTGTCCTGCAATAGTGGTGTTGGCAGTGATGTCCAGTTTGCTGTTCAGGAAGATCGTTCCCGACACGTCGAAGACCACAATCTTCCGTCCTTCCTTCTCCACAGCCCATCTCAGCGTGCCTTCAGAGCCATCGTCCCTCAGCGATGTCACATGGCATATCTCACCTCCCCTGCCACCAGAGGCATAGCGTCCGAAACCCTCGGCGCCCGGGAAAGCCGTTATCTCAGCATCCTGCGCCCCTGCCGTCATCGCCGCCAGCGCCAATAGAATAATAGTAATGTAGTTTTTTGCTTTCATTAGGGAAAAGAATTCTTGCTTACTCCGTCTCATCCTCTGTCCACAGACAACTGCGGTAGGGCTCCCATCCGTCAAGGTCGTCGGTGTCGGTGAATACCCAGTTCTCTTCTTTCGCCATGAAGCCATCGGCATCTTCGCCATCATCGGTGTTACCTGTTGATGTAGCCCAGTTCATCAGGTCCTCAAACATAACAGATTCCACCTCTGGTCTTATATATTCTTTCTTTATCATCATCAATTTATTTTCATTTTTAATGGAGGGTCAGGAGTTAAGGAGTGACGCTTCGCTTAGGAGTGTAGGAGTATACTTTTTAGGAGTGTAGGAGTATAGGAGTGTAGGAGTTCAGACAATAGCTTGACACGCATACGTCCTCTATCTCCCTCTATCTTCCTCTACCTCCCTCTATCTTCTTACGAAGACTTGTCTACTTGTTTACTTGTCAACTCGTCAACTTTAAAAAAGGAGTTCAGGAGTTCAGACAATAGCTTGACACGCATACGTCCTCTATCTCCTTCTATCTCCCTCTACCTCCCTCTATCTTCTTTTCACTTTTCACGTTAATCAACTAACTCATCAATTTACTCCCCTCTCATTATGGAGAGGGGTTGGGGGTGAGGCCCCTTGTCAACTCATCAACCTACTCCCCTCATTTAATACTTCACCATTTTCTTTCCGTTCACGATATACACGCCACGCTGCAGACCGTCGCCATTGTTCCAGCCCTTACGCACGAAGTGTCCGCTTATGTGGTAAACGCCCTCCGCACCCATGGTGCCGAAGCCCTCTATCTCGTCTATCGATGTCAGTTCGCCGTTTATCACCACCTTCGCTCCTGCACCGTTGCCAGCGTTATAGCGGAAGAATCCGCGCAGACCGCGCATTATATTTATAGAAGCCGCCGGCTTAGCCAGTTTATTCTTAGAGTTCAATCCCAGTTCTGTTCCGTCGGTCTTCATTATGTAGCGTACGTATGTTCCAACGAAAGAATAGTCTGCACCTGTAGGGGTAACTGTCTCTGCCACATCACCACCGTTAGAAGTCACATTTGCCTTAATCAGGTTAACACCCTCGAATGTTATAGGTGTCGTCTTGCTTTCCTCATAAGTTCTGCTGAACGATGCCGGCTTTATAAGATAAGGCTTGCCTGCTTCGATAATGTCAGTATCCTCGATATCCTCGAAATGCAATGTTGTACCCTCCTGCTTAGTATATTTCACTACTTCCACATCGTCATCCAACGCAGCTTCCAATTCCGTCTTAGTCAAATTAAACGGTACGCAGAACGTATTCCATGCCCCTGCCGTCAGTCCGCGCTTCATCTCTACAGTCACATTCTCTGCTGCCTCCAAGTTATGCACGGTCGCCATCTCGTCGAGGGTGACAATGGTCTTTGTCGTAGAAGTTGTGTACTTCAATGTACCTGTTATGATGATATTGGCAAGACCAATTTGTTTATTTGCAGCTAAATTATAAATATTAAAAATAAGACTATTAATCTGCGATGCGGATAAACTTGAAACATCAAAATCCTTTATAGTATAATAATTATTACCATCTGTATTGGTGTTTCTATCTGGTTTCTCTCCTGTTGCAATTGTTGAATAACCTCCTTCATTTCCTATTTTTGCGTCATAATAGCCAGCGTCAGTACCTATCCTTGAAATATAGAATTTGACATTTGTAGGAGTAAATGTGGCTCCATCTATTGCTTCAACAGAGAATGTTATAGTATTTGTCTCATCTGGATTATCATTTCTCACCTTTGGCTGCACTAAAGTTTCTGTTACTACATTTACTTCTTTTGTTTCTTTATAATCTAATTGCGCTCCCAGGGTAACCGTCGCAGATTTAATATAATCCGCAATTCCAGCAGAATATTCTGCTATTTTATCTCCATTACCTTCATCGAACTTCCAGGTAATTGTTCCAGTCTCATTAATATTTATCGTTTCATTTTCATTTCTCATCTCATTCGCCACCTCATCAAGGTCATAAGATTTCTCCTTGCCATAAAGTGTGACAATCATACATGTTTGTGCTCCTGTTGCCTGAATCTTCAAGGTGCCACCAGTTACTGCCTCTGGCAATGAGAACTCGTAAGACGCTCTGTTTACAGAAGCGTTTCCTGAAGGGAATACGTATCTTGTTGCATCGAAGGTCTGTGTACCAAATGCTGCGAGATATGAAGTTGTACCAACTGCCGCATTGGCATAGCCTTCTACCTTAACCTTATAAACTGTTACGTTTGAAGGCACTGATATTGTGTATTCATAGCCATTTGAATACTTGATATAATCGCCAGCACTGGCATAAGTTCTACCTTCCTGTCCTGTTACGCCAAAGCCGTTGCTGAATGTCCAGACGTTGGCACTGCCATACGAGTGTGTTTCGTTAGAAAGGACAAACTCTGTAAGAGACTCAGCCGTAGGTTCTATCCATTCTGGATAATACTCGTCCTCTATTTCTATTTCCGCACCCTTAGTCTGAGCCCTTGTTATATCCTCTACAATAGAATTAAGATAAACTTCCAGGTTTGTGTACCATGTCTTTTCCGAATCAAGAGTATACAGGTTGCCGTCTGCTGCGCTATTCTTATTCAATCCATTGGCATCCTCCCATGCGTCAGGCATACCGTCACGGTCTGTATCCCAGTTAGTAGGACGTTCTACCACAGCAAGCATCGGGAACGACGGCTGTTCTGCTACTGCAGCGGCAGCTGGGTCGTTTATCTTATCGACAATACCTTTGGTAAATTCTGTTACTGCATTTCCTTCGCCATCCGTCGTCTCTGTCATCTGGTATTGTGTTGTTCCGTTCTTGGCGTCTGTCATAAAACGTTCATCCACAGCATCACGATATAGCGATGCTCCGCCATAAAGCAGAATCTTATCATAAGCATTTGCTGCTGTATGCGTTGTGACGTCAGCCATATCAACCTCTCCATCAAGTTTTATGCTTACAGTCGCTCCAGCTGCACCATATAGTCCCTGTGAGTCTGTATAAGTCAAGTCTGTTGTATTGACACCTGTACCGGAATCCTGTTTGAAGCCGCTCCAGTCGTATATTGCACTTTGCGCTGTAACATAATTGCCATAGATATAGAATCTGCCAGGCAAGCCGTCAGGTAATACGCCATTACTATCATCTGAACTATTAGCACTTCCCTGGAACACACGCGAGGTATTCTTTGTACCCGGACCTGCCTTGTAATAGTTGTTCACAAGATTGTGATAACCGCCCATACCTCCGTATGCACCATTGCCGTTACCCCAGTTATAGTAGAGGTTGTTTCTAACGTCCACACGCTCTGCCTGAACGGAATTGCCATACGCCTCGGTGTCATATCCGTCCCAGTTGAAGCGGGCACCGCAAAGACGTGGCGCACGGTTATGCACGTTGGTTATCATATTATGATGGAATGTGGCATTCTTGCCGCCCCAGATACCGCCATAGCTATGACCGCCCTTTGTATGACCTGAGTTGCACAATCCTTCAGCCACTACACACCACTGCATAGTGAAGTCTCGGTTGTCATAGAACGAAGCCACCTCGTCTATACTCCATGAGAACGAGCAGTGGTCAAGTATTATATTATTGCCATGTCTGCCCCATGCCGCATCTGCACCGTCGTTCACATCCTTCACCTGTGAGCGGCGGAATCGCATATATCGGATAATGACATTCTCTGCATCACTCGTGTTTACTGTGTAATAACGCAATGTGATGCCTGGTGCAGGCGCTGTCTGTCCTGCTATGGTTGTATTGTTTGGAATCTTAAGGTCAGAGGCAAGGTCTATATATCCGCTCACGTCAAAGACGATGGTGCGTGGTCCTGTCTGTGCCAAAGCCCAGCGCAATGTACCTTCACTACCATCATCCGCCAATGATGTCACGTGATAAACATTTGTAAAACCATCTGTTCCTCGTCCGCCCTGTGCATATCGTCCATGTCCCTCTGCACCAGGGAAAGCCGGAGCCAGTTCGGTGTCATCATCTGGAGTTACAGCTGGTGTTCCTGTTATGTAAAGGGTGATGGCAAGAGCGCATTGCTTGTTTACAGTAAATGTTATTGTGCCTGTTGCAGGTTGTGCAAACGCTATTGTATATTCTTCTGTTGTTGAGTTTGCTCGAGATGGGAACACATACTGATCTTCACCGTATGTTTCACCATTCAGTTCGGCAATATAACCGTCAGAACTATCATCATTTGCATATCCATAGAACTTTATGCCATTTGCCGACATTCCATCTGGAATGGTTATTGTAAACTGTATTCCGTTACTATATTTTATCGTCTCGTTGTTTGCTGAAGCATATGCCTTTCCTTTTGCATTTGTTATTGCAAAACCATTATTAAAGTTCCATGTTGTGGTGTTGGTAGACGATGTGTATGTACTGCTCGTCAACGTGTATGCCGTTCCCTCAGGTGTAACCTCTACATCCGACGCATCAATAAAGAAATTGAACGAGCGTGTAAGGGAAATGCCGTCCTGTGTTGCCTTCACCTGTATAGTTGCGAGCTTGCTTGAGTTAGCAGGGAAGTTATATGTCAGCACCCCGTTGTTAATTGTGGCAGTTGCGCCACCATTGCTTACTACAGTATATGATGGCGAGGTATATCCTGCGAAGTAGTCTGCAAGAGTTATTGTATGGTTGGTTCCCGTCTTCAATGCAGTCACTGTACCATCATCTGCCATATCATAGAAGTGCGGCACAGCCACCCAGTTGAGATATTCCTCAAGGTCTGTCCAGTAGTCGCCGTCGCTATCATCATTATTGTTTCCAGCAGAGTCGTTCCATCCCATAGCCGTTTCAAACCATGCAGGAATACCGTCTTGGTCTGCGTCCCAGTTACCAGGGCGAGTAGCCTCAACCATACCAAGGCCGTTCCAACCTTCGGAGTCGCTTTCCTTGTCAATAAGGCCTAACAATTTCGAGCGGCTTCCTGTCTTTGAATAAGTTCCTTTAAGAGTCTCCTCTATCAGTCGCTTCTCGTTATTATCAAGCTGCTTATAGTTACAACCAACATCCGAGAGAACGTTCTTGAAAGCAGACTGTGCAGATTCTATCTCTGAAACAGATTTTGACTCAACATTCCAGCAATCGTAAGGAGTTGAAGCAAATGTATCATAAGTTGGATAGCCCGCATCGCCTACTTGAAGTTTAGATGAAATCACACTCACATACGTAACGCCTTCTTTATCTTCCGTCTCTGAACCATCCTTGTTCTGACGAATGTTTCCCGCTACATAATACTCCTGTGAGCCCTGATAATTATCCTCGTGTGTTGCCTCGAAAAGTTCCAGTCGTGTATTTGAATTCTCTGCAGTAGACATCATCTTATAATAATTGTTCACGAAGTTGCCATTATGCGTACCGCCGTCGGTTGTTCTTCCGTGCCAATTATACACCACATTATTATACATATTCATCTTGCCGGCAAACGTTTGACCGCTCAAACCACCAGACATACTCCAGTTGCGGCCTTCGTTATGAGCCAGCAGGTTGTGATGATAAGAACCTGTTTCACCACCAATCGTTGCAGCATAGCCATGCTGAACTGTCGGGTTAGTATCATAATACTTGTCATGACCATTCTGATTAAGAGACTCACCGATGATGTTGTGTTGGAAACTGATGTTCTTCGCACCACGTGACGCAAACGTTTCGTCGCTGCCCCATCCCAACATACAATGGTCCATAATATGGAAATTGGTTTGCATACCTGCTGCATTGCCTACATTTGAGTTGCCGACACCAGAATTTGGGTCCCAGTCATCACCATGACCGAAGCGGAAGCGCATGAAGCGAGTTATGCCGTCTTCACTGTCTGCACTATAAGAGTCATCACGAAGCAATATACCAATACCCGGCGCTGTCTGACCGGCAACAGTAATATACGGTTTGTTACACTTAAGGTCTGAAGCCAGAGTGATGACACCTGCCACATCAAACACGATGGTACGCGGACCTGTCGCATTCTCTATGCCATATCTCAACGAGCCTTCGCCTGTATCATTAAGATTCGTAACATGATAAACATCACCATTGCCGTCCCATCCACGACCGCCGACAGCATATTTGCCGGCGCCATCAGCACCAGGGAACGCAAGACGACGAGGCTGGAAACTCATAACATCACCTTGATATGCAATTCCATCAATTACTTCATCCACACGCCAATAGTAACGTTTTAATGGAGAGAGTCCTGTCTTTGTTAGGGTAGTAGATGTTTGCGTTGTCATTTCCGCAGTTCCGTTGATTACACTCTCTTCGTTAGTACCGAAGTAAACAATATGTGACGAAGCACCGTTTGCCGCAGAACTCCAACTCAATGTAACATTTCCATTGTCATGCGCAGTATGATAATCTGCATTAACAGGAGAAGCATTTTGAATTTTATTACCTACAGAAACCACAGACGAACCAAGTTCTAATGAATTTATCAGGAAATATGTTCTTGTATAACTTGTACTTCCATCTGGTTCACTAAAATATGTAACCACTATATCTTTTCCTTCTGTTGTGACTTCAAATGTCACTAAAGAAGATGCAGATTCTGCCAATGTCAGAACTTTTTGCGATTGTTTTATTCCTGTCTGCTGAACAACACCGTTCACTTCAACTCCAATAGTTGGAAGTGTATGGCTGTCACTAAATGTATAGTTATGGTATGCCAATAAAGAATATGTTCCTACTGACAATCCAGAAATAGTAACATCTATTTCTACTCGTTCTGTTGTTGTACCATAGCCACCATAAGTATCGTCTGACATACATGAATATATTCCATCATTTATCAATTTACTTTCATCAGTTGCAGCATTTCCAGAAACTGCTGTACTATTCCATGTCCTACTTAATTTTTCTCCTTGAGAATTATCTCCATGACTAAGTGTAAACGTTATATCATTAAACGTTTTTGAGGTTGTATTATTTTTTGTGGTTTCTGCAATAAACCATGATTGATATCCGTCTGAAGTATCTTTAAAACTTGAATTAGTTGTAACATCTCTATTATCAAAATCAATCTTCACAGAAACATCCGATGTTCCTCCACTCACCGTATTCAGCGAGATGTCGCTCAGCGGCACACGTGTCACCTGTACCGTCTCTTTGTTTGTGGCGTATGATATCCACAGATAGCCGTTTGCCACCATCGACTTGGTGTAGTGATAACCCGGACGCTTGTAGAGGCCAGAGTAAGCATGACCGCCAGCTGCATCTATACCATCGTATGTTCCGCTTGCATTCTTACCTCCATTGTCATCGCTTGTGCGCAGACAGTAACCTGTGTCGAATGTCGTACCGTCTTTACTCAGGAGTATTGCCAATGGCTTGCGTAGCAGACGTTTATAATTAGAGTCAGTCACATCCTCTGACTCCTCATTCTTTGGTGTTCCTACAAGATAGCTTGTGCCGTCAGGCAGGTTGCCCGCACTCTGCTTTGTGTGTGCGTCAGGCACGTTTGTTGCCTCAACCGCTGTCCATGTAACACCATTGTCTGTACTTGCCGAAGCATACTTATAGTAACTGCCTGTACGGAACTCCATCACCGTTGTTCCGTCGGTCTTCTGATATACTGATGGTTCCATGCCGCCGGAGCCGTTGATGTCGAAGGTCGTTGCTTTCTTCCATCCTGTCACACCGTCTACATTGTCGGTATATATAGGGCATGGCACAAGGCTTGAAGTGAAGTGTGCCGCATTTATTATTCTGCCAGATGATGTAACGTATGGGTCTTGCTCAAAGATACCATTGAGAGTCGTTCCGTCAGACATCTTCACCTCTGCCGGCGAGGTCCATGTAACACCATCGGTAGTAGACACATAGCATGTCTTCAAACTCTGTTTGTCACCAATCTTCTTGCCGGTTGTTGTGGTGCCATAGTATTTAACATCAGTATCACTCCATCCACTTACAGTCCAGTTGTTGATATATCCGATAAGCTTGTTGTTAGTCTTATCTACATACCATCCACCGGAGGTGTTTATAACGTTGTTGCTTGTATCGTCGCTGACGAGCACCTTTGGAGTCTCCCATGTTATACCGTCGGCACTGCGTGAGTATGCCACCCATGTATCTTGCGAGTCCTCACCTTCATTTGAGCTCTGCCACATGCAGTAGTAATAGCCATTGAAATAGGTTATCACGGCACCATTTGCAAACTTATCCTTTGTAGAGCTGCCGCTCGGATATGTAGGGTTAGATGTATTCGGACCGGTAACGGTGAATGTCTCGGCACTGCTCAGGAGGTCAAGACCCAAATCATTCTCATCATTAACATCCACCAATCCGTCAGTCATACTGAATGTTCCGCCGGCAGGTGTCACGGTTGAACCGCTGTCGTCGCCATCGTCAGCTGTTTCTACCCATTGTATTGTTGTAGTAAGGATATTTACCTGATAGTTACCATCAGTTGCGCCGTTTTTATTGGTGTCAGTACATGTTATTGTTACCACATATTCCTTATTTGCCTCAAGATTCTCAAAAATCCATTCATAGGAATCACCGTCGGTCCAGCTGCCATTGTTCCTTATATCATGTTTCTTAGAATAAGAGTAAGAATCACCTGTGCAACTTATCTCTACATGACGATTAGCATTTTTAGTTCCTATTTTTGAAGTAAGCAAATAATTGCCTGCGATAGTCGGCTTTATCTTGAACTTCACGTAGCCATCATTATAAACACAATCCATCAGGCGCGTCTCGTCTGATGAATATTTGCCATCACAGTTGTTATATTCGTATATATACTTATTTGAAACTGTCTTTGAAGTTGAGCCTACCGATAAGCATGAATAGTCTGTCGCTCCGCTCTCGTAAGTGAAGGTGTAGCCGCCAAGACACATATTTGTAGATTTAACACCTACCGTATACTCCGTACCTGCAGTTACCTCAAACGACATCTCTGCGACCGTACCAGCAGCCACACTCAATGTAGTTTCCTGACTCCCTTTATAATAGGCATTTGCCGCACCATCTCTCTTATTATATATGTAAAAAGTTATAGTACCAGATTGGTTTGGAGTAACTGTATATTTAGTAGAGCTTGCCGAATTTGTTTTCCAGAAATAAACATTGTCTACTTCATATACATTAACTGGAGTTGCAGCATACTTAAGAACAACATTATCCGTTCCATATACATTGGCATTTGTTATCGTTGATATCGCGTCACTAGGTACCTCATACGTTTCCGTAACCGTCGCCGCCAACACATTACTAACAAAAGCAAATAGGATAAAGAAAACACAGAAGAATCTTTTTACAGCTGCCATGGCTGTTGTCTGTACACTATTTACACAATGTCTCTTCATTGTAATATCGTTATTGTTCATATCGTTGTTGTTTGAGCACAAGGAGGGGCTGAGCGGGGCTTGCCACGCAACGGCACTGTATTCCAAGGCTGTTGTTTTTAATTTGTTTTCGTATTATATTAATAAGGGTATGGACAGCCAACACTACCGCGGAGACGCATCACCACACGACTGACCATTAATTGGGTGCAAAGTTAATAAAAAGAATTGATAAAACAACAGAAAGCAATAGTTATTGTTAATCATGCGGGCAGACAGATGCTTTTTGAGTGGCAGAAAGGAGTGAATAACGGACAGAAATTATTATAATTAAAATAATTATGAGTTATGAATTACGAGTTAAAAATTACGAGTTGTCGGCTGTGCCGATGAATAATTATGAATTGATAATTGCTCGTGTCAAGAACTTGACCTCATAACCTCGTCAACTTTATTCAAGTAGTTAAAGTAGTTAAGTAGTCAGTAGTTAAGCCATTACTCTTGCTGCAATCAACTTGTCTACTCGTCTACTTGTCAACTCGTCAACTTACAGGTATAAAATTCGTTTAATTCGCTAAATTCGTTGTCGTTAATCAAATAACTTGTTAACTCGTCTACTTGTCAACTCGTCAACTTACAGGTATAAAATTCGTTTAATTCGCTAAATTCGTTGTCGTTAACATTTTCGTTCATGCTAATCAAAAGAATATAAGACCACCAAAATGGGAACAGTAGGATTATCCAAATAAGTCAGAGTGGGTACCTGTGGCTAACATTATTAAACGTAATTCATTATCACGTTTTTCCCATGTTATGAGCCAGTCTCCTTTAATATGCGCTTCCCATTCACCATCATGGTCACCCGATAGAATATGCGGACGGTACTTATCGGGTAGAGTGCCTGTCTCTATTAGTATATCCAAACATTCTTTAAGCAAATGCATTGGATAACCTCTGCGTCTGCATAATTCTACGTTTTTCTTAAAACGTTTAGTGATTGTTATGTTAAAACTCATTACAGTCCTAAATCTTTAAATAAGTCTTCTTTGGAGCTGTATGAGATGACCCGGCCTTTTTTCACATCCTCACGTGCAAGGTCTAATTGGCTCTTCTTATTCTGTTTAGG
>JAFQGS010000089.1 GCA_017415455.1 Prevotella sp.
GAAAACCGTTCGCCCTCATTACCTTTCATTTCCTTGCACTTTCGCATCGGCGAGGCTTTCATCAAAAGTCCTCATAAGTCATTGAGCACCAGTGCTGCCATCATTATTTTCCCTCATTCGTTATATTTTTCCAGAGATAATAAACTATCTTTGTAAAAAGAACCACTGCCGGGTGTTTTGTGCGGCTGGGGCTTGGACAGAAATCCAGACAGACATCCGCCGTGCCAATGCGTAAGATTAATGCAGATGCTCTTGGGTGTCGGCAATCCCTTTTCTGCAATACTGCCTTTCCGGTGGATGGCGTAAGGACAGATGAAGACATAAAATAACAACGATATGAAAGTAACAACACTTTATTTCAGTGCCACCTACACCACCAAGCGCGTGGTTGAGGCTGTTGCCGCCGGAATATCCGACGAGGTAGTGACATACGATATAACCAACGATACGAACACCGCAACGGTGGTTGTTCCTCATGATGAGGTGCTGGTCGTAGGCGTGCCCGTATATGCCGGTCGTGTGCCGGCGATGGCTGTTGAGCGTCTGCAACGTTTCAAGGGCAACGGCACTCCGGCTGTGGTTGTGGCGGTATACGGCAATCGTCACTACGATGACGCCGTTCTGGAGCTGCACGACATCATGACCAGCTGCGGTTTCCGTATCGTTGCCGCAGGTGCCTTCATTGCCCAGCACTCCATCTTCCCGAAGGTGGGCAAGGCGCGTCCCGACGGTGACGACATGGCAGAAATCAAGGAGTTCGCGGCTAAGGCAGTCTGTCTGCTGGCAGATAATTTCGGCGACATCAACATTCCGGGCAACCGTCCGTATAAAGTGCCCGGCGGCATACCCATCTGGCCTACCGCATCGCGCCGCTGCACAGCCTGCGGTGCATGTGCACGACTCTGTCCCACAGGAGCCATCGACCCGGCATCGCCTAAGGGTGTTGACAAGACGAAGTGCATAAAGTGCGGCCGTTGCATAGTGGTATGCCCGGCAAAAGCCCGCCGCTTCTACGGCATCAAGTATTCCCTTGCCGCCGCCCGTTTCAATTCCGCCTTTGTCGCCCGCAGAGACAACGAGATGTGGTTTGCCGCAAGATGAAAAAAGCGGTGTGAGAATCGGCAAATCCTAAAATAATTTTCCTTTCCTCCGAATGTTGGCACTGACAGAGCGCAAATGCCGCGGTAACACCGCCAGCGTGTGCCGGCAGATGAGAATTATATGGATAACCTCATCATTACATAGCCAAGGCGGTGCCATTACATAGCCATCATGGCATCATCGCTTTCTGACGGCGGTATGATGGCGTTGCCATGGCAGTGCGATTAAATTGTAATCATAGCACGATAACATAGCCATCATTGCGCCATGACAAAGCAATCCCACCGCCATCCTGTATGCAACGGCAGTGTCATGGCATAGTAATGGCAGGCTTTTCAATGTGAGTTACACGGGCGACAGGCACTTTAGGAACTATAAAAAACATAGCAATCACTGCTAAAAAAAACGCCCAACGTCCGCATTCAGCCATCATTTTGTTTTGTTAACACGCGGAAACCTTCGGCTCTATGCGCCTTGATAACAGCGAAAGGGCATCAAATGCACGGCCGGAAATTCTATTTTGCGAGTTGCGTTTGTCAAAAAAAAAGAATAAAATCCTGCGACCGTTCAGCCCAATTCTCAAGATACTGCCGCAGTAACACGCACGTGAGCGATGACAGACGGAGAGGGCAGGAGTGTGTGCATGCTAAAGTTTATTAATCAGCCTCCTTATATACAATAACATACGTATAATGCCGTTATAAGAAAAATGAAGAAACATCTCTTATACATAATGCTGCTCTGTCTGTCGGCCCTTGCGTCGAGAGCACAGAACACGGTGGTGCAGAACCGCCCCTATACTGATTTGCGCCCGTTCCATTTCGGCGTCGTTGTAGGAACCCACTTCCAGGACATAGAGTTCAATAACATCGGTCCGCAGATAATAACCGCAGAGGACGGAACGACGATGGAGAAACTCATCACCACCGACCAGGACCGCTGGGACAACGGCTTCACCGTGGGAGTGCTGGGAGAATTCCGCCTGAGCGAGAACTTCGCATTCCGTATCGCACCGGCAATGTATTTCGGAACAAAGCACCTCACGTTCCATAATCACACCGACAAGCTTGAGAATGGCGAGCCTATCGTTCAGACGCAGGACCTGAAGAGCATCTACGTGTCGTCAGCGCTGAACCTTATCTTTGCCGCCCCGCGCCGCAACAACTATCGTCCCTATGTGATGACAGGTCTTAACCCCATGATAAACCTCTCAGGCAAGGACGAGGACTATATCAAGTTAAAGAAGTACGACTGCTTCTTCGAGGTGGGCATGGGCTGCGACTTCTATCTGCCTTTCTTCAAGCTGCGCCCCGAGCTGAAGTTCTGCTACAGTCTCATCAACAGCCTTGACACCGACCATGCAAGCAAGATAAAAGACAAGAACATGCTGATGTACACCAACTCGGTAAACGAGGCGCGCACAAAGATGTTCGTACTCTCGTTCTATTTTGAATAATGGTTAATGTTTAAAGGTTAATGTTTAATGTTTAACGTTTAAGGGTTAATGTGTCAGTGAATCCTGGGGCATATGGCTTAACTTCTTAACTACCATAACTATCACAAAAGTCAAGTACTTGTAAAATTTAAAACATATTATTATGAAACACATCAAGACAATAATGGCAAGCCTGATGTTCGCAGCCCTGCTCACATCATGCGACAAGGCTTCGAACAGCAACGCCGCACAACCGTCGGCAACAGACACCACAGCCGTGGCTGAAGACAATGCCGTCATAGACAACATCATGGCGCGTCGCAGCATACGCAAGTATCAGGACA
>JAFQGS010000090.1 GCA_017415455.1 Prevotella sp.
CACCATGACATAGCAATCGCACCGCCTGTTCATATGAAACGGCGAGCCCATGGCATAGCAATGACTGCCATTTTTAATAGAAATATAGGAACTATAGGCACTATAGGGACTATAAAAACCATAAAAATCTCGCTAAAAAAACGCCCGCCGGCTGCACCTGGGCATCTTTTGGATTTGTTAACACGCAAAAACTGACAGGGCGGAGCGATAAAAAAAGTGCGAAAGGGCATCTTTCACACTTCAGAAATTTCTATTTTGAGAGTTGCGTTTGTCAAAAAAAAAGAACAAAAATACGGCCTGCAATACAGAAAATAATGCGCCATGCTTCTACTAATAAACATGGCGGTTGATAGATGAAAAACGTTAACGTACCGACGGATGCCGCTCGTCACAAAACTCACCGGCTGGCATCATCAGGCTATCTCGCATTGTTCAGACAGTCTATTATGAAATCTACCTCATCGCTTTTCAATAAAGGATACAGAGGTATGCTGAGCTCCTCTCTGTGTATGCGCTCAGTGACTGGCAATGACAAAGTGGAGAATTCCTTGTAGCAATCTTGCTTGTGTGGCGGAATAGGGTAGTGGATAAGTGTCTGTATGCCATTGTTGTGAAGGTATTCCTGTAACATGTCACGCTCCTTGCACAGTATTGGGAATATGTGATGTACGCTGTTCTCGCAAAAATCCTTTGACGGGAGTGTTAAAAGCGGGTTGCTGATATTGTTTATATAACGCATGGCGATATTGCGCCGTTGGCTGTTCTCGCTGTCAAGATAGCGCAGCTTTACTCTTAGTATTGCCGCCTGAATCTCGTCCAACCTGCTGTTCTGACCTTTGTAAGGGAATACGTATTTCTTTGATGAGCCGTAGTTGGCAAGTGTGCGTACTGTGTTGGCTAATGACTCGTCGTTTGTCGTGATGGCACCTCCGTCTCCCATTGCTCCTAAGTTCTTCCCCGGATAGAAACTATGCCCGGCGGCGTTGCCTACAGAGCCGGTGCGTCGCTTTATGCCATCGGTCCCGTTGTATATGCATCCATGTGCCTGGGCGTTGTCCTCTATAACAAGAAGAGAGTGCTCCTTGCAGAAGTTTTCTATGCTTTCGGTGAATGCGCAATGTCCATACAGATGTACCAGCATTATGGCTTTGGTGCGTGGGGTCAGCGCGCTGCCGAGCTTGTCTCCGTCAATCTGGAACGTGTTTATGTCGGGCTCTACAAAAACAGGGGTCAGCCTGTTGGATGTAATAGCGAGTATTGATGCTATGTATGTGTTGGCTGGCACAATAACCTCATCTCCCTCACTAAGTATGCCCATTTCGATATATGCGCGCAAGATTAGGGTAAGTGCGTCAAGACCATTGCCGCAGGCAACGCAAAACTTTGTGCCAATATATGAGGCATATTCCATCTCAAACAATCTGCATTCTTCTCCTTGCAGATACCAGCCGCTGTCTATGACATTCAGGGCAGCCTCATGGAACTCATGCGCATGTCTGGCTGTTATTCTCTTAAGGTCTAAGTATTTTATCATAACATCCATTCGTAAGTATCATAGCAAACGCCCCGTCCTCCGAAGCCTTCTTTCTGGAATATTAGTGGCTGGTTAAGAATAGTACCGCCTTCTTCTGTTGATTTTCCAAAATCAAAGTATTTGTATCTGGTGCTGTCAAGATACACGTTGTTAATAAGATAGTCAAAGAGTAAGTCGAGGGCTCCAAGCTGTTTTCCTTCTGCTGATGCTGATATGTATTGCGTGTGAACTGTTGCTCCGCACTCATACACAACGGTTCCGCCAACAGGCTTGCCGCTGCTGTCATGGGTCAGGAACAAACGTATGTTGTCTGGAAAGCGTGATTTAAGCAGCTTTATCTCCTCGGCGGAATGTACTGGCATGACACCGTATCTTAGTGAGAGATTGTTGCACAGGATTTCCCAAAAAGCATAGTAGTCGTTACTCTCCTTAGCGCTAAGACCGTTCTGAAAAGCCTTGCGCAAGCCTGAACGCCGTGATTCGGAGAAGCGCAACGCCTTGTCTGTCTGTATCGTGGATGATATGTTGCGTGAGACAAGCTTTGCGTTGCATACGGCAAACAATGCATAAAGGTCTTCCTCGGCAGGCAGGCGGTGATATATCCATGGGATTGCCTTATATACTACTCTTTGTATCCCCTCGCACCTTAATGTTTCGTTGATGTTGCGGAATATCTCGCAGACGTCTGCTGTGCCTGATGTCGCAGCGGTGAGCAGTCCTCCATAGGTAAGTCCGCCATGGCTGTAAAGCGTATTGCCGTTAACATTTGCAGGGAGCAATGCGCATAACTTTCCCTTGCGGTATATCATAAGAGAATGGTCGGCAAAGCGGTCTGCGTGATAGTCCATGTAGGAACGTAAAAAAAGGAATGTCCCGTTCCTCGTCTGAGGAACGAAAGCATCCCATTCTGCTGCGGCATCTGCCTTATATCTCTTTATTTTGTACATCCTACTCTCTCCAGAAACTCATCGTAATCATAAATATACTCCTGCTCGTCAAAGAGTTCGGAAGCAAGTACAAGACAAACCGAACCGCTGGCGAAATCCTCAAGCGTGCGCCAAACATCAGTACCCACATATAGTCCCTGATAAGGATGGTTCAGATGATATGTCTTGCGCTCTTTTCCGTCAAATATCTCTACGTCGAACGATCCGCTAACAGCAATTATTATTTCCTCGCATGTTCGATGAGCGTGACCTCCACGGCGCTCCCCTCCGGGAATGTCGTATGTCCAATACACCCTCTCGATGTTGAATGGGATATTCTTCATCTGCTCCGCCACGGTAAGATTGCCGCGTGGGTCAACAATCTTTGGCAGTTCTATGATTCTTCCTTTGATGGGATCCATGTTGTTTGAGATTATGAGGTTGTGGGGTTTAGGGTTTTGAGGTTATGAGGTCTTTAAGGTGGTTTGGTTACATCAAAACCTTAAACCTCACAACCTCAAGACTTAGCTTTACTTCTTCATATACGGGTCTGTGCCCAAAATTGTACCAGCTAAGCGTTTCGCCTTGTCGCGCAATGCGTCAACATCAGCATCTGTTTCGCCATAGCAAAGTACAACACCCATGCGGCGACCGAAGTGTGCATCTGGCTTGCCGAAGATGCGGATGCGGGTATAGTCCTCTTTCAGGGCATCAATCAGATTGTACTCTAATGGTTCTTCTGTATCCTTTGGCGACAAGACTACAGCCGATGCACCTGCATGCTCGAGATGTATGCCTGCAATAGGCAATCCCATTACAGCACGGAAGTGGAGTTCAAACTCACTGAGGTTGGTTGTATGACCAAGTGTCACCATACCTGTATCATGTGGACGCGGACTAAGTTCTGAGAATATTACCTCGCCCTGACGTGTTAGGAAGAACTCTACGCCCCAGATGCCGGCGCCTGTCAACGCACGAGTAACCTCGTCTGCCATGTGTTGTGCCTGCTTCAGTGCCTCGTCGCTGATTCTGTATGGTTGCCAGCTCTCACGATAGTCGCCGCCCTTCTGCACATGACCGATTGGTGGACAGAAGAGTGTAGGTCCCTCTTTCTGTGTAACGGTAAGCAGAGTGAACTCGCTTTCAAAATCAATAAATTCCTCAATGATAACCTCCTTGACATCGCCACGGCTACCTTCCATAGCATCACGGAATGCCTGTTCCAATTCTTCCTCGTTGTGAACATAGCTCTGACCATGACCGCTTGACGACATCAGAGGCTTTACAACACATGGGAAACCGATCTCGTCTGCTGCATTCTTGAATTCTTCGAATGTCTTGGCATAGAAATACTTTGCTGTACGCAGACCGAGCTCGCGTGATGCAAGGTCGCGGATGGCACGACGGTTCATGGTATAGTTTACCGCACGTGCACTTGGCACTACCTGAATGCCCTGCTCCTCGAACTCAAACAGGCGCTCTGTACGTATAGCCTCAATCTCTGGTACTATGATGTCTGGCTTGTGTTTGTTTACTACGGCTGCCAGTGCATCACCATCAAGCATTGAGAATACCTCACGCTCATCTGCCACTTGCATGGCTGGTGCGTTGTCATAACGGTCGCAGGCAACAACATACTGTCCTGCACGCTTTGCTGCAATCACGAATTCACGTCCTAATTCGCCACTGCCTAACAATAGGATCTTTTTCATTGGTATATTATTAAATTAAGTTTTGCTTATCAATTCCTATTCTTCTCACTTTTCACTCATCCCTTACTTATACATATTCTCATAATACTTCTGATAATCGCCGCTTGTCACATTGTCAAGCCATTCCTGATTATCCAAGTACCAGCGAACAGTCTTCTCGATGCCTTCCTCAAACTGCAAACTTGGTTCCCAGCCGAGTTCTCTCTGCAGTTTGGTTGAATCGATGGCATAGCGTAGGTCATGACCAGCACGGTCGGTGACATAGGTTATCAGTTCCAGACTATGTCCCTCAGGATTACCCAGCAGACGGTCAACGGTCTTGATGATAACCTTTATGATGTCGATGTTTTTCCACTCGTTGAAACCGCCAATGTTGTATGTCTCGTTTATCTTGCCGTCGTGGAATATAACGTCGATGGCACGGGCATGGTCAACAACATAGAGCCAGTCGCGCACGTTCTCTCCCTTGCCATAGACCGGCAGTGGCTTGCGGTTACGGATGTTGTTGATGAACAGCGGGATGAGTTTCTCAGGGAACTGGTAAGGACCGTAGTTGTTTGAGCAGTTGGTCACGATAGTTGGCATGCCGTATGTGTCATGGTATGCACGAACAAAATGGTCGCTGCCAGCCTTTGATGCCGAGTATGGTGAGTGAGGATTATATTTCGTTGTCTCGTAAAAGAAGTCCTCGCCGTATGCCAAGTGATGCTCGCCAGAAGATGCCGTTGTTGTAAATGGAGGTTCGATACCTTCCGGATGACTCAGTTGCAAGGCTCCATACACTTCGTCTGTGGATATATGATAAAAACGTTTGCCTTCGTATTTCTCAGGTAATGATTCCCAATATAATTTTGCAGCTTGGAGCAGTGAGAGAGTTCCCATCACGTTAGTGCGTGCAAAGGTAAACGGGTCTTTTATTGAACGATCGACATGTGACTCTGCCGCCAAATGTATAATACCATCAACTTTTTCTTCCTGCATGAGTTTGTAGAAAGCGTCAAAGTCGCAAATATCCATCTTTACAAACTTGTAGTTCGGCTTATCTTCAATGTCTTTCAAATTGGCAAGATTGCCGGCGTATGTCAGTTTGTCAACATTGATGATGCGATACTCAGGATACTTGTTTACAAACAGGCGCACAACATGACTGCCAATAAAGCCAGCGCCACCGGTAATAATAATGCTTCTCATATTATTTTATTTAAATATTTTATTTACTAAATCATACACAAACTTGCTCAGTCTGTATTCTATAAATTTGTTATAGACGAAAATGAACCCAAGGAATACAATCAGTCTAACCCAGAAACTGGACAGAAGGTTATCTTCGCCAAACAACCCAGCTATGAAATCTATCAGTACTAAAAAACCACCGAATATAATCAGAAGCAACACAAACTTGAAAATCCAGAAAAAAACTTTCTTCATGTTATATATTATAATGTCTATTTTATAGTAATAACTTCACAATCAGTAAATTTATTGCCTTCGATGGTCAGTCTTACCAATGTTCTCTCCTTATGCCATCCCTGAAGTCCTGCCGCACCAGGGTTAATGTGCAGCAGATTCAGCGTCTTGTCATACTGCACTTTCAGTATGTGAGAGTGTCCGCTGATGAATAATTGTGGCGGAGATGCATATATCTTTGCACGTATGGAAGGGTCGTATTTTCCTGGGTAGCCGCCGATATGCTTCATAAGGACATCCACATTCTCGCATTTGAAACGGCATATCTCTTTATACATCATCCGGATGTCTCCGCCGTCGCAATTTCCGCACACGGCTCTCAGAGGTTTGAATGCCGCAAGCTTCTGAGCCACCTCAAGAGAACCAATGTCACCTGCATGCCATATCTCATCACATTCAGCAAAGTAATGCAGATACTTATCATCCCAATGGGCGTGCGTATCACTGATTATTCCTATCTTTATCATGCGCGCCTAAATGTTGAATCTATTTCTTATGAACTCGGCAAGCAGTTCTGCTGTACCTTCTATACCGAGAACGCTGGAATCTACGCAGATATGATATGACTTACTGTTTCCCCATTCCTTTCCTGTGTAGTAATTATAATAAGACGCCCGGCTGTTCTCCTTGTCATTGATGATTTTTCTTGCTTTGTTCCTGTCGCAGTTCAGACGCTCGCAAACATTATTTGTTCTTACATCGATATCCGACATGATGAAAATATTCACCACGTTGTCATAATCTCGCAGGATATAGTCGGCACACCTTCCAACAAAAACACAAGAGCCGCTGTCTGCTGCTTTCTTTATCGCATCGCTTTGAAACTGAAACAATCCTTCTTGTGATATGTTGTTGTTATAAATATTGTTGTCTGATATATATGGCATGTGCATATGAAACAACGATTTGAAGAATCCTTTCTTCTCGTCGTTCTTCTCAAAAAACTCCTTGCAGAATCCACTCTCTTTTGCCGCCAGATTCAGCAGCTCCTTGTCGTAGAGTGTGCATCCGAATTTCTCAGACAGCAGTGTGGCGATAGCCTTTCCGCCACTTCCAAATTGGCGTCCGATGTTGATGATAATTTTCTTTCTGTCCATATGTCATTGCATGTTTTTTCTTATTTTCTTGATGTTGACGGTCATTATGATTGCTGCCAGTATTGCCGACAGGGTGTCACTTACAGGAAGTGATGCCCACACACCGTCAACCCCAAAGTAATGTGGCAGTATTATCAGCATAGGGATAAGCAGCAGCAACTGTCTTGAAAGTGAGAGGAATATACTTATCTTTGCCATTCCAATGCTTTGGAAAAAGTTGGTGATAACCATCTGATAGCCAATTATTGGGAATGCGAGCAGTGATATCTGTATTCCTTTCTTAGCGATTTCTATCAGTTCGTTGTCGCTTGTGAACAATCGTGCACAGTGGTATGGCAGCAGCTCGCCGAGTAGAAATCCGGAAAGTGTAACAACCGTAGCCGCAACCATAGAGTATTTCAGTACCTTCATCATGCGGTCAAACCGCCTTGCACCATAGTTGTATCCAGCTATTGGCTGCATGCCCTGATTGATGCCCATTACTATCATTACGAAGATGAATGCCACTTTGTTCGCTATGCCATAGGCTCCAACGGCAAGGTCGCCGCCATGCCGTGTGAGGCTTGTGTTTATGAATATCACGACTATGCAGGCGCAGGCATTCATGCAGAATGGCGACAAGCCAATACCTATGATGTTCTTTACTATGTCAGAGCGCAGTTTGTATCCGTCTTTCGTAAAGTGCAGCATCTCTTTCTTGTTGCTGAAGATGCGCAACTGCCAAGACAACGCCACCATCTGCGATAATATCGTGGCTATTGCGGCACCTCTGATTCCCATGTCAAGTCCCCAGATGAATATGGGGTCAAGTATGGTGTTCAGTATTACTGTGAATATCGTTGCGTACATTGCAGCCTTTGGCTTGCTCGCTGCCCTTAGTACAGCGTTCAGTCCGAAGTACTGGTGGGTAAAGATGTTTCCCAGAAGTATTATCACCATGTAATCCCTTGCGTATGATATGGTGTTCTCGCTTGCTCCGAAGAAATATAGTATCGGGTCAAGGAAGATAAGCGCAATGACACCGAATAATAATCCGATTATGGTATTTAATACAACAGTGTTGCCTAATATGTTCTCCGCCGTCTTGTAGTCGCTTTGTCCCAGCTTTACAGAGATAAGTGTTGACGCTCCCACGCCAATGGCGGCTCCGAAAGCGGCAGAAAGGTTCATCAGCGGGAAGGTAAGCGCAAGTCCGGATATGGCCATTGCTCCTACGCACTGTCCTATGAATATGCTGTCTATCGTATTGTATAGCGACGATGCTGTCATGGCTATAATTGCCGGCATTGCATATTGTAGCAGTAATCTGCCAACAGGCTTGGTGCCAAGTTCTAATGTCGCTTGTCGGTTGCTCATTGATTCTTGCATAAAGATAATTATTGCCGGTATTGTCTGTCTGTTCTGGCAGGATAACTGGCATTATACTGCAAAATTACTAATTTAATTCGATATATATATTGCTTTGCTTTTCAAAAACAATTATTTTTTTGGCAAATAGGTTATTTCAGAGTATTTTTGCAAAGTATAAGAAGGCATGACATGAGAGAATCATTATCCTTATTAGAGCTGAACATAATGGTGAGAGACGCTATAGACGCCTCATTGCCCGATTTGTTTTGGGTTGAGGCTGAGATAGCGGAGATACGCGAGAACCGTGGACATTGCTACGTTGAGCTTGTCCAAAAAGACGAGAGAGGGAACACCCCCGTGGCAAAGGCCTCCGCCAAATGCTGGAGAAACACATGGGCACTTGTGCGTAATAACTTTGAGCGTATTACGGGGCAGGGCATGGCTGCAGGCATGAAGGTGCTGCTGCAGGTATATGCCCAGTTCCATGAGAGTTACGGATTCTCATGGATTATTGCCGATGCGGACCCTGTATATACCATGGGTGACATGGCGCGCCGGCGCCGGGATATCATAGAGAAACTTAAGGAATATGGGGTTCTCAATCTGAACAAGGAGCTCGCAATGCCTCTGTTTGCCCAGCATATTGCTGTGGTGTCAAGTGCAACGGCTGCCGGTTACGGTGATTTCTGTAATCAGTTGTCAGAGAATCCCTATGGCTTCAATTTCCATACCCGTCTGTTCCCCGCCGTCATGCAGGGCGAGAAGGTGGAAGAAAGTGTCATCAGTGCTCTCGACGCTATCAATGCAGAGGCACAAGACTTTGATTGTGTAGTGATAATACGAGGTGGCGGAGCCGCAAGCGATTTGTCCGGATTCGACACGCTGGCGCTTGCAGAGAACGTTGCTAACTTCCCGTTGCCTGTAATAACTGGTATCGGTCATGAGCGGGATGAGACGGTGCTTGATATGGTGGCTCACACAGCCCTGAAGACTCCGACGGCAGTGGCGGCATATCTTATCGACAACCTCAAACAAGTGGCAGATGCGCTTGCTGCGGCTGAACGGTTCGCGGCAGACAGCTCCCGTAGGGTTCTGACCTCGGCGGCCGCCTATGTGGACAAACTGTCTTTGCGCCTGCCTGTAATGGCGCGTATGGGTTGCTCGCTGAGACAGGCAGCCTTGCAGATGCTGACAGAAAAGATAAACTCAGCTGCCGGCATGGCGATACGCAACGGACAGCATCGTCTTGCTGCTGCGACGGTCGGTATTGAGTCAAGTGTGTTACGGCACAGGCAGAGTATGACCCATCGTCTGGATATGTTGGCGCAAAGGGTAAAGGCATCCGACCCTTATTCGTTGATGAGCAAGGGATACTCACTGACGTTGCACAACGGCAAAGCGGTGAGAAGTGTAGAGCAGCTTAACGAGGGGGATGAGATTGTCACTATGCTTGCCGACGGCAGACTGAAGAGCCGCATAGAGCAGAAATCGCAGTAGTGGAGAAGGCTTGTGTGGAGCAAGGTACATTCTTTTTAACCAATAACAAAAGGAAATAATAAAAATAAGTATATGGATAAGAATTTAAAGTTTGAACAGGCTATAAAGCAGCTTGAGGAGATAACATCACGTATGGAGGAGAACAGCATAGACATAGACCGTCTGCTGGAGGATGTGAAGACTGCCAACCAGTTGATAAAGATGTGTCGCAAGAGGCTTGCCGACGCTGATGCGGAGATAAACGAAATTCTTGAGGATATAAACAAGGATAAGTAAGGACGGATAATAGTGAAAAGAGCTCTGGGCTGCGGAAGTGACGTTTCTGATGTGCTTTATGCCTGTCCGGCGGATTCTGTCTGCCGGTGAATGCGGATTTTTTGTTCTTTTTTTTTGACAAACGCAACTCTCAAAATAGGAATTTCTGAAGTGTGAAAGATGCCCTTTCGCACTTTTTTTATCGCTCCGCCCTGTCTGTTTTTGCGTGTTAACAAATCCAAAAGGTGCCCGGATGCAGCCGTCGGGCGTTTTTTTTAGCGAGATTTTTATGGTTTTTATAGTCCCTATAGTGCCTATAGTTCCTATATTTCTATTAAAAATGGCAGCCATTGCTATGCCATGAGCTCGCCGTTTCATATGAACAGGCGGTGCGATTACTATGTCATGGTGTTATGATGGCAATTTTATCGCGCTATGATTACGTTGTCATCGCAGTGCGATAAAATAGCCATCGCACCGCCGTTACAACGCCATCCTACCGCCTTCTCAATGCGATGATGCTGCGATTACTATGCGATGACGCCGCCATAACTATGCGATGGCTGATTTTTTCCTGTCTTCTTTGTTGTTGGAAATCCATGAAAGATTTTCTTGCATGACTCTGGGATATTATTGTGCCCGCAACTGTCGTATAAGTAATCTTTTGTTGTTGTCCGTGTAAATATTCTTCAGAATCATCGCCTTTTTTTAAGGCAAATGACTTCTGATGCGCCGCCTGCGTTATTTTAAATTCGCATAACTGACGTTATTTATATGTTTTTGCCCAAAATAATTGCTGATAATTATTTTTATTAGTACTTTTGCGCCTAATTATTAAAAATAAGGTATTAAAAGATTAAAATATGAAAGACTTAGACTGGTCGAATCTGTCATTCGGTTATATGCCGACAGATTACAATGTACGATGCTATTATCGCGATGGAAAATGGGGTGAGGTAGAGGTTTGCTCAGATGAGTATATCAATATGCACATGGCGGCAACATGTCTTCACTATGGACAGGAGGCTTTTGAGGGACTAAAGGCTTACCGCTGTCCGGACGGCAAGGTGCGCGTGTTCCGTATAGAAGAGAATGCGGCTCGTCTGCAGAGCACCTGCCGCGGAATACTCATGCCGGAGGTTCCTACAGAACTGTTCAAGGAAATGGTGAGCAAGGTGGTGCGCCTCAACCAGGAGTATATTCCTACTTACGAGAGCGGAGCGACACTTTATATACGTCCGCTGCTCATCGGAACATCTGCGCAGGTGGGCGTTCATCCGTCAAAGGAATATCTTTTCCTCATCTTCGTTACACCGGTAGGCCCATACTTCAAGGGTGGTTTCGCAACAAATCCTTACGTGATAATGCGCGACTTCGACCGCTCTGCGCCTCTCGGAACAGGTATATATAAGGTGGGTGGCAACTATGCCGCTTCGCTCAAGGCCAACAGTCTGGCTCATGAGATGGGCTATGCTTGCGAGTTCTACCTTGACGCAAAGGAGAAGAAGTATATTGACGAGTGTGGTGCTGCCAACTTCTTCGGCATCAAGAACAACACATACGTTACACCAGAGTCAACAAGCATCCTTCCGAGCATCACCAACAAGAGTCTGATGCAGGTGGCAGAGGACCTTGGCCTGAAGGGTGAGCGCCGTCCTATTCCAGAAGAGGAACTCGACACATTCGAGGAGGCTGGCGCTTGCGGTACGGCTGCTGTAATCTCGCCAATATCATATATTGACGACCCGGAGAAGAACAAGCGCTATACATTCAGCAAGGATGGTAAGCCGGGACCAGTATCAAAGCAACTCTACGACACGCTGCGCGGCATACAGTACGGCACTGTGGAGGACAAGCATGGCTGGACAACGGTGATTATAGACTAAGGACATCAATCTCTAATAACAACAAACGGATATGACCCGATTGGGTCATATCCGTTTACTTTTATATAATGTGGAAGTGTCCGTGTGGCGACTTCGCACTTATAAGAAGCCTGTCTGTGTGTGGTATATCCCTTGTATACTTTTAGTATATCCTTTATATACTTTTAGTATATCCTTTATATACTTTCTGTCTAATAGTTGCATTCGGAGATGTTTCCGTTAATGATGCAGAACACGGTATTGCGTATAGGAGTGTCATAAACAGAGGCTAATCGCATAATCGTACCAAACTCGTCGTCAGTAAGTTTGTTAAGATCTACGGCCTCCTCAAATTCGTCGTTGTTTGAAACGCTGTTGCCGTATTTCATTGTTATCCAGTTGTTCTCGTTCTTACTGACGTTGATTCGCTTTGTACTGCTGTCTTTCTCTAAACAAAGCTCTATCGTGGCATAGGTCTTCAGAACATTGTCCTCTGCTTTTAGGAAAAAATACATGCTGTTCATGAGGTCGTAATACCAGTATATGCCGTTGTACTTCCCACCCTTACGGGCATGATATACAGTGTTTGCCATCAGACCGTCGGTGATAGGTACTGTTTTCACGTCCTTCGTAAAACGCTTCATGATGTATGGCGTGTGTATATAGTTGCCGCCGTCCTTCACAAGAATCTGAATCCAGTCATTTGTCTCCGCGACAACGGGGAACACCTCCGCCATCTGTGCTTTGCGCGGACTGACCATGTTCTTGTCGTGTTTCTGGTTCTCCCAGATGTATGTGTATGCCTCGTTGTACTCAACAAGCAGTCTCGGACTTGTGGCATTGGGCGCTTTGCGCAGGTTGATATTCTCGCCAGTGATAACAACAAACTTTATTATCTTAGGCATCGGAGTGCGTGCGTGCCCTATTGATGGCAGCAGGCAGAGAAGAGCGTAAAGTAGAATTTTCTTACTCATGATATCTGTATTAATGGTTATTATTAATGATTTCACTGCAAAAATAGCAATTACATTTTGAAAAGTTATTGCATTGTGAGTAATATTTGCACCCGGAAGTTGAATAAATTATATATGCTAAATTTGTGAATGGTAATTTAAATTTCTACCTTTGCATAACTTTTGAATAATTCGTTTTGGCTATAAAACAAGATTACAGATAGTTATGGCAAAGGGTAAGTTGGCAAAATTTGCGGATATGGAGCGTTATGAGAACGTATTTCAGTATCCTTATTCGGTAGTGGAGAATGTACCGTTTGAGATGAAAGGTCGTTGGAGAGAGGACTACTTTCACAACGACAACCCTATAGTGCTTGAGCTTGGATGCGGTAAGGGAGAATATACCGTCGGACTGGCAAAGCTGTTCCCGGATATCAATTTCATCGGTGTTGACATTAAAGGAGCACGCATGTGGACAGGAGCGACACAGGCTATAAAGGAGAATCTGCGCAATGTGGCTTTTCTCCGTACAAACATAGAGGTGATAGACCGGTTCTTCGCAGAGGATGAGGTGCAGGAGATATGGCTGACATTCAGTGACCCGCAGATGAAAAATGCGCGCAAGCGTCTGACCAGCACTTATTTCATGAACCGTTATCGCAGGTTCCTTAACGACGGAGGACTGATTCATCTTAAGACCGACAGCAATTTCCTTTTCACATATACAACATACATGGTAGAGAGAAACAGTCTGCCTGTGCTGCTGCGTACAGAGGATCTCTATCATACGGAAGGTATTGACGAGGAGACAAGCAATATTCTCGCCATACAGACTTATTACGAGAGCATGTGGATTGAGCGCGGACTGAATATAAAATACATGAAGTTCCGTCTGCCGAGACTTGGCGAGCTGGCGGAGCCTGAAGTGGACATACCACTGGATGACTACCGCAGTTATCGCCGCGACAAGCGTACTCCACTGGAAACTGGAAGATGACAGCCAGAAGAGAATGGCAGGTATGTGTTACCTGTGAAGACGCGGATATGTGCAGATGGTGCGTTGTTCAGATAGTCATGACATACCAACCCGTAAGATAACCGAACGATTAATGGGATAATAGAGATGAGAAAGCCAGGGCTGTTATTGATGTTTGTGTTGTTGCTGATGCTTTATGTCGGCATGAACGTGTCATCTTGTAAGAGGGCAAACCATGCTGGAGGATATTCCGCCGAAGACTCTGTTGGCTCTTTAGACAGTGCGATGGAAGTCTCAGACATACCCTCGTCTGTCGGTGATATCGCCTTTGATGACGTTGACACGGTATGTGTGGTTGGCCGGGAAGCATATTGTCTGGTATATGAGACTGAAGGAAAGAACGTGGTGCTCTTTAATGACGGCAAGGTTCTTGTGGCAGACCCGACATTGCGTGTGGATTCTTTCGCCCCGGGTAAAAACCACATGTTTTATGTAAGTGTGGTTGGAAATACCCAGTTGGTGGATTTCTCAGATCGTAATAGCATACGTGCTTTAAGTGGCTTATCACAGAAATTGTCTTCATTTCACAGATACAGCCTTGACACAGTGCCAGACATTGGGAGATACGCACATTATAGTATAGAGGCGGACTTCCCTGTGGCATCGGTACGATATGCGGACAGAATCGGGCGCTGGCTTGCGAATGTGATTGCTTCCACACAGGAACTTTATGAGATTGTCACGTTGCCTAATGCCTCAGAATTAGGATTCTCAAAGTTGCATGGCGGCGGCTGGACCTATAAGGGAGATGTCCTTGATTACAAGAGAATCGCCAAATGTGTAGCAAGTGTTTACTTTGCAGCCTTAAAAGAAATATGGGATAATATTGATGATGAGTATTATCCGTCAGGTTTGTCTTCTGCCTTGAATCTACGTGCGAGGCACTTGAATGAGAGGCTTGTCACATATCAGTTATACACATTCGAATATTCAGGCGGAGCACACGGCGGTTATCAGGAGCGGCTTGTCTCATTTGATTTCGTTCATAACCGTGAGATAGATTTCAAATATCTTTTTAAACCCAATTCAGAGAAGGAAGTTCTGGATGTTTTATTAGAGGAAGCACAGAAGACATACCGATACAAAGAATGGCAGCCGGATATTCTAAAACGTGTTGTTGATAAGGATGAGAATGGAAATCCAACCGGTATTTATAATTTTCCTTGCCCGGGATTGTCAGAAGAGGGGGTTCTCTTCTCTTTTAATCCTTATTCAATCAGTTGCTTCGCAGCAGGAGCATTTCACTTCACCATACCTTATGATAGAATCAAACATTGTCTGACAGAAAGAGGGAAGTGGCTTGTGGAGAGTATGGAACGGTGATTATTGTGACAAGATGTCAACTCTGATGTGTTAAAATGTAATGATGATTAACTGAAAAAAGGACAAGAAATATAAAAAGATGTGATTTTATGTTGTTTATCAGTAAAAAAGCAATGCTTTTGCATATAGAGTTAAGTAAGAGGAAAGGTGCTCGAGTGGCTGAAGAGGCGCGCCTGGAAAGCGCGTAACCGTCTAAAGCGGTTCACGGGTTCGAATCCCGTCCTTTCCGCATGTTAATAAAAACCTGAAAAACAGATGGGTGGATTTATATTACGATTGTTCTTTTTTCTATTCCTGATATTTTCTTCCTCCAACGTTATCTATGCTCAAGATATAAAAGAAGGAGACAGTATTGAGGCTGTTTCCAAAGGGGGAGATGTAGCCGGTAAGCAGGATGCAGGTGAATTGGTTGCAACTGATTCAATTGAGGGAATGGTGCCTTCCGGTGTTTTCGACTTTGTTATGAACAGCGGCAGTGACGGAGTATATAAGATTCTGAAAGTGAAATTCATTGAGGGTAATGCCGGTTTTATGTCGCTTGTTGCTCTTGCGCTGGTGATAGGTCTTACATTCTGTATAGAGCGTGTTATTTATCTGATACTGTCCGAGATAGACAGCAAGCACTTGCTTGCTGACATAGAGCAGAAGGTCATGGAGGATGATATTGAGGGCGCAAAGGCAATATGCCGTGATACACGTGGTCCTGTGGCGTCTATATGCTATCAGGGATTACTGAGAATAAGCGAGAATCTTGAGGATATAGAGCGCAGTGTTGTTGCTTATGGCTCGGTGCAGTCTGCCAGTCTTGAGCGTGGCTGCTCGTGGATAACCCTTTGTATTTCAATGTCTCCGTCGTTAGGATTTCTTGGTACAGTGATAGGAATGGTTATGGCATTTGAGCAGATTCAGCTTGCCGGAGATATAAGTCCTACTATTGTTGCAGAAGGTATGAAGGTTGCTTTGATTACAACAATTTTTGGTATTATAGCAGCTTTGATATTGCAGTTGTTCTATAATTATATACTTACCATTATAGAGCGTATTACTGTTGATATGGAAGAGTCGGCGATAAGCCTTCTTGACATAATAATGAAATATAAGCTTACACGATGAGGATATCAGAGGTGTTCTGTAAAATAAGAGGCAGCAAGATGTTTCAGGAGAAACTGTCATTTGTTGTGCTGTGTGCCATAATGCTGGTAGCCGCAGTTGTGTTTGGCATGTTCTATTTTATAGGTTACGAAGATATCTTTATAGATAATCCAGAGTTTAACAGTCCCCGATATACAGGTCTTCTGCTTGTGTTTATATATGCGCTTGTACTGGCTCTGTTCACTCTGTGTGTGGCGTCTGTGGTTAATGCCATTCGCAAGCGTAAACGTGATGTGGGGGCAAGAGCGTATACTTGTGGACAGTCTGTTGCTCTTATTTTAGGACCAGTTCTTGTCGTATGTCTGGTTGTCACATTCTTCTTTGCCTCGGATGCTCCGTTGGAAATTCATGGTTCAGTATGTACAGAGTCGTTCTTGCTGAAGCTGGCGGGGATGTTTGTCTCAACCATATTGATATTTATTCTTCTTGCAGTCATAGTGGTGCTGTTTGAGTCGTTTGGCATAAGCCGTTTGTTGAAATCAAAGCGAAAGCGTGATGTTCCTGAAGAAAAAGAAGCGTGATGTACAGGAACTTAATATGACGTCCACCGGTGATATTTCGTTCATTTTGTTGATATTCTTCCTCGTCATTACGTCGATGAATACCGACAAGGGACTTATGCGACAGTTGCCCCCTCCGGATAATAGTAAGGAAGAACGCCTCTCGGATATAAAGCGTGAGAATGTAATGCAGATAGAGCTTACGTCGCAGAACACTATTATTGTAAATGGCGCCCCACTGGCAAAAAACAATCTGAAGGATGAAATAAAAAGGTTTGTCACCGGAGTGAAGGACAGAGACAAGCATATTCTTATGCTTAGTATAGCAGATGACTCACAATACGACACCTACTTCTTTGTACAGAATGAAATTACCGCAGCCTATAACGAACTGCGTGATGTATATGTCCGCAGGACTTTCGGGTGTGAACTGACAGAATGCTCTGCCAGCCAGTTGGAACAAGCGCGCAAGGCTTATCCTCAGCGTGTCTCAGAGACTTATACATCAAGTAGGGAAGGAGGTGGTGAATGAGAATGTTCGGGCGGAAGGAGCGTGAGATGCAGGAACTGAACATGGCGTCTCTGCCAGACCTTATTTTCACGGTGCTTTTCTTTTTTATACTTATTACGCACATGCGCGATGTCACCCCCATGGTTGAGTATGTGGTTCCTGAGGGAACGGAGCTTGTGAAGCTTGTACCGAAATCAGCCGTGGTGAACATCTATGTCGGTACGCCGTTGCCAGACATGCACAGTCACATGCACGAAGGAATGCATATCCAGCTCAATGACAAATGCGCGACAATTGCTGATATAGGCGACTTTGTTGAGGCGGGACGTAGAAAGATGTCGGCCGATGACCGTAACAAGATGACGATAGCCATAAAGGCCGATCGTCAGGTAAATATGAAGCTGATAAGTGACATAAAGCAGGAGTTGCGCTCTGTTGGTGCCACCCGTATAAGTTACGCTGCAACGCAGAGGGGAAATCAGCCGAGTAATTAGCCTTAGAACCATGTGATTATGTCTTTTTATTAATAATATCTTATACGCTGAGAAGTTTTGTCAATATATATGTATGACATATTTATGCTATCAAATACCTATGCCGTGCATATTGTTAGTTATACACTTTTTTCACTTACAATTTGTTGTTTATTTGATATTTTGTTATATCTTTGCAGAAAATACTTAAACAATGGCACATCATAATTTAGATTCATTAGATAAGAAAATACTTCGGCTTATAGCAGATGATGCACGCGTTCCGTTCCTTGAGGTGGCACGTGCTTGCAATGTAAGTGGCGCCGCAATACATCAGAGAATTCAGAAACTCAGCAACTTAGGTGTGCTGAGAGGCTCGCAGTTTATTATAGACCCAGAGAAAATCGGATATGAGACGTGTGCATATATAGGTCTTAACCTTAAGCATCCGGAGAGTTTTGATGTTGTTGTGGATGAACTTAAACGCATACCGGAAGTAGTGGAATGCCATTATACTACAGGCGATTATGATATGTTTATAAAGATTTATGCGTTTAACAATCATCATTTGTTGAATATCATTCATGACAAACTGCAGCCGTTAGGACTTGCGCGCAGCGAGACCATCATATCATTCAACACAGCCTTCGACCGTCAGCTGCCTGTCTCAACCATGCGTCTGGGCGATGACGACTGATTATTACGATTCAAGGCAGAAGTCAATATTGCTTATTCGTAAGATAAGGCAGTAACAGATATTGTAAAAAAAGCAAAGCAGAAACAATACAACCTTAGTAAGGTGTTATGTTTCTGCTTTGCTTTTTGTTTTTCACAAACGGTTGCCATTATGACAAACTTGGCGCATGATAATATTAAGAAACTGCGCGTTATAGCCCTCTGCTGGCTCTCTATAACGGAAAACATAAAGCTTTAATCAGCCATTGCATAGTTATGGTGACAGCATTACATAGTAATCGTATCAGCATCGCATTGAGACGGCGGTAGGATGGCGTTGTCATGGCGGAGCGATGGCTATTTTATCGCACTGCAATTACAACGTAATCATAGCACGATAAAATTGCCATCATAGCACCATGACATAGCAATCGCACCGCCTGTTCATATGAAACGGCGAGCCCATGGCATAGCAATGACTGCCATTTTTAATAGAAATATAGGAACTATAGGCACTATAGGGACTATAAAAACTATAAAAATCTTGCTAAAAAAAACGCCCGACGGCTGCATCCGGGCACCTTTCAGATTTGTTAACACGCAAAAACAGACAGGGCGGAGTAATAAAAAAAGTGTGAAAGGGCATCTTTCACACTTCAGAAATTTCTATTTTGAGAGTTGCGTTTGTCAAAAAAAGAGAACAAAAACACAACCGAGGAGCATGCTCGTGGGACTGATATTACAGGCTTGCTTTTACGTAGTCTGCAAACGCATATTCATAGTCATGCTTCTCGTCCTTGCCGTGCCTCTCTATGCTCTCCAGTTTCCAGTCTCCATATTCCGGGAAGAAGGTGTCGGCTTCCTCTGGTGTATCGTCTATCTCAGTAAGACAGAGACGGTCTGCCAGCTGCAATACCTGCTGGTAGATGCTTGCCCCGCCTATTATGTATATATCCTCGTCTTTGCGGCAGTTGCTTAAAGCCTCCTTTATGGAGGTGAAGCATTCGCAGCTGGGGAGCTGCAGCGATTCGTTTCTGCTGATAACAATGTTCCTGCGATTTGGCAGAGCGCCTTTGGGCAGCGACTCGTAAGTCTTCCTTCCCATGATAATGGTGTTTCCGGTCGTAAGCGCCTTGAAGCGTTTCAGATCGTTGGGCAGCCAGTATATTAGTTTGTTGTCTTTTCCGATGGCACGGTTGTTTGCCACTGCGGCTATGATGTTTATTGGCATATAGTTCTGATTCTGTATTATGGTGATGTAGTATGCGTATTCCTCAAATATTATTACTTATACCGAAACGTCAGCCTTGATATGTGGCCATGGGTCGTACTCGGTGAGCTGGAAGTCCTCGTATTTGAAATCAAATATGTTCTTCACATCCGGATTGATGAGCATCTTAGGCAGTTTGCGAGGCTCTCTTGTGAGCTGTAGCTGTGCCTGTTCAATATGATTCAGGTATAGATGTGTGTCGCCTGTGGTATGCACGAAGTCACCGGCTTTCAGTCCGCTCACCTGTGCCATCATCATGAGAAGCAGCGCGTAAGACGCGATGTTAAAAGGCACACCGAGGAATGTGTCCGCAGAACGTTGGTACAACTGCAGGCTCAGCCTTCCGTCAGCCACGTAGAACTGGAACATGGTGTGACATGGCGGCAGCGCCATTTTCTCCACTTCGGCAACGTTCCAGGCGCTGACAATCATGCGCCTTGAGTCAGGATTGTTCTTCAACTGGTCTACGATATTCTGTATCTGGTCGATAGTGCCGCCATTGTAGTCGGGCCATGAGCGCCATTGATGGCCGTATACAGGACCCAGCTCGCCGTTCTCATCAGCCCATTCGTTCCATATCCTTACTCCGTTCTCCTGTAGGTATTTCACGTTGGTGTTACCATCCAGAAACCACAGCAACTCATGTATGATAGATTTAAGATGCAGCTTCTTTGTGGTGAGCAATGGGAAACCATCATCAAGGTTGAATCTCATCTGATTGCCGAAGACGCTGATTGTTCCAGTTCCGGTACGGTCTTCCTTCTTCGTACCCTCAGTAAGGATACGGTTCAGTAGGTCTAAGTATTGTTTCATATATCTCTATTTTCTTTTAATATCTCGTTATGTCCTTCGGGCAGGTGTGTGCTTTTTATTCTCCATTCTGCAGGGTACAGGTTGTTGGCCCTGTTGCCCAGATTCTTCACGAAGCCTAATGGAAAGCCATTGTATGTGATGAGCACGATGCCTCGCGGGGTCTCTGGTGGCAATGTTATCGCCTCTTTTCTGAGAAAACTTATAACCTGCATGTAGTCAATGTCTGACGTGACGAAAGCCTTGCGGTTCAGTCTTGTTGACAACGCCAGTGATTGAGCGGGGATCACGTCCTTGCCTTTGCATTCCCCAATGGTTACACCTGCGTGTATCACGTTCAGACTTCTGCAGATATCCTCATATATGTTATTCCAAAGCCTTGGTATTGCTGCGATTTTCTCTTTGTGGCTGTGCACAATGAAGTCATCGCCGCCGATGAGCCATTGCTGCTCTGTAGCCTTCTTGTTTCTCGTGTTTTTGCTGTTTTCGTTACATCTCCTGCTTTTGTTCTTATGCTCATGAGCCTCTGTCCCGTCATTCTTCTTCCGCAAAACAGCCATAAACAGTCCCTCGCCTTTAGTGCGCCCAGGCAGGAAACGATAAACCGGCATGTTTAGATGAGGCAGTAGCGACCCCGTTATATTCCAGCTCTTGTCTGTTTCTACAGGCAACACCTCAGCACCGAGCTCTTCAGCGATGAATCTAATGTTCTCCTCATTCTCCTTTGTGTTGAATGTGCATGTAGAGTAAATCAGCAGGCCTCCGGGTTTCAGACACTCCCAGATGCTCTCAACAATCTCTTTCTGTAGAGTCTGGCATTTATCCACATTCGCTTTGCTCCATTCTTCTATGGCATTATGATCCTTGCGGAACATTCCTTCTCCCGAGCAAGGGACATCTGTCAGGATTATATCAAAAGTGATGCGAGCTTTTTTAAAGTCTGCGGGGAAATTATTTGTAACGATTACATCCGGATTGCCGAATTTCTGTATGTTCTCAGCGAGGATATTTGCCCTGTTGCGCATAGGCTCATTACAGACAAGAAGACTTCCGTCAGGCAGGATGCTTCTTGCAACAGTTGATTTACCGCCGGGCGCTGCACATAAGTCAAGCATTTTAACAGGCTCGCTGCCTGCGTGTTGTCTTAGCACTGTGTCAAGAAACATTGACGATGCTTCCTGTACGTAATAAATGCCGGCATGTAGTAATGGGTCGAAAGTGAAGTTAGGACGTTCTTTTAAGTAATAGGCATCCTTGCACCAAGGCACACTCTCCTCGACAATATCCTCGCAAGGTGCCATACGTGTGCATTTCCCGCTGTTCATACGTATGCTCACAGGCGGTTCCTTAGCCAATGCCTCCTTCATTGTCTGCCATAACTCATCGCCCGTTATCGCTTTGGTCTGAGTTATAAAATCTTCAGGAAGAGTCAGTTCTGCCACGTGCTCAAAGGTTTATTAGTCGAGTATTATGTCAAATCCGTCTTCGCCGCCGTCGCTTTCAATAGTCTCTTTCGGTTTTGGAGGATTCTTAAGATTACCCTTTTCGTCAAACATTCCGTATGTAGTGCGCAACACAATGAATTCTGTACGCCTGTTAAGCTGATTGCAAATCTCCTGTTTCTCCTCATCCAGCTGCTTTATGAAGTCCTCGGTCAGAACATCTCCTTCCTTTAGCCAGTTATACTTCTCCGTTAGTTTCTTGCGTATTGTCTTAGGTTTTTCCTTGCCATATCCCATAGGTGTGAGTCTCTCAGCCTCAATACCATGCTCTATAAGATATTTCACAACCGTCTCCGCACGCTTCTGGGATAAAGTCTTGTTGTATGCATCGCTGCCTCTGTAGTCGCAGTGTGCGCTTAGCTCAATTGTAACATTAGGATTTTCCTGTAGCAGTTTGACCAGTTCGTCAAGTGCTGTTGTTGATTCTGGCTTCAATGTGTATTTGTCAAAATCATAGAAGATGTTGTCTATAAGTACGGGTACTCGTATAGAGGCCAGAGGGAACTGCAGGACATGCTCCTCCGACTCTTCGGTCTCCTTTATGCTTATCTCTTCCTTATGGTTGAGAAATCCCTTACATGTTGCCATCAGTATATAATCCGTTCCGGGATTCACAACCTGGGTGAAAGAACCGTCACCCTTTACGCTTAGTTTGAGGTTTGTTCCGTCGTTGCCAACCATATATACCTGTGCTGCAGGCAACTCATAACCTTCCATCTCATACACCCATCCTTTGACGGTCTGTACTATCTCCGGTTTCTCAAAACTGTATATATGGTCCCAACCTCTTCCGTCTCCTCTGTTTGACGAGAAGAATCCGCGGTTGTGCGGACCTTCAAAAGTCATTCCGAAGTCATCACCCTGTGAGTTTAGTGGATATCCGGGATGCTCAAGCTTATATCTCTTTGTGTTCTTGTCTGTTGAGGCTATGAATATGTCCAGCCCACCCATGCCGGGATGTCCGTTGGATGAGAAATATAAGTCTCCGTTCTGTCTAAAGGTAGGAAACATCTCGTCTCCTTCTGTGTTTATCGGCTCTCCCAGATTCTCAACACCTCCAAGCCCTGCGCTTGTAAGTCTTATTCTCCATATATCCAATCCTCCCTTGCCGCCCGGCATGTCAGATGTGAAGTAGAGCCACTCTCCGTCTGGAGATATCGCGGGATGTGCATAGCTTGACAATGTGTCGCGTGTGATATCTATCTTTGTAGCCTTTCCCCACGCTGCATCACTTCTTGGCGATTTTACGATTGTGGCGTATCTTGGATACGAAGGATCGCTGACACATTGTGTGAGGTACATATCCCTCAGGTCTGGTGAGAAACAGCACGCTCCCTCGTCATATTCTGTATTAAGTCCGCTCTCTATGCTTATCGGCTTGCTCCATTTCCCTTTGTCATCTTTCTCTGAGTAGAAAATGTCGCCATTCTTTGTTCCTGTAATTCCGCTAAGTTCATCTCCTTGAGCATCATTTCTTGTTGATGTGAAGTACAGTTTGTCATATTCCTCGCCAAACAGCATAGGAGAGTAATCTGCCCTTCTTGAGTTGAACAGGTCCATTTTCTTTACCGTATAGCGTGAGCCTTTCTCTTTAAGCTTCTGTGCTGTCAGGGCCGATTTAAGTCCGTTCTTAGCCAGTTCATTGTCAGGCATGGTGTCTAAGACGCTCTGAAATTCTCTTGCGGCCTCTTTGTAACTGCCGTTCTTAAGCAACAGCCTTGCCAGTGAGAGATGAGTCTCAGGGTTGTCTTGCTTGTACCTTATCACATTGCGATATGCTGCGATGGCCTTCTGATGTGAGTTTATGCGCTCATAGCACATCGCCATTTTTGCAGCCCGCTGTCCTCTTTTCTCTCTTTCCTTCGGAGGTGTCTTGCTGTATGCCTGCTTAAATTCATCCGCGGCATCATAGTATTCTCCAATGGCAAGATATTTCTCACCTTTTTTCATGTTACGTTCCGCGCCGCACGCCACTGTCAATAGCGCTATGGCAAGTATAATGGTGATAGAAGACAGTTTTCTTTTCATATTTTATATAAGGCGTATTTATATTACCTTTTATAATAACACAAAAGTTGTGTTTTTATTGTCAATACCTGTTCTATATTCTTAGTGTAATGTCGCAGGCATCTAAGGGAGTTGCTCAAATGGCAACCTGTACGTACATCCGTCTTTCCATCTGCTGCATCCGTATGCCGTTCTTCCCTTTATTATCTGCCCCTTGCCGCATAATGGGCACGGCTTTCCTTCCAAGTTCTCTTTGCCTGTAACCTGCAGAGCGTCATTTTTCTCCTCTGTAGCCTTTTTCTCAGCTTGCTCTTTCTTTGTCTTTGTGGAACTTTTCTTTTTGGTGACGCTCTTCTTTGCGGGCTTTTTCTTTATGTCCTCATCCGAGAGCAATGTTATACGTCTGTTTGTATTGTCCGACAACACCTCGCTTACAATATCTGTTATCTGTGCTTTCAGTTCTGCGACAAATTGTGCGGCATCATATTTCTTATGCTCAATATCACGTAATTTCTTCTCCCAGATACCCGTAAGCTCACAACTTTTGAGAAGTTCCTCCTGTATCAGATCTATCAGCTCAATGCCTGTCTCTGTAGCCAGCAGGTTCTTGCGCTCCCTTCTGATATATCTTCGTTTGAACAAAGTCTCTATTATGCCGGCTCTTGATGAAGGTCTTCCTATGCCGTTCTCCTTAAGTGCGGCTCTCAGTTCCTCGTTGTCAACAAACTTTCCCGCTGTCTCCATAGCCCTCAGCAGTGTTGCCTCGGTATAATACTTTGGCGGTGTAGTCCATTTCTCCGTGAGGGTAGGGGTATGCGGTCCGCTCTCACCTTTCACAAATTCTGGCAGCGTGCGTTCCTCGTCATCTTTCTTTGTCTCATCCTCATCAGTCTGACGCGTATCCTTTTCATATACCACTCTCCATCCCGGTTCAATAATCTGTTTGCCAGACACCTTGAACTCTACGCTGTCTACTTCTCCTATTATTGTCGTAGTGGCAAACTTGCAGTCTGGATAGAATGCGCTTATGAATCTCCTTGTCACAAGGTCATACACATGTCGCTCTATGTCAGTCAGCGCTTTCGGAGCCACGCCTGTTGGTATTATCGCATGGTGGTCGGTGACTTTGGATGAGTCGAAGAATTTCTTGCTTTTTGTAAGTTTTGTTCCAAGCAGAGGCTGAGTAAGGCTTGCATAACCTTGCAATCCCTTCAATATATTTGGACATTTTGGATATATGTCATCGCTCAGATACTGAGTGTCCACACGTGGGTATGTTGTCAGTTTACGCTCATACAGGCTTTGTATGGTGTTCAGTGTCATCTCCGCGCTCATGCCGAATTTCTTGTTGCAGTCCACCTGCAGAGATGTCAGGTCATACAGATGTGGCGGTGCCTCAGTGCCTTTCTTTTTCTGTACGTCTGTGACGCAGAATGGTTTGTCTTTTATAAGCTCAAACGATTGCTCACCCTCTTCCTTACTCGTAAACTTGCCTTTTGTGGCAGTGAATAAGGTGTCGCGGTATATTGTGGACAACACCCAGTAAGGCTCAGGCTTGAAGTTGTCTATCTCCTTCTGCCGGCTTACTATAAGTGCCAGTGTAGGCGTCTGCACCCTTCCTATTGACAGCACCTGTCTGTTCTGCCCGTATTTCAGCGTGTAAAGTCTTGTGGCGTTCATACCTAACAGCCAGTCCCCGATAGCCCGGCTGAGACCAGCCATATATAGCGGCTGATACTCCTCCTGGTCTTTCAGTGTCTGGAATCCCTCTTTTATGGCTTCGTCTGTCATTGATGATATCCACAGGCGTTTCACCTTGCACTTTGCCTGTGCCTTCTGCATTACCCATCTCTGTATCAGCTCACCCTCTTGTCCTGCGTCACCGCAGTTTATTATCATGTCAGCATTTTGCATCAGTTGCTCAATCACGCCAAACTGTTTCTTTATGCCGTCATCGTCAATAAGCTTTATACCGAAGCGCTGCGGAATCATAGGTAGAGCCCCGAGGCTCCATCTCTTCCACATCGGCGTATAGTCGTCAGGCTCTTTCAGTGTACACAGATGTCCGAAGGTCCACGTCACTTGATATCCGTTGCCCTCCATATATCCGTTGCGCTGTGTCGTTGCACCCAGTATTCGTGCAATGTCCTTGGCTACACTTGGTTTCTCTGCTATGCAAACAGTCATTGTCTTCTATCTGAGATACCTCTCTTGTATATTATTTAAAATCCCTTGTCTTCTCCGAGCAGTATTACTATATGTCTTCCTGCCGGATGTGAGTTTCTCATAAAATGTATATAGTTGCAGATACATTCCGCAGAGTTGCAGTTGTGACACATCCCGTCTGCCTGGCAAGGAGTTTTTATGTCAAATCGTGCGGCGTTTATCGGACTGGCAGTAGAGCGTGCCCTTGCCAGTGCGCTCTGCACATCCTGTGCCACCTTGTTCATGCCTATTACGAATATCACCTTCTTAGGTCCGAATGTTATTGCCGCCACTCTGTTGCCGTTGCCGTCAATGTTCACAATCACACCATCCTCGCTTATTGCATTTGCGCTCGACAGGTAGTAGTCGCAGCAGAACGCCTTGCGGTAAATCTCCTGTGCCGCCTCCCTGTCTGGAGCCTCGTCACGGTCCATCACAATGTAGTTCCCCTCATGCAGGGCTTTTGTTATTCCTGTCTCTCTTATTGTTGCCGAGCCACCCCATGTTATGCTGCTGCCTTCAGGAATAAGTTCCAGAACCTTCTTTATAGCCTCCTCGCTTGTCTTGCAATAGCAGGCTTCGAAATGTCTGCGCTCCAGATTCTTTATCATCTTCTGTGCCAGACGTTCATTCCTTGTCTCTATTGGTGTCATATATGATTGTTTTTTTCGTTGTTCTTTCTCTTAATTTCAAAAATCCCTTCAAAGGTAATGCATTTCGTTAAAATATCATCATATTTCCGTTGTTCAAGAAAAAAAAACTTTCTTATTCCGCCTAATGTCCTGATTCTTTTGCCAGTCTCCGTCTAAATAATTACTTTTGCACTGCTATATCATGGCAATTGAATATAAGTAACATAATAAAAGAACACATAATGACATTATATCCAAAACTTATAACCGACGCCCTTGCAACTGTCATGTATGCGGGCACGAAGAAGAATCTTGTAGAGAGTGGAATGGTGGCAGACACCCCGTCCATCAATGGCATGAAGGTAAAGGTGGTGCTTGAGTTCCCACGCGAGACCGACCCCTTCCTCAAGTCAACCGTCAAGGCTGCTGAGGCTGCAATCCACTATTACGTAGGCAAGGAGGTGGAGGTCACCATTGAGACCGAGTTTAAGTCAAAGCCACGCCCAGAGGTAGGTAAGATGCTGCCTGGTGTGAAGAATATCATTGCCGTTAGTTCTGGTAAGGGCGGAGTGGGCAAGAGCACCGTCTCTGCCAATCTTGCGATAGCCCTTGCGCGCCTTGGTTATAAGGTCGGACTCCTCGATGCTGATATCTTCGGTCCTTCTGTGCCAAAGATGTTTGACGTGGAGAACGAACGCCCTTATGCGGTAGAGAAGGACGGCCGCAATCTCATCGCACCGATAGAGAAATACGGTATCAAGCTCC
>JAFQGS010000091.1 GCA_017415455.1 Prevotella sp.
CAAATTCTGTGTTCTCACGAACAATACCGCTCTTTGTGAAGTCACGGCCACCTGAAGGAGCAAGGAGAACCTCTGTATCTGCGAATGCCCAAGCGTCATTGGTTGAAGTTGTCCTGTCTAATGTTGTGTTTGAGAGGATTATAACGCCATCGGCTGTGCCACCGCCTTCGCCTGCACCAGTTGCCACCGGTGTGAGAACCATGTTCTTTATGTTGGCACCGAAGTTGTTTGGAGCACCGTCCCAAAGTCCCTCGCCATATCTGATGGCCAGTGTATAGTCGCCGGCAGGGAGAACAGGTGTAGATGTTGCCGCTGTGATGTCCACCCAATAAGACCAGTCGTTCTCTGTTCCTGTAGGAGTGGTGTGAGGAAGTGGCAACTCCTCAAGATATTTTGTATCACCATTAGCATCGTAAATCTCAAGAGTAACCTCAAACTCTGTGAGGATAGTAGCGTAAGAGAAAGACAACGTGTAAGCGCTCTCTGTAGGATTGCTAAACGGAATGTTAGCGATGTCGCCTGTCTGGAAGAAGTCAAGCTGCTCACCATTCCAGTTACCTGTTGTGTGAGGACTTGATGGGTCCAGTGTCATCTGTGAGAGATCCACAGTGATTGGAGCCGCCTGTGCAAAGCTCATTACGGCAAAGAGAAGTGCCGCGAAAAGTGTAGAAATTTTCTTCATAATGCTTTTGTTTAATGATTAATAATAAATAATGTATGTAAAACTCTTTGATTATCGTGTCTGAATTACTAACAGCCACGATGCAAAAGTAAGGAAATATGCTACGGCTAACGGGTATTTATTGTTGGAAAGAGGTGTAATGAGGGCATAAAAAAGGTGGAATAATCATCAAAACAGGGGAGGATTTCTGGTTTTTACACCTGTCGTTAACTTATTTATCTTAAAGCTCTCCTATTTGCCTTTTCTTCTGCGGTATTTTCTCTAAACACCTGTATCACAGGCATAAAAGAGAAGAGCCACGCACAAATCCGTGCATGGCTCTTCTCCTTATTTATATCTCCTTTGTTTAAGCGCTGCTCTATTCGGCAGTATCTCCCTCTACAAGTGAGCTCAGAACACCCTCAAAGGTGTAGCGGTAAGGCACTGTCTTTCTTCCGCTACGCTGGCTGATGTCGAATGTTATTGTAGCAATACCCTCAGCAGATACGTTACCTGTCACATATTTCATAGTGTTTGTGGCCAACTGATTGAAGAAGTTCACCTGGTTGTTGGCGTAGGTGATGTTCACAGGAACCTCGTTTGTCAGAGTCAATGCACCGCACTCCACCTTCACAGTAGCAATGTTTGCAAGTGTGTCGCAAGCCACGATTGTGAGTGTACCCTCACCGCTCTCTGGCTGAGCAGTGTCTGAGTTTGTCTGAATGCGTGTGAATATTCCAGAGTAAACACCCTCTGCCGCAATCTCCGGTGTGGTGATATAGCCATATTCTGGATCGTCATCAGAGTCGCTGCATGCTGTGAAGCCTAAGCCTAATGCCAGCATGGCAATCATTGAATATATAAATTTCTTCATTTTGCTTACTGTTTATAATATTAATAACCTGGGTTCTGGTCCTCTTCAGATATAGCGGTGTTGGTCTCAATTTCAGATGCCGGAATTGGTCTGTACCACTTTATCTGTCCGTAGCTGTTTGCCATGTCGCTCGCAGAGGTGATGTATTTGTTGAACTCCTTGTTGTAGCGTACAAGCTGCTTTGTACGACGGAGGTCCATCCAACGTGTGCGCTCAGCGTATGTCTCGCGTGCAAGCTCATCAAGGAGCACGTCAAGCGGCTGAATCTGGAAGTTGTCGCTGACAGCATACTCTGCCTTATAGTCAGCAAACGAAGCCAGTGTGGCTGTCTTTGCACGGCTGCGTACATCGTTGATATAGTCTAACGCCTTCTGCTCGTTGCCTGACATGAGGTAAGCCTCGGCAGCTACAAGATAGAGATCGCTGAGGTGCAGCATCACGATGTCACGATATCCAGTGGCGCTGTTTGCCTGCGGTGTCTCAGGATCGTCGTATTTCTTCACACAGTGTGTTACGGCTGTCATGCCCTCACCCTTCAGGTGCTCGTTGTATTCCTTGGTAAGAGTCTTTGCAATCCTACCTGTTGTCTTGTTGAAGGTGTAGGCAACAGCAGGGTCAGACATTATCACAACATAGCAGGCTGCAGGACAAGTGCCCTGTGTGAAGAGTTTAGGATTAGCGTTTATGTACGCCTTCACATCATTGACATTTGCCCACCAAGGGAAGTATCTGCCCATGATAGGGAGTGTCTTCTTGGCAGCCTCGGTGGCGTTGTAGTATGCATAATATCCTGATGTGCCCCACTCGCCTGTATAGTTGTATATTGTCGTCATGAAGGTTGCCTCATAACGAGAGTCGTCTGCAGACCAGAGGTAGATACCTTTTGTTGATGGCACCAAACCGCCGTTGCTTGACTTCATACCGTTCTCTACCGGGTTACCATAACCGCTGCCGTAGTTGTTCTGCAAGCCATGGCCGCCGGTAAGGATGTCGCCAGGGAAACCGCTGCGCTCATACTGTATAGAGAAGATTTCCTCCTCATTGCCCTCGTTGGCTGGTGACCACTTGTCTTCAAAAGACATAGACAACTGTCTGCCGTCTATTGCCTGCTCTGCATACTGCGCCGCCTTGTTGAAGTAGGTTGTGCCTGCAATATTGTATGTTCCAAGACTGTCGTTTGTGAGTGTTGTCTCCAAGTCCCAGCCTGCTGCAAGGCACACCTTTGCGAGAAGAGCGGCAACAGCCTTGCGGCTTACATTGCCGTTGTGGTCCTCTGCTGGCAGTGATGCATCACTAATGATACTCTCAAGCTCGGTGATGATGTTTGGATAAAGCTCTGCGAGCGGCATACGTGGATATTCACGCTCTGCCGACTGAATGTAATGGGTAACGTATGGCACGGCGCCAAAGTGCTGTGTCAGGTAGTAGTAACCCATACAGCGTATGAACTTGGCTTCTGCCGCATACTGCGCGTTATCGCCTGCATAATAGAGAAGAGTGTTTGCCTTCTGAATCATGGCATACGCATTCTGGTAGAAACTCTTCACCTCGTCATCATCAGTTGTTGTGAGATAGGTGTGGAAGTTTGAAGGCGATGATGAGCGTGTTATGGCATAGAGGTCTGTACCCCACTCATTAATACTGATGCTTGTACCCATCCATTTGGTACTGTTGTAGAGGGTTGTGCGCAACTCTTGCTTACCGGCCTCGGTAGTGAAGTATTCGTCAGCCTCTACGTTTGCCTTGTTATCTGCCTCAAGGAAGTCGCTGCAGCTTGTAAGTCCCAGCATTGCGAACCCTGCACAGATGATATATTTATGTATCTTATTCATAGTTTTGACTCTTAATCTTCTGTTTTATTTTCCTTATACATTAGAACTTGATGCTTGCACCAAACTGCCATGTCACTGTGCTTGGTCCGTCGTTTGCATTTGATGCACCAGCCCACTCTGGGTCGTAACCCTTATAGTCGGTGAAGACGAATGGGTTTGTCACTGTGCAGTAGAGACGCAGATGAGAGCATCCGAACTTGGTTGTCCATGTCTTTGGCAATGTGTAGCCAAGTGTGATATGCTTAACCTTCACGAAAGAAGCGTCGGTGATGGCGTTTGTAGAACCAATCCAGTAGTCTGAACCCACACCATTGTAGTTACCATCGTTAGGGAATGGATAAGAACCATAGTGTGTTGTAAGCTGATACTTAGGATTGATGAGTGTTCCGTCTGTATTAATACCATCGCAGTCGATAAGTGTTCCGGCAGGGATATACCAGTCCATATCGAGCTTGACACGTCCGCGGTCGCTCATGTTAAGATACTCTCCATAGAAACTTGAGAATACTGTGTAATCCTGCTTAGTATAAACAGAGAAAGAGAAATCCCAGTTCTTCCACTGCAGATTCGATGTGAAGCTTCCTGTCCATGCAGGGTCGCTCTTATAGAGACGCTTATCCTGTGTGTTTATCTGACCATCACCATTAAAGTCAGTGATGATAGGGTTTCCTTCATAGAGTCCGTAGCACTGATAGTAATAGTTGGCTTCCTTAACCTGCTCGCCAGGTGTGAAACCTTTCAGACGTGCTATCTCTGTATCAGGAACAGTCATGTAGCGGTCTGACACTATGCCGTTCCACTCATAGCTATATACGTTGTTGTATGGCTGACCGATGATGAGGTTGCCAGAGTGGTTACCTGTGAGGTAGTCGCCTGTGCCGTTAACCTCAAGAATCTCATTCTTGTTGTGTGCGAATGTGAATGATGTTGTCCAGTGCCAGTCCTTAGATACGATGTTCTCTGTTGTAAGGGCAACTTCAATACCACGGTTTCTAACAGAACCGATGTTTGTAGTTACTGATGAGCCACCTGCCTCCAAAGGAAGGTTCACGCTATAAAGAAGGTCTGTAGACTTCTTGTTATACCAGTCGATGCTACCACGGATGCGCTCGTTGAGGAAACCGAAGTCAAGACCAACGTTGAATTCGTGTGCCTTCTCCCACTTGAGGTCTTTGTCAACGATGCCGCTTGGATACATACCATTGCCATAAACGCTGCCGAAAGGATAGTAAACCGGACCGCCCACAACAAGACGTGTAGCGTAGTTGCCTACAGAGTTATTACCTGTAACACCGTATGAGAGACGCAACTTGAGGTTTGACAACCAGTCAAGCTTCTTCATGAAATTCTCCTCAGAGATGCGCCATGCCACAGCTGCAGACGGGAATGAGCCCCAGCGATTGCCATCGGCGAACTTAGAGCTGCCGTCCCAACGTATCGTAGCTGTTGCCATGTAACGGCCTTTATAGCTGTAATTTGCGCGAAGCGCGTATGAGAGAAGGCTTGTCTCGCTGTAACCTGTACCGCTTGACAGATAGTTGTAACCCTGGTTAGATGTTCCGAGATTCCACCAGTATGTACCTTCCATCACATTATTAAAATATAACTTCTCCGACTCTCCATCAGAATATGATGCTGATACAAGTCCCATCACGTTTACGTTGTGGTCCTCTTTGAATGTCTGATTCCATGTAAGAACGTTGTCCCAAGTCCATGAGAAGCCCTGAGATGTTGTACGCTGAGCCTCGTTCTGAGCCTCGCCAGCCTCTGTTCCCTGATAGAAACCATAACGTGAATAGTTGAATGTAGGAGAGAATGTTGTCTTGAAAGAAAGACTCTTCAGAGGCTTAATCTCAAGATATACATTTGCTAATGCGTTCCAAGCCAGTGTGTTAGATGTCTGGTCGTCCATATAAACCAATGGGCTTATCTGGCTTGTGAAGGCATAGAGGTCTGTGCCGAGCGCCGAGTATGTACCAGGATATTTGTTTACTGTACCATCTTCTTTGTATGGCTGCATATATGGATTAGCGCGGAAAGCGTATCTCACAGCATCGCTGCTGGCATAGTCATGATTCGTACGTGCGAGGTTTACGCTGAATCCGGCAGTAACGTATTTGTTAATCTCTGCGTCTAAGCTTCCCTTGAAAGTGAACTTATCCTGTGCGTCACCCTTGAAGTGGCCTTCCTCGTCCTGGAAGCCAAGACCCATGTGATAATGCACCTTCTCTGTACTTCCGCTTATAGCGAGATAGTGGTTTTGCTGTTTACCGTTCTGGAGAACCAAATCGGGCCAATCATAGATGTTGCCTTCTGCAAGTAACTCTTTCATGCGATAACCACTTGTTGGGTCGCTCTGTTGTATTTGCAGCAAGCAACGCGCAATATCTGTATTTGTCCAGATTGGCTGTCCGTTATTATAGTTTCCATTGATTGGTGTGAGGAACTTCATGAAGCGATAGTTATAAAACTCCTGCGCATCCTGGAAGTCTGGCATTCTTGCCACCTTGCTTACACCATAGTATCCATCATAAGAGATTGTTGGCTTCTGCATGCCCTTGCCGACATTAGCACCGCTCTTTGTCGTTACCATAACGACACCGGCAGTAGCACGTGAACCATAGATAGCTGTTGAAGAGGCATCCTTAAGCACATCGATGCGCTCTATATCCTGAGGATTAAGGAAGTCAATATCTGAGCATATCACTCCGTCAACAACATAAAGAGGAGACTGTGAGCCGCTGAGTGAGTTCTTACCACGAATCTCAATGTTCATGCTGCCGCCAGTACGACCGCTTGACTTAGTAATGCTTACACCTGGCACCGAACCTTGCAGGTTCTCCAGCACAGATGCTGCTCCCTTTTCATTAAGTTTGGCATTGTCAACAGATCCCACCGAACCGGTAAGGTCTGTTTTACGCATGGTTCCGTAACCTACCACAACGACCTCGTTGAGCGACTGGCTGTCTTCTTCCATGACGATGTTCAATTGGCTCTTATTGCCAATGCTTACCACTTGATTCTTATAACCAAGGTAAGACAACTCTATTTTCTGTGACGGATCTGCTGATGGCAGAGTGAAGTTTCCGTCAACGTCTGTTATGGCAACTGCCTTGCCGTTAACAATGACAGATGCTCCAATGACAGGGGCACCCTGCTTGTCAGTCACAGTACCTTTGACTGTCTGCTGCGCCATTGCAACCATGCATGTGGCCGACAGTAACAGCATAGTGACTGTTTTCTTAATTGATAGATGCATTGTGGCTTGTTTTAATTATTAGATTAAATAAAAAACGGCTATGTAAGGCGAACCTTACAAAGCCGTTGTATAAAAGATTAAAATTATTTGTTCAGATACTTCTTACCGTTCTTGATAACGATGCCCTTGTATGACTCTGTAACCATCTGACCGGCAATGTTGTACATACGAGCGTCTGACGGCTCTGACTTCTCTACAACTGCGCTCTCAATGCCTGTTGCGG
>JAFQGS010000092.1 GCA_017415455.1 Prevotella sp.
ATGTTTACGGACAGCTTCTTTGCGAGGGTACTCCAGAGAATAATATTGTATTAAGAGGCGACCGCATGGATAATATGTTTGATTATCTGCCATACGATTTGGTGAGCGGACAATGGAAAGGCTTGTATTTTCATTCGTCATCATACGACAACTTAATACAACATACAGATATCCACAGTACCTTTGACGGCATTGTATGCGACTCCTCTGATGTCTCACGTCAGAAACTTGCGCTATATAACAGTACCGTGCATAATTGCCAGGGATATGGCCTTAAGGCCGTAAGCAGTATTGTTGATGTACGCAATTGTCAGATAAGCAACACTCTGAATGATTGTGTAGCTGTATTTGGCGGAGGCATATTGCTGCAACACTGTACGCTTGCGCAATTCTATCCCTTTGACTCAAGAAGGGGAGCCGCGCTTAGTTTCACCAACTTCTACGGAGACTATCCTTGTCCGCTATACCAATTGGATTGCATAAACTCTATTGTCACAGGATATTCAGATGACGTAATAATGGGCAGTCAGAAAGATACCGTGGCAGACTTCTCATATAGGTTTATCAATTCCATATTAAGAACGCCTGAGATAACAGACAGCACGAGAATATTCAACGTGAAATGGGAAGACGTGGAAGACACAACAAGTGTCAGCGGACATAAGCATTTCAAATTGGTTGACATAGATACACAGCACTACGACTTCCATCTTGACTCCGTATCCACAGCAATAGACTCTGCCTTTGTTGATTACGCGTTACCAACCGACCACGACGGCAGAAGTCGCGACGAACATCCGGACGTTGGCTGTTATGAGTTCTTCAAAGAATAGACAACAGACACATTGTCAAGGTGGTTGTCAAGCATCAGAGTATAAATTAAAAAATGAGTCACATGAACACAATAGAGATTAAATCGGAGATTAAGATCTGTACATTAGACGAATTGAGCAAGGATGAATACCAGCTTGTAAGAAGCGCTATTAACGCTACTGACTCATCTTATTCACCATACTCACGTTTCAAGGTTGGTGCTGCCCTGAGACTCTCCAACGGAGATATAGTATGCGGCTCAAACCAGGAGAACGCTGCTTTCGGCGTGACAATGTGTGCCGAGCGCGCAGCTATCTTTGCCGCACAGTCATCACAGCCAGAGCAACCAATAGCAGCCATTGCCATAGCAGCGCGCAATGCGGACGGTCTTCTTCGTCATCCCATCACACCTTGCGGCTCATGCCGGCAGGTGATGCTTGAGATTGAGCAGCGTTATAAGTCGCCAATCAAACTATATCTGTATGGAATAGAGGGCATATATATCGCAGACTCGGCAAAGTCTCTCATGCCCTTGTCTTTTATTGATGAGTCAATGAAATAATAAACACGTCACTTCTCACACGTAAATGGCATACTTAGGCATCGTAAGTATGCCATTTATGATGCGTAACTATGGCACTTTTTTGTCACTGTCATATTATCTGTCCATTCCATATATATCACCATTCATTATATCATAAATCTTCAATGTTAAAATTAGCATAAAAGATGCTTGAAAATTTGTGGTATAATATTTTTTTTATACATTTGCATCGGCTTTTGGTTCACTATTTATGTGATTAAAATGGGAATCAGGTGAGAATCCTGAACAGTCCCGCTGCTGTAAATTACCTTTAGCGAGAGAAACAAACGTGCCACTGACATGATTCGGGAAGGCGTTTCTCTACCGGTAACAAGTCAGAAGACCTGCCATGAGTTAATATTAATTTTCTGCATCTCGAGGAAAGTAGCAGAAGAAAAAAGTTCTTATGACAAAACAAGTGGCAACATTCCTGTTATCAGGGTTAATGTTCTTTTCAGCAAGCTACGCTTCATTGCCAAACGACACATTGATTGACAGAAGCTACAGCATAGACGAGGTAAAGGTAGAGTCGAGACGCACTACCCAAACCATTACATCCGCAAAGCCTGTTCAGAACGTAAGCAAGGAAAGAATTGAGCAGTTGGGTCTTTACAACGTTTCAGATGCAGTGAAACTGTTTGCGGGAACCGAAGTGAAAGACTATGGCGGTATTGGCGGACTGAAAACCGTTTCCATACGAAATCTCGGCGCTTTCCACACAGCAGTGAGTTATGATGGCATAACAATCAGTAACACACAGGCCGGACAGATAGACATAACGTTTTACTACTGATAACATATCAAATATTTCCCTGGCAATAGGGGAGAACGATGAGCAGATGCAATCCGCACGTCACTATGCGGCTGCTGGTCTTCTTATAATAAACACCGAGAAACCTTCGTTCGACAACAGGAACTGGCACTTGACGGCAAATGTCCGTGGCGGCTCATTCGGATTGTTTTCGCCTACAATACGTTTCGCGCATAAGATTTCAGAGTCCACATCGTTCGACATTAACACTTCTCTTACCAGGGCGGACGGCAATTATCCTTACACACTGAAAAATATAAGCGAGACCATTAAGGCTGAGAGAAAAAATACTGACGTGTTCTCAACCCAGGCTGAAGCGAACATATATCATGTCATAAGCAGGAACAGCGACATAAACGCCAAGGTTTACTATTACTCATCAGAGAGAGGACTACCGGGCGGGGTTATTCTCTATAACGACGACTCAAAGGAAAGACTATGGGATGACAACATTTTCGCCCAGTCAATGTACCGCCTGAAAATCAACAACAAGTGGAAATTGCAGGCACGTGCCAAATATACATTCGCAAAGAGCCATTATGAAGACACCAACGTGAAATATCCAGACGGGAAACAAACAGACATAAACATTCAGAACGAGTACTATCTTTCTGCCACTCTCGGATGGAACCCAACGGATATTCTCTCGTTTGCGATAGCTCAGGATATGTTCATCAACAAGCTGAACAACAATCTGCCAACGCAACCAGACCCAGACAGGTTGTCGTCACTGACTGCCGTTTCCGGCAAACTGAAAACAAATCGTTGGAGCATAAACGCCAATATCGTGGCAACATACGTCAAGGAAAGTGTTGACAAGGGAGAGACTCCTGCCGACCGCAAGAGGCTGTCTCCCTCTGTGGCCGCATCCTTCAGACTGCTAAAAGACAAGTCTTTATTTGCCAGAGCAATGGTAAAGAGCACATTCAGAGTGCCTACATTCACTGATATGTATTACCTTAGAATGGGCAACAAGAATCTCAAGCCAGAGAATGCCACCGAATATAATCTGGGTCTCACATGGCACGTGAAACCATTCAGAGGATTAAGCGTGGAGTTTACGGCTGACGCATATTATAATAATGTGAGCGACAAGATAGTGGCTGTGCCGACCACTTACGTATGGAAGATGACAAACTTCGGAGAGGTTCACATCAAAGGTGTTGACCTTACCCTTGCAGCAGGCTGGAGAATAAACAGCAACTATTCGCTTAACATCAACGGAGCATATACATTACAATGTGCGGTGGATAAAACGGACAAGAGCAAAGAAAGTTATAACAACCAAATACCTTACACACCAAAGCATTACTCACATCTGTCTGCATTGCTTAACATGCCTTTGTTAAATGTCGGATATAAAATGAGTTTCTATGGAGAGCGCTATACAATGGCGCAAAACACAGATGAATACCGGCTTAGTCCTTATGCGGAGCATTCAATAACGCTTACAAAGGAAATGGACATCAGCAATATACGAGTGAAGCTCGCCGCCTCGCTGAACAATATCTTCAACAAGCAATATGAGGTTATCCAGTATTATCCTATGCCAGGAAGAAACTGGATGGTATCTGCTACGATAGACATTTAACAAAAGAATTATATAACATATAACATTTAAGGATTATCATTATGAGAAAATCAAGATTATTATTCACTCTTTTATGCGGTGTAATGTTGACAATCGTTACAAATTCATGCAGTGACGACAACAGCGGAAGTGGCGAATGGAACGAAGGAGCAAATGTGGAACTGCCGTCATATCGTGGCTTTGTACTTTCTGAAGGAGCCTTCGGCAAGAACAACTCACACCTTTTCTACTTTGATCCTGCGCAAGACACCATCTACACAAAGGATATCTATGAGACACAGAACGGAAGAAAACTCGGTGATACAGCAAACGACATGCTGGTTTGCGACGGTGATATTTACATTATCGTCAATGTGTCAAAACTCCTTCTTCGCCTAAACGGCTCAGGCGTTGAGCAAGTGCGTTATACTAACTTTGACGAACTTGGAGAACCTCGCTCTATGGTTGAGGAGGACGGTAAGCTTTATGTCACTTGCTATGGTGGATATGTGGCGCGTTTCGATGCCAAGACCCTTACACTTGAGGCTAAGGTAAAGGTTGACGCCAACCCTGAACAGATTGTAGAGTCAGACAATAAGCTTTATTGTGTGAACTCAGGCTTTGGATTGGGCAACACAATGTCTGTCATAGATATAGAGAATTTCAATAAGTCAGAAAGTGTGGAGATTGTGACAAACCCATTCGGCATTCAGGAAACCGACGGAGCAATATTCATAATGGCATATGATGAATACTACAATACATACATATCACGTTATAATAGCAAGAGTGGAAAATGCGAGAAGATTGCTGACGGAACAAAGATGTATGCTGATGACGGCAAACTGTATATAGCCAATGCTACAACATCCGACTGGGTAAACTACACAACAGAATATTCCATCTATGACGTGAAAACAGGAACAACATCAAAGTGGAATCTTAAAAATGCCCCAAGCGAGATGTTCACAAGCGTTGCCTATATGATTGAGAAGAATCCATACGACAATAGTGTGTATATTTCTCTGACTGATTATGTCTCAAATGGAAAGGTTTATCACTTTGACTCAAGTGACAAATACGTGGGTAACTTCTCTGCAGGAGGTATAAATCCTAACTCTATCGCATTTATCAGATAAATGAAAATCAAGGATATTACTTTTATTATTATATTTATTTCTGCCATCCTCTCTTGTACTGGTACGGGTAAACTATCAGACCAGGAGGATGGCGACACCGTATCACTCAAGTATGCACAACTTGTCAACGCGGTGAAATACAAGGATTATACCATCATCGACATAAAGAATCCATGGCATGAGGGTAAGAATCTCAGACGGTACGTCCTTGTACCAGCAAGCAAAAAGTTGCCAGCGTCTCTGCCCGACGACGGCATTATCATCAGAACTCCTGTAAAGCGGACACTCATTACAACATCGGTACATTGCTCGCTTCTTAAAGAACTGCAACGGGAAAACACAATTGCCGGGGTATGCGATATTCAGTATATCAACTTACCATGGATAAAAGAATGGCATAAGGAAGGCAAGATTAAAGACTGCGGAAGCACACTTTCACCAACCATAGAGAACATAATAGAGATGAATCCTGATGCAATACTCCTGTCTCCATTCCAGAACAACGGCGGTTATGGCAGGGTGGAGTCGCTTGGAGTACCAATAATTGAGGCTGCCGACTATATGGAGACGTCCGCTCTTGGCAGGGCTGAATGGATGAAAATCTACGGAATGTTCTGGGAAACAGAGAACATTGCAGACACCTTATTTGCCAATGTGGAGAAAGAATATCACAGACTAAAGGATATTGCAGCCAAACAGACAAATAATCCAAGTATCATGCTTGACACACAAACGGGGTCGGTATGGTATATTCCGGGAGGAAGCAGCACTATAGGTAAGGTCATTGCAGATGCAGGTATCAGATATGCATACAGCGATGTAAATAAAAACGGAAGTCTTGCTTTGTCATATGAGAAGGTGTTGGACAGCTTTTCCGAAGCCGACATATGGATGTTGAAATATAATTCTCCCTATGATATGACCCTTTCATCGTTAGCTGCGGAAAATAATGGATGCAACAACTTCAATGCTTATAAGAAAAGTAATGTTTACGCATGTAATACAGCAGTGTCAACGTATTATGAGGAGACACCGTTCCATCCAGAGAGACTGCTGAAGGAACATATCATAATTGCGTTCCCACATCTGAATTTAGGAGATACAAAATATTTCAAGAAGCTTAAATGAGAAAAGACGTAATATATATTATAACAATAAGTGTGGTAATAGCACTGCTGTTCATTGCAAATATTGCAATGGGTGCAGTTGATATTCCATTGAGAGAAGTATTCAATATCCTAATCGGACAGGATAGCGCACAGAGAAGCTGGCAGTATATCGTTCTTGAGTCAAGACTACCACAGGCCATTGCCGCGACATTATGCGGTGCGTCGCTTGCCGTGTGCGGTCTGATGCTTCAAACAGTTTTCAGGAATCCGCTGGCAGGCCCTTCTGTTTTTGGAATTAACAGCGGCGCAAGTCTTGGTGTTGCATTGGTAATGCTTTTGTTTGGAGGCGGATTGACAATATCATCTGTGTCTGTCACCGGATTTATCGCTGTTCTTATTGCCGCCTTTGCAGGTGCCATGGTTGTTATGGCTGTTATATTGTTCATCTCAACAATCATCCGGAATAGCGTAATGCTTCTTATTATAGGAATAATGATTGGTTACATCTCATCATCTGTGATATCATTGCTGAATTTCTTTTCAACAGAAGAGGGAGTACAATCATATCTTATCTGGGGCATGGGCAATTTTGGTGGTGTCTCATCTGAGCAGATACCAGTGTTTAGCTGCATAATTATTATCTGTATTATACTTTCGTTATTGTTAGTCAAACCCCTGAATGCTTTGCTATTAGGTGAGCAATATGCAGAGAACTTAGGAATAAACACCACATTTGTAAGGAATTACATGCTCGTAATAACAGGACTGCAGACTGCCGTAACAACAGCTTTCTGCGGACCTATAGCATTTATTGGACTTGCGGTGCCACACATGGCAAGACTAATATTGGCAACAGATAATCATATTTATCTCATGCCGATGACACTTCTTACCGGTGCGGCCACAGCATTGTTGTGCAACTTGATTTGTATCTTACCGGGTAATTCTGTCCTTCCATTAAATGCCATAACCCCGATTATTGGCGCTCCTATAATAATCTATGTAATACTAAAGAACAGAAGGTGATATTTGAGTTTCGATATATTGGAAACACAAACAAAAAGTGCGGACACATCACGTATCCGCACTTTTTGTTTTCATGTCTTTTTGTTAATGAGAAAATACTTTTCCAGTATGTGTTTGATGGTCTTTGCTTTTAGAAGTCATCATCATCCGCCACATCTTCTACCTCAAGACCGAGCTCCTCTGGATTCTCCTCTATTGTGGTTCGGTAGCTCTCTTCTGTCAGCATGTCCTCATCGTAATCATCATCATCGTCAGATAAGTTGTTGTCAATGATGTCCTCATCCTCGTCATCAATATCCTCGTTGTCAGAGTTCTTGCTGTCGTACAGAGAATGTATTTTCTCTGTTAATGGTTTTGTCTTGGCAAAAATAGCTTCAATCCATGTTCCTTTCTCTATCTCAAGAACATCAAATCCGTCTTCTATTTTCTTTTCATACATGCCACCTGGCTTATGTAGACGATCCTTGGGGAGTGTTGTGGTGCTGATGTCAAATCCACTCTGAATGATATCTTGTATGCTTTGCGAGAGAGAGTCCCATCCGCCACCAAAATTCCTGTCAATAACCTCTAAAAGCTGTACAGCGGAAATGTGGCGTATGTTCTCGTATGTAAGGTCGGTAACGCGAGTTATTGATTTCTTCTTAATACCCCATTTTAATGTTTTGTTCTCATCAAGGCGAATATCTCCAACCTTAAGTCCTCTTGCTTCGTACTTAGCTATTACTTCTGGTTTGTCAACTAATACTTCCTCAACATCAAATGCACATTTAATTATTTCTGTATAGCGGCGTATGTTATCCTTGAAGTCAGAATCCTTCTCCGCAATCTCCAATAGGCGGAAGATGTCATTTTCCTGAATCTCCCATACATTGCTTTTATTTAGAGTCTTAAGCGTCAGTGCTTTTTTTCCTGTTTCCATGTTCTATAGTTGTTTATTTTCTTATTGATTTTTTCTGTTCTTTTCAAACCTTATATTATAAAAATAATGTGTAAGGTTATCTTAATGCATATTGCTAAGCATAAATATGTATCTTCTCACTTTCTTGTTGTGCAAATGTATATACATTATCCTTTATTCGCAAGTTTTTTTATTGTTATTTTTTGTCTTATGCGATATATTTTCTACTTTTGCAATATTATGAAACGACCCTTGGCAGAAAGAATGCGGCCAACAAACCTAAATGAATACATTGGCCAGAAACACTTGGTAGGAGAGAACGCTGTTATACGTAACATGGTTGAGACCAAGCGTATCTCGTCTTTTATTCTATGGGGACCTCCCGGCGTTGGCAAAACAACATTAGCGCAAATTATAGCCAACACACTTGAAGTGCCATTCTACACTCTCAGCGCAATAACAAGTGGAGTAAAAGATGTTAGAGATGTTATAGACAAAGCAGAGAAAAACTGTTTCTTCAACACCTCAAGCCCTATTCTTTTTATTGACGAGATACATCGTTTCAGTAAGAGCCAGCAGGACTCTCTTCTTGGAGCCGTTGAACGGGGAACTATAACACTAATAGGCGCAACAACAGAGAATCCTTCTTTTGAGGTTATACGGCCATTGTTATCAAGATGCCAACTGTATACATTATCCTCATTAGATAAAGACGATCTTCTTGAACTGCTTGAGCGGGCACTAAAGAAAGATGCAGAACTCAGCAAAAGGGAGATCCATCTTGCGGAACACGAGGCTTTGCTGAGATATAGCGGTGGTGACGCGCGCAAGCTTCTCAACATCCTGGAACTTGTAATTGAGTCATCACATCAGTCAGAGGAGAAAATCATTATTGACAATGATACTGTTGTGAAATGCCTTCAAGTATCACCTGCGGCATACGACAAAGATGGCGAGATGCACTACGACCTTATCTCTGCTTTCATAAAAAGCATAAGAGGTTCTGATCCAGATGCGGCATTATATTGGATGGCAAGAATGATAGAAGGGGGAGAAGATCCTAAATTTATTGCAAGACGAATAGTCATAAGTGCCGCAGAAGACATAGGCCTTGCCAATCCAAACGCATTACTTCTTGCCAATGCTGCCTTTGACGCAATAACAAAAATAGGATGGCCCGAGGGTAGAATCGTGCTTGCAGAGGCTGTTGTGTACTTGGCGTCGAGTCCTAAAAGCAACTCTTCTTATCTGGCAATAGGTAAGGCTCTGCAGATTGTACGTGAAACAGGTAACTTGCCTGTTCCATTACATTTACGTAACGCGCCTACGAAACTGATGGCCGACTTGGGATACTCCGACGGATATAAATACTCACACGACTATCCCGGACACTTTGTTCGTCAGCAATTCATGCCAGATGAGCTGGATGATTTAAGACTTTGGGAACCACAAGACAACCAAAGTGAGAGCAAATTACACAATTATATGACTCAATGTTGGGGTGACCGATTTAAGAAAGAATAATATGAAGATTGTTATACTTGATGGTAAGTTTGTTAATCCTGGGGATTTAAGCTGGGATGAATTGAGAGAGATTGGGGATACAATCATATACGACACCACATCCGCAGAGGACGTTGTGAAGCGAGCGTATGACGCCGATATTGTAATAACAAACAAAGTTGTATTTGATGCCGCAACAATAGACAGTCTTCCCAATCTGAAATATATTGGTGTGTCGGCAACAGGATATAATATTGTTGATGTAAGACATGCCGCAGAGAAAGGAATTATAGTTACAAACATTCCTGCCTATAGTACGGAGAGTGTTGTGCAAATGGTTTTTGCACATATATTAAACATTACTAACAGAGTAGGGTACTATGCTGATGAGAATCGCAGTGGAAGATGGAGCAAAAACGATGGTTTCTGCTATTGGGACACACCGTTAATAGAACTTGATTCAAAAACAATAGGAATTGTCGGACTTGGGAACATTGGTAAGAGAACAGCCGAAGTGGCACATGCTTTCGGTATGAGAGTGGTTGCTCTTACAAGCAAGGAGACATCCGCTCTGCCACCATACATTAACAAAGCTGATGATATAGACTACCTGTTGAGCCAGTCTGATATTGTTACACTGCATTGTCCTTTAACAGAAGAGACCAAAGAGATAATAAACAGCAACTCTATAAACAAAATGAAGAAGGGAGCAATACTTATCAATACAGGCAGAGGCGGACTTATTAACGAGCATGACGTGGCAGAAGCTCTTAAAAAGGAGATATTGGCATGGTATGGAACTGATGTACTTACCGACGAGCCACCACTGGAGGATTCTCCTTTATTGACATGCAAAAACGCATTCATCACTCCTCATATAGCTTGGGCTACATTAGAGGCAAGAAAAAGACTAATGAACATACTTGTAGACAATGTGAGAAAATTCATTTCAGACAAACCACAAAATATCGTTAAACCATGAACACTGTTTACTTTATTATTGAATTTATAGGTACTTTGGCTTTTGCCATCTCAGGTATACGCCTTGCGTCTGCAAAACATTTCGATTGGTTTGGCGGCTACGTTGTGGGATTGGCTACAGCTATTGGCGGAGGAACGATACGTGACGTAATGCTCGGACTTACGCCATTCTGGATGACAACTCCTATTTATCTTATTTGTACCGCAGGAGCCCTTCTTCTGGTAATCATATTCAAGAAACGCCTTACAAGTCTTACTAACACGTGGTTTCTTTTTGACACGCTTGGACTTGCACTCTTCACTATTGCCGGTATCCAGAAAACACTATTTGCCGGTTTCCCATTTTGGGTTGCGGTAATTATGGGTTGTATGACCGGTGCTGCAGGAGGTATCATCAGAGATGTCCTTATAAACGAAGTGCCATTGATTTTCAGAAAGGAGATTTACGCACTTGCATGTATTATCGGAGGTATAGTGTATTGGATAGGATACTCTTTAAATTGGCATGACGAAATCACGATGATATTAAGTTTCGTAAGTGTAATTATAGTTAGAGTATTAGCTGCTAAATATCACATCTCACTACCAATCCTAAGAGATGACAACGAGAAAAGCAATTGAATAGTGCTAAAAAACAAAAGAAATCCAACAAAAAATCAAGAAAACAGAAAAAAGTTTACAAAAGATTTGGAGGTAAGAAAAAAAGTCACTACCTTTGCATCGCAATTAAGGAGAACGGCTCCGTAGCTCAACTGAATAGAGCATCTGACTACGGATCAGAAGGTTGCAGGTTTGAATCCTGCCGGAGTCACAAAAAGATATGCTTATGCATATCTTTTTTGTTTTATAAAACTACACCAACAACTTCAATATGTCTTTCTCTAAATCGGGAACGGGCTTCTCCGTTTTGCGAATTGACAAATCATAAACAAAGAGTGGCTCAGTAGAAAATCAATGGAGATAAGTAAAGATGTCAGCCAACTGAAACAAGAAGATATTGGCGCCCAAAACTGATTTGCTGCTGAGCCATACTCGGCAATAATATTCGCTTTAGTTTCTACCACACAGGTTCTTGAATTCACAGAAAACACATCTGTCTTTGTCTTGAGTGGGCTCAAATGGAATATCAGGATTAAATATCTCGCCCAATAATTCTGCCAATAATTCTTCAAACTTAGTATTAAGATTGTTATTGCAGATATCCAGAACCTTTTCGCTGTTAATCTTTAATGTAGGGTCATATTCTGTGTCAGATGCCGATTGGATAAAGAGAAGAGCAGGACTGATTGCTGTAAGGTTGCCGCTTTGTTTGTTATGCCTACTAACAATGCAAGAGTAAAGGAAAGTCTGTAGATAATAATCAGAATGACAAGACTTCAGTTTTTCTCCTGTAAACAACTCCTCTACATTCACTATTTTTTCTTCAGGAACCCTTCCTGTTTTATAGTCAATGACCCTTATTCTGTCCATGCCATTATCTTGATCGTGTATGAGGTCAAGGCGGTCTATTCTTCCACCGATTTTTATTTCCTTCTCTTGTTGTCCGTCATATATGTTGATATTCAGATAGACATCTTTCTCAAGCGAAAGAATTTTTATTGGAGCAATGGTCTTGTCGTGCTCAAGAACAAGTTTTATATACTTTATAATAACCTCACGGTTTATAAACTGTTTACCATTATAAATGATTTTGTTCTTTTTCTTATTTGAGTCGCCAAAGATTTCGTGCACAAAAGCATTATCCACTGCTATTGCAATGTTTTGTGGATTTTTCAGAACATAATCTATAGCCTGGGCTGATACCGTTCCGTCTGCTGCCATTATACTATTGTATATTGTTTCTGATGCAAGATGGAAGATGTTACCAAAGACACGTCCGTCAATATCGTCATTGTCAATCTCTATGTTCTCTTTATATCCGGCTACAGTGTGGTAATAAAACTTAAGCGGGCAGGATATATATCTGTTTATGGAGGTGGGAGAGATGTAGGATATTGAACTCAGTTTATCAAGTATGGTCTTGTCCTTGTCTATGCTCGGTAATATTTTCGCCATACATTTAATGTCTGAACTGAGAACTTTATGATTAACTGTATGATTACTTTCTACCATAAATTGAGTCATAAACCGGCTCATTTCCCCTTTCGTTGTAGTCTCTGTAGAACTATTGTAAATAAAAGTCACATCTTCTGCACGCTGCAATAGTCGATGAAAGTAATAAGCATAGACCGCAATTTTATGATCGATCGTTGTCAGTCCGAAAGCTTTTCTCACCGAATATGGTATAAAAGAATTGTCATTAACCCCCTTAGGCATATTGCCTTCGTTGCATGAAAGGAATAGGAGATGAGTAAAATCCAAGTTTCTTGTCTCAAGAACTCCCATTATCTGCAACCCTTCCACTGGTTCTCCATGGAATGGAATGCTCACAGATTTCAATAACTGCATGACAAGTCTTTGCAGGGTATGTGTGTTGATTTCAAGCTCTCCGCTTTGTATAAGTGCCTTAAGGCGATTCAATGTATTATGTGTTGCAAAAAGTGATTCTTGAAAAAATTGGTCTTTCTCTTTAGAGTTAAGCGCCATTATCCCAAGAACATCCAGAATGTTTGTCAAAATGTCAGTATTGTTATCGGCACGGGTGAACATTTTTCCTAATTCATCATTAATGGCTAAATCTTCATATGTCGGGAAAAATATTCTGTTTTCAAGCAGATTGCGCTTCAATTCAGAGGCTTGCTCTGACACAAGATGAGCACAAGAATGTGCCAATACCCTTGAGACATAAGAAAAGATGAACGCATTATGTTTAGAACTTCGCCCGTTAAGATACATTTCCATTAACAATCCCACAAACGATGTTACAGGTGAAAGCACCAAGGGATAACCAGTTGTAATATTCACTTTGCTTGTCTGTCCATCAGCTTTTGTCTCCGGTATACAATGTATAACAGATGGCAGAAGCTTCTCGTCACATAAAACAATCGCAGTTTTTCTTCCATCTTCAAGTCTGTTATTCTCCTGCAACCAACTTGACACATATTTCGCCTGTGCGTTCTCTGTGTTTGCACTTATATATGTGACATCTTTGTCTTTAGAGATATTGTCATAAAGATATGGGTCTTGATTGGAAAAAGCATTAGGAAAGTCTGCAAGATGCTTGTTTATATAAAATCCGGCTTCGTTTGTAATCTGGTTGTTATTGCCTTGAGACATATAATATTTGTCAAAGTCCCAGTAGAAATACGCTTTATTCATATCTTTTATTCGCGTAAACACTTCTTGTTCAACGGACTGTAGCACATTAAAACCCACAAACACATAGGCGTCATACTCATAAACAACATTGCTGTTCTCAGCAACTTCACGATACAGCATTCCCTCATAAGCAACGCCTTGACTCTTTAGTGAGCTTCTGAAATCATCATAGATGTTCCTCATATTAGACCATAGTTGCATGAATCTCTGCTTCAACTTTGAGTCTTGGTCATCAGTAAAGTTTGAGAAAAATCGTTTAAGAGTGTCCCTCTGTTCTGTCGTAAGATAGGAAATGTCGTCAAGTTCTTTAATGTCGTTTAGCGAAGAGAACACATGATTTGCATCGGCCATATTCTTGTCGATGTCATCAAAATCAGACAACAGCAATTCACCCCAGCTGTAAAAATGGTCTATTGTCTCATCCATACAGGTGCATTTAGTGAAACTTTTATGCAACTGGCAGACAAGTTTTATCTGATCAGCCACCTGCATATCCGACTTTGACGAGAACAACTCACTTATAGTCAGCATAACTGGTGCCCACAATGCTGTGTTTGCTATTTGAGCCAGATACTCATTAAGATAAAGAGCGGCACGTTTGTTAGGAAACACAACCGCAACGTTAGCCATATTACTGCCGAACTTATTATAAATATCCTCGGCTACTTTATATAAAAATGTATTCATGAGTCAACTGTAAATTAATATTCCACATTAATCCTTATCCGCAGTTATCAATATCCACAGGCAGAATAGAGTTTGTGAGTACATACCATACATACCCCGTCACATTACTATATCCCATGTCCTTGAGTCTGAGGATGTAGTTTTTCACTTGCTCTACATATTCTGCATTATGCTTAGCCAACTTAAAATCTACCACAACCGTTTGCGTTCCATCAGTCATTACCCTGTCCGGGCGATAGGCTTTAGCATTTCCCTGTTCGTCAAGACAAAGAATGGTACGCTCGTTAAATGTCTTCCATTTTCCCGAGAACCAATCTTTAACCGGTTCCATCTCAAACCGCTTCATCAGGATGTCTTTGATTTTATCAGAGGAAAAGTCCTTTGACGGCAATATACCCTCAAACTCAAGACCTTTCAAAGCCTTGTCTATATCATTATAGCTCTCAATATGAGCCAATACATTGTGTAAGATATTTCCCATCTCTATGAAGTTTCCTGTAGATTCTTCTCGAGAATTTGGTGTATTAATAAAGTCTTTGCTCTTATTACTTTGTCTAAAGTCAAGAGGCTTGTTATATGTCTCTATATTGAGATTAATCAGTTCAGGCTCCCTCAGAAAAATATTATTGGTTTCTTTCCTCTCGGTCTTACCTATATAAAGTTCTCCATATTGGAAAAAGACTTCCGACTTCTTGGAAGTCTCATCCATACAATAACTTAGCAAAGAAGCCTCAAGGTTATGTTCTTCAGGATTTTTACACAAGTCAGCAATACTGTCAACAATAATCTTAGTGCGGAAGTTTACGCTACCTTGCCTGCCAAATACAAACAAATTCTCCGAAGCCCTTGTGAAAGCCACATAAAGCAGATTAAGATTGTCAACAGTTGACTGCATGTGCTCATCTATATATGAATCCTTGTAAATGGTTTTTAATAGTGTTTTAGAGCTGACAATCGGTACAAGTGGTATATCACTAAACGGTGCTTTATTAGGTGTTAACCATAAAGTATTGATACTATCCATTTTCCAATCACAGAACGGAACAATAACATTAGCAAACTCCAATCCCTTACTTTTGTGTATAGTAATCATTCGTATGCCATCGCTACTGTCAGCCTGTATGCTTTTCTTATATAGATTAGTGTCATATTCATCTAAGAATGAATTAATATCGGAGAATCCGTTGTTGGTAAACTCAAGCAGAACATCAAAGAATAAACAGATATAAGAATCCTGGCCGCACAATTTGTTCAATTTGAAAACAGAGTAGATATATTCCGCAAGATCATAAATAGGCATTTCCTGCAGCTTGCTGAATTTATCTATAAACAAGGGTGGGAGAGTGCTGTTTATTCTCTCTGTATAGTTGTCGTCAACGATTAGACATTTATTATCCAACTCTATCCCTTTAACAACGCGATTCCATTTAACAGCCAGGGAAGAGCGGAGAATATTATCCTCAGGATGGACAATAAGTCTCATAGCACTGATGATAATGTCAACAGTGTCAGATGAAGACAGCAGGAACGCATCGTCGCTGACAATCTTTATGTCACTTCTGTTCTTGAGAAAATAGTCGGCTATAAGAGCGATGTTGTCATTGTTTCTTAAAAGAATGGCAATGTTGTTTTGAGAGACTCCTGCGTCAAGAAGCATATCCACGCAAGACTCAACCTCTTTTATCATGTCGTCAACATCCGACTTCTCTGCAAGTACCTTCACCTGAACCATTCCCTTGCTTTGCTTCTTGTCCGGAATATTCTGAGAAACATCTGAGTATGCTTTTGCAATTTTCTTTGCTCCCACAGTGTTTATACTGCTTTCAGCCTGTACCTCTCTCTTCATCGCCTCAAGGAAAAAGGCATTGTTGAACCTTACGACATTGCCTTCAGAGCGATAGTTTGTTGCTAATGTCTCTATATTCAGCTGACTGTCTCTGAACATGGTGTTTATGTCGTTAAGCAATTGCCAGTCTCCTGAGCGCCACCTGTATATGCTTTGCTTCACATCACCTACGATGAGGTTTTGAACAGTCTCCTTTGATGGCTCGCAATTGCTAAGACATTCGTCTAAAAGCACCTTGAAATTTCTCCATTGGATGGTTGAGGTATCCTGAAACTCGTCTATCATTATATGCTCAAGCCTTGTTCCAATCTTCTCAAATACAAATGGAGAGTCATGCTCGCCTATTAACTCATTCAACAACTGCTGCGTGTCACTCAGGAGAAAAGTGTTTGTCTCATCATTTATCTCACGTACTTTCTTTTCAATGGCGTTGAGAAGATTCAGGAAATGCAATTGTCTCAGTGTTACCTGTGCGGAGAAATAGTTCTTCTCATTCCTCATTCTTATATCCTCTGTCTCATCCAGAAAGGCGATAAGACGGTTCTGGGCAAGCGTTTTGATTTCATCTCTATGTGGTGACTTCTGAGTAGTCCATGACTTTCCGTCAAGAAGACATTTCTCAACAGTTGCGTTTCTGACATCCTTATCCAAACTGCCTTCTCTGAGCTTATTGAAATAACTGACGATATTCCTATTGAAGGAAGATTCTGGCAGATTATTCTCTTTAATTATATTGAAAAACTCATCACCCCGAGCCTTTATCTTATTAAGAGAATCATCTCTTAGATTAATGATTTTTGATATGTATTGCTCAAGAAAGTTGGTTTGCTGCAGAGTATTACTTAGCGAAACGCTCTCTCTTCTGTAAGAATCCTTGAAGATGTTCTCACCGAACTGCTGTATCTTCTTAAAGATATTCCAGCCTTTGTTTTCTTCAATATTATTGAATATGAACTTAACTATCCATTGCAAGAGTTCACTGTCTTCGTTCAGTTCTTGTATCAGCTGGTCAACAGCCAGACTTTCTATTGTCTTGTCGTTGATGCTTACGGACATGTTGTTCACCATGTCAAGTTCTCTTGAGAGATTTCTTAATACGCGCTGGAAGAATGAGTCTATGGTTTCTACTCTGAAATAGCTATAGTTATGCAATATGTTTTGCAATGCCACACCTGCCTGTCTGCTCGCGAATTGCCTTGTTACTCCGAGTTCTTCGGTTATTTTCTCCATATATCTATCAGAGTCGGGCAGCATCTTCCATATACCATATAACTGGCTTAGAATTCTCTCCTTCATCTCTTCCGTTGCCTTGTTTGTGAAGGTTACGGCAAGTATGTTCTTAAAACAGTTGGGATTGTTTATAAGCAGTTTTATATATTCTACAGCAAGTGTGAACGTCTTA
>JAFQGS010000093.1 GCA_017415455.1 Prevotella sp.
CACTCAGCACCAGACTCTCTATACATTTCTTGTTGCATGCGCCAAGATTCACTCTCTGCACCAGGTCAAACACATCCTTATATGGTCCGTTGGCCTCTCGCTCATCAATAATAGCAGTTGCCGCAGCCGACCCCATACCCTTTATTGCTGCGAGTCCGAATCGTATGGCCCCATCTTTATTAACACTGAACTTATGTCTACTCTCGTTTACATCAGGTCCCAGCGTTGATATTCCCATACTCTTGCACTCATCCATGAGTTTTGTTATCTCGGCGATATTATCAAGACTTCGGCTCATCACACCCGCCATAAACTCCGCTGGATAATGCGCCTTAAGATAAGCCGTCTGATATGCCACCCATGAATAGCATGTGGCATGACTCTTATTGAAAGCATAACTGGCAAACTTCTTCCAGTCCTCCCATATCTTATTCAAGACCTTCCTGTCGTGCCCGTTCTTCTCACCGCCTTTATAGAACAGTTCCTCCAGCTCGTTCATCTTGTCTATCATCTTCTTACCCATCGCCTTTCGCAGAGTGTCACTCTGGCCACGGGTAAAATTGGCAAGCTGGCGGCTCAGAAGCATCACCTGCTCCTGATATACGGTAATTCCATACGTATCTTTCAGATACTTCTCCATGCAAGGAATGTCATACTTTATCTGCGTAGGATCCTTCTTTCGTTTAATAAAATCCGGTATGTAGTCCATTGGTCCCGGACGATACAACGCATTCATGGCTATAAGGTCCTCAAATACCGTTGGCTGTAGTTCCTTCAGATACTTCTGCATTCCCGCAGACTCAAACTGGAACGTTCCCACCGTGCGTCCCTCACTGTATAATTTATATGTCAGTTCGTCATCAATAGGTATATTGTCAATGTCTATCTCAATACCTTTTGACAAGCGGATGTTCTCTATTGCCTCCTTCAGCTGCGACAATGTCTTAAGACCGAGGAAGTCCATCTTTATAAGTCCTGTATCCTCAATGACATGACCATCATACTGAGTACAGAGCAATTTATGTCCGGGATTGGCCTTATCCTCTGCCGTTGAAACCGGCACCCATTCGCTGATTGCATCCCTGCATATAATAATACCGCAGGCATGAATTCCGGTATTCCTCACATTACCCTCCAGCATCTTCGCATACTCGATGGTCTCCCTCATCTTCACATCATCCGACACAGCCGCGTCTCTCAGTTCCGGCACACTCTTGATGGCATTAGTAAGATTCATCTTCAGTCCATCGGGCAATCTGTCCGGAATAGCCTTGCAAAGCCTGTTAGATATATCCAGAGGCAGCTTCTCCACACGCGCCACATCCTTTATGGAGTTCTTCGTTGCCATGGTACCATAGGTGATGATATGCGCCACCTTATCGTGTCCATACTTATCCTCCACCCATTCCAGCACACGTCCTCGGCCGTCATCATCAAAATCGGTGTCAATATCAGGAAGCGAGATACGGTCGGGATTAAGGAATCGCTCAAACAGCAAGTCATATTTTATAGGGTCTATCTTTGTAATACCCAGACAATATGCCACTACAGAGCCCGCCGCCGAGCCACGTCCCGGCCCTACCATCACACCAAGTTCCTGCTGTGCCGAGTTTATGAAGTCCTGCACTATAAGGAAGTATCCAGGGAATCCCATGGTCTTCATGATATGAAGCTCAAACCTCACACGTTCCTCAACATCCTCCGACAGAGGTTCACCATATAATTTCTTCGCCCCGTCATAAGCAAGCTTGGCAAGATAATCCGCCTCAAACTTAATTCTGTACAGTTTCTCTATACCGCCCAGCTTTTTTATCTTGCTCTCCCCCTCCTCACGCGTCATCACCTCGTTTCCGTTCTCGTCACGCGTGAACTCATTGAAGAGGTCCTCTGGAGAATACTTCTGTCTATACTGCTCCTCTGTTCCGAAATCCTCAGGAATAGGGAAGAAAGGCATGATTGGCGCATGGTCGATACTATACGTCTCCACCTTGTCAAGAACCTCGCATGTGTTTGCCAGCGCCTCAGGCACATCGGCGAACAGCTCGTTCATTTCCTCCCTTGTCTTAAACCACTCCTGCTTGGTGTACAGCATTCGCGTCGGGTCATCAAGATCCTTTCCGGTTGACAAGCACAGCAGTCTGTCGTGAGCCTCCGCGTTCTCCTCGTCCACAAAGTGACAGTCATTAGAGCATATCAGTTTCACGCCATGCTTGCCGGCGAGTTCTATAAGTGCCTTGTTAGCTTTTTGCTGCAAAGGAAATGTCTCACGGTTGGCTCTTATATTTGGGTTCCTCACCTCATGCCTCTGAAGCTCGATATAATAGTCGTCTCCAAACAGATCCTTGTACCACAGCAGGGCCTCCTCGGCCCCCTTCATGTCTCCCTGCAGCACTTTCTTTGGCACCTCTCCCGCAATACACGCCGAGCACACTATCAGACCCTCATGAAACTCCTTCAGGTCGTCGCGGTCTGTTCGTGGACGCATATAAAAGCCATCCACCCATGCACGGCTTACAAGCTTTATCAGGTTCTTGTATCCTGTATAGTTCTTTGCCAGGACTATAAGATGGTAACCGCTTTGGTCCCCCATCTCCTTTATCTTGTCAAACCTGGTACGCTTTGCCACATACATCTCACACCCTATAATCGGCTTGAATGGCGGCTTGCCGGCTTCCTTCAATTTTCCGTTTATCTTTTTACAATAATTGAAGAAATCCTTTATTCCCATCATATTGCCATGATCGGTAACAGCCATACCGCGCATACCATTGGCAACGGCCTTGTCCACAAGCCTTTGTATGCTGGCCTGGCCGTCAAGTATACTATAATATGTATGCACGTGTAGGTGTACGAAATCTTGCATAGGGGGATTGTTTTTTGAAACTTGAGGTTCAAAGTTACTGCTAAAAGGCGAGATTACCAAAAGAATAATATGAAAAATTTGTAAGATAAACAAAAAAGGAGTATCTTTGCAAAGTTAAGAAATTGGATTACTATGGGGAAAAGAATTAGAAAGTTGAAGAACGTCCGTCTTCACCACGAGGGAACGGAAACTCTTATCTACGGCTTGCTGCTTATAGCTATCATAGCCCTTATTCTTTGGTATTCTTTTACATCTAAGCTTCCCTTCCAGATATTCATTTGCATATCTGCCATCATTTATGGTATCGTAGTCAATTTCTTCAGATGCCCAATAAGACATTTCAAGGAAGACACTGACAATATTGTCGTTGCGCCCGCCGACGGCAAGATAGTTGTCGTTGAGGAGGTGGAAGAGCATGAATACTTCCACGACAAGCGCATAATGGTCAGTATCTTTATGAGCCTGTTCAACGTGCATGCCAACTGGTTCCCCGTTGACGGAACAGTGAAGCAGGTACAGCATTTCAACGGAAACTTCCACAAGGCATGGCTTCCAAAGGCCAGTGAGGAGAACGAGCATGCCGACATCATCATCGAGACAGCCGACGGCAAGCAGATATTATGCAGACAGATAGCAGGAGCCATGGCGCGACGCATTGTCACCTACGCAAAGCCCGATGAGGAATGCTACATCGACGAGCATCTGGGATTCATAAAGTTCGGCTCACGTGTGGATGTCTATCTGCCAATAGACAGCGAGGTTTGCGTTAAGATGGGACAGCTGACAACAGGAAATAGCACCGTCATCGCAAAACTAAAATAAACCTATGGCAAACATTATAACCAGAAACATTCCAAACACCATAACGTGCTGCAACCTCATTTCTGGTTGCATAGCCATTTATTTTGCATTTCTCTGCCAGCCGGCAACGGCACTGTTGTGCATCATCATAGGTGCCGTGTTCGACTTCTTCGACGGCATGACAGCACGACTCCTGGGGGTGTCATCACCCATCGGCAAGGAACTGGACTCATTAGCCGACGTCATTACCTTCGGCGCCGCACCGGCAACGATGGTATTCTCACTACTACACACCATTGACTACCCCACTGCCTTGGAGCCTGCGCGCGAGGTATTGCCATACACCGCATACATCATTGCGGCATTCTCCGCATTAAGACTGGCAAAATTCAACCTCGACGAGCGTCAGGCAACGTCTTTCATCGGACTGCCTACACCGGCAAACGCACTATTCTGGGGGTCGCTGATAGTAGGCGCCGGCAATGTGATAACATCATCGCCCGGCATGCTCTTTGTTGTCCTGGCACTGATTTTGCTTAGTTCTTATGCGTTGGTGGCAGAGATTCCTATGTTCGCCCTGAAATTCAAGTCATGGGGTTGGAAAGGCAACGAACTGAGATATCTCTTCATCATCTCATGCTTCCCGCTGCTGATTATCTTCAGGACATCAGGCTTTGCGATAATAATAGCATGGTATATAATATTGTCTGCAATTAACAATAAACACAAAAGTCAAAACTAATGGCTACATTATTTGGAATCTTTGGATTCATCCTGCTCATATTGGCGATTTTCGTCATTGGCGTATTTGTATTCGTCATCGTACAACTGCGCAGAGGACTGCATTCTTTCACCAACTTGTTCAAAGGAAAGAACAACAGATATTATGGTGATGAAAATACGCAGAGTGTTCATCAGGGAACATACACCAGCAAGACGACAGACAGACCCAAGGGCAAGATTATACCCGACGACGAGGGTGAATATGTGGATTTCTACGAGGAGAAATAGTCTATCCAACTATTCCCCACAATGTTCTCATACGGAATCCCTGCACACCTTTACAACCCATCAATATTTCCCTGTTTCATTATGGCATAGCTATCGCAGTATCATTGCATAACTATCATCACACCATGGCATAGTAATCATCATGTCATGGCATAGCCATCGCAGCATCATGACATAGCAATCACCCCTATGATGGCATAGTAATGGCAGATACGATGGCTATGCCATGGCAGTGCCATTACGTTGTCATGGCGGAATGATAACATAGTGATGGCACTGCCGTTAAAACGCGATGGCAACACGATAAAATAGCGATGACGGCACGATTACTATGCCATCATGCCGCCATAAAGGTGCGATGGCGGCATCATTACATAGCGACGACGACATCAAAGCACACTCCTTAAGAAACAATCTACACCTTATTATATAATATATAAAACAGCTACGGAAGCATGATGCCCGCATTTTCCATTGCGGAGACAACACGCATTAATGATTTTCTCAGTTAAATTAAGTAAAGAACACCTGTCAACTGACAGAAATATCACACAAACTCTGCTAAATTATGTGAATTTAGCAAACAAATGTTAAGCGACTTTTCTGTTTAGTTAAATCATGTACACATCTATTATTTTTTAGTTACAGAATGCAAAAAAAATAGTCTTACTATTGACTTTTTGCAAGTTTTTTATTAAATCTGTAAACAGAACGTAAGCAAAAACATTACATTTTGACACATCTGGTTTGCAAAATTGACATTTAGTAAGTTGTCAGGCATACCACAGGCACCTGAAGAAAGTGCAAAAAAGAGGAAAAATAAAGATATAGACAAAGAGAAACAGATATTATAGAATTCATAACCTTAAAAAGAATAACCATGAAAAGAAAGATTTACTTATGTGTCATAATAGTGACAGCACTACTGACCGGTAATCCGTCTTTAGTTAACGCACAGGAGTACACCGGCATGGGAGACTACTGGAAGGGTAACGCAATTGCAGATGTTGCCAATACCGACTACGACCAGGAACTTTATTTGGTGAATATGGGCCATATGTATAATGACGCCGATGAGTTCATATTCCTTAACGTAGGACATCATTTCGGAGTGCATACAGAGGTGTCAGACATCGGAATCCCACTGTCTATCCTGCCTTATGCCGGCCGCAGCGGAGAATATTCCATTCACGGACCTTTTGAGAACACCGACGCCACCAACCAGAGCAACGGTGCGGGAGAGTACCTCGGAGTGGTTCATCTTACAGGAGCTTACGCATATAACGGCAGCAACGGTATATTTGTTGACCGTAAGATAATGCCCTGGACATTCACACCCGTCAGCGGACTTGACAACGTTTATACCGTAAGCACAACCTTCCTCGGCGGACCTCAGCAAACTACGGCATGGAATGACGGCACACGCCGCTACATGGTGGCTAACGCTGACGACAGACTTGTGACTTACTCAACAGCAAACCCTGCCAGCAGCAACAACATGTACGGCTACTGGAGAATTGTCACACGCCAGGATCTCCTTGACGACTTTGAGCACACATACGCACGTACCACATCACCTGCCGACGCATCTTTCTTCATTTCATCGCCACGCTTCCATCGCGTTATGCGCGAAGAGGTTATCGTAGGAACCGACATCTTCAAGACATGGACCATCAAACCAGACAGAGGCACAGAGTCAACAATCGACCTGCACACAGGAATGTATCCCGAATACGAGAGGTCAGGACAGAGTGACGATATGACTTACGCATATGCCAAATATTACAACAACCGCGTAATCAATGCAAAGGCAGGCGACAACTACTCACAGGTGATAGAAATACCGAAAGGCAAAAGCGGATGGTATCGCCTTGAGTGTCAGGGCTTTTTCAACAACCCTCAGTTCGACGGCTCACTCGCAATCCTCTTCGCAGGAATAACAGACGCCTCAGGAAACCTTAACGCAGCAGATGAGCACGGAACACCTTCATTCACATCGGTGTCACTGCTCTCAAGCCACCGACCTACTTCTGGCACCACCGAGGCAAAGAACCAGTTGCAGGCAGGATATCATTTCTACAACAGAGCATATACAAACCGCTTGCTGGTTTACATCCCTGAGCCTGCAGCCGGAGAGGTTGTCACACGTATGAGAATAGGCATCTACTTCCCCACTGACATGACACAGATAGCAAAAACAAGTAACGGAAGATATGAGATTGACGAGCAAGAGGATATGAGTGCGTATGAATGGGTGGCATTCGACAACTTTGAACTTAAATACCTGGGATACGACTTCATTCTTAATGAGGATGACGAGGAGATACCGCACGACAGGGAGCACATAAACCAGACTCTTATCCTGAAGCGCACATTCACGCTGAACGCATGGAACACACTTACTCTTCCTATCAGTCTGACAAAGATGCAGTTTAAGGAAGCCTTCGACTCTGAGACAGTAACAGGTAAGGCGAAAATAGCAAAACTCACCGACTCTGCCATCCCAAGCACTGTATGGTTTGAGGAACTTGACATTGACAGCAAGGCAGAAACCGATATCGTCATAGAGAAAGGCAAGAACTACCTGGTGTATCCTACATACAGGCCACACCATGGCGACTACAACTCTGTGAATGAATACGGCAAGGAAATATCATTCACCAACGGCGACTACTATATCATAGAGCGTGTGTCATTCACTCCATTGACAGAATCCACCAAGATGCCGGAAGTGGAAGGACCATTCTCTATCACAGGCAGCGATCATCAGATGTACATAAAAGGCACATACTATGACGAGACAACAATGCCTGCCGGCTCTTTCGCACTGAGCAAGGGTAATATGTACCACACAAAGACAGACGCATCGATGAAAGGATTCCGCTGCTGGCTGTATGATGCAAGCGAGGGACAGACAAACAACAATATAAAGGTGGTCATAGGAGGTATTGAGGACAATACTACTGCCATACACGGATTGTTTGCCGACGAGCAGAATGCCACCGACATAATATATAGCATCAACGGCCAGAAGATGGGTACGAGAGAGAACCTTAATGAACTGCCAAAGGGAGTTTATATCATTAACAACAAAAAACACGTAGTAAGATGAAAAAGAAAGAATATATAAAGCCTGCCACCTGCATATATGCCATACAGACAGAGAGTTTACTGGATGTTCTAAGCTGGGGTACCGGCGAAAAGGGTGACGACGACGGTCCTACATTCCCTATCATTGACGGCGACTCACCAGATTTCTCATACGACGCGCGCCCTTCATACAACGTATGGACAGACAGCTGGGCCGAGGACGACGATGAATATTATTACTAATAACAAATAACATAACAAAAAAAAGACGTGGATGCCGGATGGTATCCACGTCTTTTTGTTATAATCAAGACCTTAACGACTGCACTTCCACGCTCTCCTCATAAGGCAAAAGAGGCACATGAACGCAACTGCTGACAGTCAGAGTAATGTCATGATATACTACGGATGCACAAGAGTACCAATATCTTCTCCATCCATAACCTTCTTCAGATTACCCACAACATCCATGTTGAAGACATATATAGGAAGGTTGTTCTCCTTACACATACAGGTGGCTGTAAGGTCCATAACCTTCAATCCCCTGCTGAGCACCTCGTCATAACTTATATCATTGAACTTCGTTGCCGCCGGGTCCTTCTCCGGGTCTGCTGTATATATGCCGTCCACACGTGTTCCCTTCAGCATCACATCCGCCTCAATCTCTATACCACGCAGTGATGAGCCCGTGTCTGTTGTGAAATAAGGCGAGCCCGTTCCGGCAGAGAATATGCAGACATTACCTGCCTCCATTGCCTCTATTGCCTTCCACTTGGTGTAGAACTCACCTATTGGCTCCATGCGTATGGCTGTGAGCACCTTGTTCTTCACGCCCGCAGCACCAAGCGCAGAACTGAGAGCGAGCGAGTTGATAACCGTTGCGCACATACCCATCTGGTCTCCCTTCACACGGTCGAAACCCTTTCCGGCACCTGTAAGACCGCGGAAGATGTTGCCGCCTCCTATCACAATACCAATCTGAACACCCATCTCATGCACTTCCTTTATCTGACGTGCATAGTCATTTAGCCTTTCTGTATCAATGCCGTAGCCTTGATTGCCCATAAGACTCTCGCCGCTGAGCTTGAGAAGAATCCTTTTGAATTTTGCCATAATCGTAATTTATTTATGTTGTTAATTATCTATACTAATGTGAGGTTGCCGGCCTCGGAGGAAGACGGCAGCACAAACTTCACCTCCTTGAACATATACCGCCGCAAACAAGCCGTGTCATCCTCAAGCAACAGACAGCCATCTGCCGACACTTCTCGTATCCGTGCCATAAATATTCCTGATGAGTCCTCGTATTGATGCATGCCTGTGCCTCGGTAAAGACATTTATGATAACGTGAGGATATATCCTGATAGCGTCCTTCCTCAAGTTCCCTGAGATTTTCCTCAAAGTGTCTTATCACGGTGTCGAGCAGCAGCCTTCTGTCCGTTTCCTTCCGTATGATATTAAATAATGACACCGGATTGGGCGCATCACTGCGGAAAACGGCCTGGTTCACGTTTATTCCGGTCCCTATTATAAAGTCCTTTATCCGGCCCGCGCTTAGCGATGTCTCTATGAGAGTGCCGCAAATCTTGCTGTCGTTCCAATAGATATCATTAGGCCATTTTACAGACAGTCCTGTTCCCGTATATACAATCAGCGTATCATATAAAGCCAGTGCCATCGCCTTGGAGATAAGGAACTGATGAGATACCGGCAGAAACGCCGGATGGATAAGCAGCGAGAAGAGCAGGTTTTTCCCTTCCTCGCTCTCCCAGGAGTTGGTCCCCTGCCCTCTTCCTGCCGTCTGCACATCGGCTGTAACAACCGTCATATCCGTACTTTCCACAGGAGCATGACTCCTGAGGAAACTGTTGGTGGAATCTATAGAATGCAGATGGATATATTTTATCGTCATGTTGAAGGTCAGTAAGGGATGAAAGCGTCTTCAATATGATTGACCTCGCAGCAAGCATCCGACGTGCCTGTCACGGTGACTATATCAAAGCGAACGGGGAAATTAATGTGATACTGCTTCACGTACTTGTTGGCGGCGAAGGCAAGATTGCGGATTTTCCTCATGTCAACAGCCTGCTCAGGGTCTATGAAATCTTTGTTCCGGCGTGTCTTCACCTCAACAATAACCAGCACATCCGCATCAATGGCTATAATATCTATGTCGCGATGGCCGTCACGCCAGTTACGCTCTAATATGCGGAGACCTCTGCGCTCAAGGTAGTCGGACGCTTTTTGCTCGCCCCAACGTCCAAAATCATTGTGAACAGCCATAAGTGATACGTTTTTATTAGTGCAAATATACATCAAAGAGAATGAAAAAACAAAATAAATATAGTATTTTTGCAGCAAGCAGACAAGACGCCGCAGGTAACGACAGTGTTACCTGCTGGCACATAAATATCAACAGGCACATGACACAGAAAGAGGAACAGCAGAAGAAAGACGAGCTGTACATGAGAAAAGCACTGGCTGAGGCGGAGATGGCATACGGCAAAGGAGAAATTCCCATCGGGGCTGTGGTGGTATGCAGGGACCGCATCATATCACGGGCACACAACCTTACCGAGATGCTTAACGACGTCACCGCACATGCAGAGATGCAAGCCATCACTGCTGCGGCGAGCGCACTTGGCGGCAAATATCTTACATACTGCACACTTTATGTCACCGTAGAGCCTTGTCCTATGTGCGCAGGAGCAATAGGATGGGCACAGATAAAGCGCGTGGTTTATGGTGCAGGGGATGAGAAGCGTGGTTTCAGGAGGTTCGCTCCCGATGTGTTACACCCGAAGTCAACTGTCACAGGAGGCATACTTGAGGATGAATGCAAAACTCTTATGCAGACATTCTTCAAAGGCAAGAGATAGGCATGACATTATTGTTTCATGCCTGCCATGCGTGAAAGCATCTCCAACAGCACACGCCAGATATCATCAACGGTACTCAGTTCCACCCGCTCATTGCAGGAATGAGGTTCCACAATGCGTGGACCTATGCAGGCAATCTCTATGCCCGGATACTTCTCTACCAGGAAACCTGCCTCAAGAACAAAATGCATAGCAACCTTACGTGGACGCCATCCCAGGACATCGTTAAATGTATCTGACACAAGCGCAAGATAATCCGACTGCTGATTCTCCTGCCATGACGGTGCCTGCATCACAACTGCTGACTGTGCCCCGCATTTGCTGAAGACGTCTGCGATATCCTTACCAACAGCAAGCATATCATCATATGAGAAGCTGCGTGTATGCGTCGTTACCAACAGTTTATCTCCCTCAAGAAGAATCCGTCCCACATTATTCGAAGTATGAACAGTGTCCGGCATTGACTTGCTCATCTCAATAACACCCTGCGGTGTCTGCTCCAATGCCGTCAGCAATTGCTGAACAGCATCACGGCCGATAATCTCAGGCAGTTTCTCACATTTGCGTATGGTGCAATGCAGGTCTGGCTCAACATTTCCATACTCCTCACGAAGCCATTCATTCATGTTCTCCTCCTGCTGCTTGACAAACTCCGAGGCTTCTCCGGAGGGCACGCATACCACAATCTCCGCCGAGGTGGCTATGGAGGCACTCGACTCTCCTATGCGGATGTCGGCAACATCAAAGTCGTATTCATTGAATATGGCAGCGAGAATAGCCCATGACGGGATAACCGCACTAAGCCTGCCCTTATTGATATCCACACCCGAATGGTCTCCACGACCTCCTTCTATGGTTATCCTATACCAACGTTTCTTACCGCCTGGCGATGCCGTGAGAGCGGCAGCGAATCTATGTTCCTGCATTAACGCACCTGCCGCACCTGTTGTTATCGTATCATAATCCTCAGAATCAAGGTTTATCACCTTACGGCCTTTTATGAAATCGTGCGAAAGGCTTGCCGCTCCAGACATGCCGTCTTCTTCGTTTGTCGTGGTAAGTACCTCAAGCGGGCCATGAACAAGAGAGTCGTCCTCTAATACAGCAAGCGCCATAGCCAGTCCGATGCCGTTATCAGCACCGAGAGACGTGCCACGGGCCTTCATCCAACCGTTATCGGCATAGGCCTGCACGGGTGTGTTCAAAGGGTCTGGCATACCTACGCATACCATATCCATGTGGTTCAGCAAGACAACAGGTTCGGCAAACTCGTATCCTGCCGTTGCCGGCTTGCGCACCACAACGCAATTCTCCTCATTGCGCTCATATTCAAGAGACAGCCTACGGGCAAAGTCACATATATAGTCTGCCACACGCTCCTCATGGTGCGAAGGACGTGGAATGGCGTTCAACTCACTGAATATCTCAAGAACTCTTTTCGTTGTAGGACATGCTTTCATTTTTAACTACGTGTTTTGTTGCTTATGGCAAAGATACAATAAAGAAATGGAATAACATTAATATTATAACTTAACTTTAAGTTGAGGGATACAAAATAACAAAAGTCGCCGGAGTGAAGTCATTTGCACATCAAAGGAACGTGGAGAATGACAGGGTGCAATCTTTTTTGAATCGTCTTCGGTTGCGTTTTTGAACGGAAATCACAGAAAGAATAACCAAACGTAGTAATGGTGGTGCTGTCATAGCCACACAATCAGCAAGCACAAAAACAAGGCGGAGCTATGAACAAACTTCACAACTCCGCCTTTTATCCATCCGTAAGGGATTACTTACGGTTTGCCTTGTGCTTATAGTTCTTTCCGTTAACCTTCACGTTGTTGAAGTATAGCTCTGTCTGGCCCACGAGGTTGTTTATCTTCTTGTTTGTCACACCCTGGATGTCGCAGTTGCTGAAGAAAATATTCTTAGCCTGTGCGCTATCCTCAAATCCGTCTACGCTGACCATGTACTGGCTCTTCTTGCTCTTGATGTTGTCAATATAGATATTCTGGAACAACGGCTTGAAGTCTCCCTCTGTAACCTTCCAGTACTTAAGTTCTATGCCAAGGATTGCGAGTTTGCACTCTCCCACCTCAAGGTTTCTTACATACACATTCTCTACGACACCACCACGCACAGGATTAGACTTGATGCGAATGATACGGTCAAGATTCGGGCTGTCCATCTTGCAGTCCTCAACCCACACATTACGGCATCCGCCTGTTATCTCGCTTCCCATTGCAACAGCAGCATGACCGTCTTTCATAACACAGTTGCGCACGATGATATTCTCGCTCGGGATATTCCAGCGACGTCCGTCAGCGTCTTTTCCTGACTTGATGGCGATGCAGTCATCACCAGTATCAATAGTACAGTTCTCAATAATAACATTCTTACATGACTCCGGGTCGCAACCGTCATTATTCGCGCCATGGCTGTTCATTGTGACGCCTCGCACGATGATATTCTCCGACAGCAGAGGATGGATAAGCCAGAACGGCGAGCGGATGATAGTGAAGTCCTCAAGAAGAATATTCTTACATCTGTAAAGATTTATGAACTGAGGACGCATACCTGTTGAGCCTTTGAATATGCGTTTGTCTATAGGATCCTGACGCTCCAGGCACTCATTAAGCAGAGTCTTCTCATAGCCTATTCTTCCGTCTGGCAGCTTTATGTTATGACGCAGTTTAGGACTCCACCAGCTGTCCAGCGTACCCTGACCATCGAGTGTTCCCTTACCAGTGATGGCAATATTCTCTTCTCCGTATGCATAAATCAGCGGTTGCCAGTTGTAGCAGTCTATACCCTCAATACGTGTCAATACGATATTTGACAAAGAAGTGTCGAGTGTGAACTTAAGCACCGCGCCTTCCTCAAGATGAAGATTCACGTTTGAGCGCAATGTGATAGGAGCAGTAACATATTCTCCTGCCGGTATCACCACTCTTCCACCACCTGCCGCATGGCATGCTCCTATGGCACTGTTTATCGCCTTTGTGTAAAGGGTGTCGCTACTAACGTGGAAGTCTGTTATCAGGAAATCGCGGTCGGGGAACACCGGCGCCTTGATAGAGTTATACACTTCCTTCATCTTCTCCCAGTTGTCTGTTTCCGCGTTTACCGCCAAAGCAGACAAGCATGTCATAATAATAAATACTATTCTCCTCATTACTATATATATTATCTTTATTTATATTCGCATTAAGTTATTTCACCTGTACAACAAGATACTTGCTTGTGCTCCAGAAAAGCTGCGGGTCTGAGACACGCAACACATACTGGTTGCTGGCATCTCGCTGCAACGTGTAGCTGCCTGAAGGATGTGTTGTAAGAATCTTGGCAGACTTTGAGTATAACTTTATCACCTTATCCACACGGATATCTATCTTTGTGAAATAGCTCTTATTGAAATTAGCCTGCAACACCTTGCCGCCAGCAATGATATTCTGCTCCTTCAGCTCCTTCTTTGTCCCAAAGACATACCACGCAGTGTTGAGCTGCTTGTCCTGCTGACTTATGGTCTGGTCCTGCCTTTCGTTCTCACTCTTAAGCGAAGAGACATCGGTGCTTAGCGAACTTATGGCCTGATCTTGCTCTGCAATCTTAATATCTTTTGACTCCAGCTCCAAGCGCAATGCTGCGAGAACCTTCTCTTTTTCCTCAAGCTGCACAACAAGATTCTCTATCGTCTTCTTCAGCTGCTCACCCTTCACCGTGCTCTCACGCATCTTCTGCTGCAACTTTGCGATGAGTTCACGGTTGTCACTCATCTTCTGCTGTATGAAGTTCATGCTCTCACGTATATTGCTTGCTCTGTCGGAGCCCTCTCCCTCCTTGTTGAGAACAATCTTGTTCTCTGCTTCAGAAATAATGCGGAATCCCTCCTCAATATCATTGAGCAGTCCCATCATGTCGTTAATCTCATTGTCTTTCTGGTCAATAATCCTCTGCAGAGAGTCTTTTTGCGACACTCCCGGCAGATCCTTTGTCTTCTTACCCTCCTCACATGAAAAAACCATAAGGGAGCATAATGCTAAAAATAATACCTTTCTCATAATTTATCTTGTTTTGTTTTATTGTCTTTCTCACTCTTACCCGCTACCACAAGCACAAACTCGCCACGCGGCTCATGCTCTTCAAAATGCGCTATCACGTCAGACAAGGTGCCACGCACACTCTCCTCATGTATCTTGGATATCTCACGACAAGCGCTTACCTGCCTATCTTCTCCAAAATACTCAGCAAACTGGCGCAATGTCTTCACCACCCTGTAGGGTGACTCGTAGAATATCATTGTGCGTGTCTCATCCGAAAGGTTTTTAAGGCGTGTCGCCCTGCCTTTCTTCTGGGGAAGGAATCCCTCAAAGCAAAAACGGTCGTCAGGAATACCCGACGCTACAAGTGCGGGGACAAAAGCCGTGGCGCCAGGAAGACATTGCACCGTCACACCTGCATTAACAGCCTCACGCACCAGATAGAAACCGGGGTCGCTGATACCTGGCGTTCCCGCATCACTGATAAGCGCAACCGTAGCACCGCCTCTCAGGCGTTCAACAATTCCGGCAGCTGTGCCATGCTCATTAAACTTATGATGAGACATCAGATGATTCTTTATCTCAAAATGCTTCAGCAGTATTCCAGAGGTACGGGTATCTTCCGCAAGGATGACATCAGCCTCTTTCAATATGCGTATTGCCCTGAAGGTCATATCCTCCATATTACCAACAGGGGTCGGTACAATGTATAGTATTCCCATATTCAATCAGCCACTGACAGGAACGTCAGACAGTCCCCGGCAGGGAAATAAATTCTTTCTGCTGACAAATATAACCAAATAATCTCCTATTACAAAAAAAGCGGTATAAATCTTTGCAATTTTTAAAACGTCTTCGTACTTTTGTGCCGTTATGGACAGAAAATTCGCAGGGGAGACACACCGTCCCGGAAGAATTGAAGTGGTGTGCGGTTCCATGTTCTCTGGTAAGACAGAGGAACTGATAAGAAGAATGAAACGTGCAAAGTTCGCACGCCAGCGTGTTGAGATATTCAAGCCTTCGCTTGACACAAGATATTCAGACATCGATGTGGTGAGTCATGATCAGCACTCTATTCCAAGTACGCCGATAGACTCTTCGTCAAGCATCTTGCTCCTGTCTTCCGACATTGAGGTTGTGGGCATTGACGAGGCACAGTTCCTTGATGACGGTCTGGTAGATGTATGCAATGAACTGGCGAACAGAGGCGTACGAGTTATTGTTGCCGGACTTGACATGGACTACAAGGGTGTTCCGTTCGGACCGATGCCTGCTTTATGCGCAATAGCCGACGACGTCACCAAGGTGCATGCCATCTGCGTGAAATGCGGTGCACTGGCATACGTAAGCCACCGACTTGTTCAAAACGACAAGCGTGTTCTTCTCGGCGAGACCAACGAATACGAGCCTCTATGCCGCGAATGTTACAAGAAAGCGCTGGCAGAGATGCAGGCCAATGAGCCATAAGAGTTATTATTCCACGCCGCCAATCGTTTCTCCGTAAATAATACACTATGCTGAACAAGAAAATAACATTCGACAGATTTATCCGATGGTCGATAATCACTATCATCGTCTTCACTGTATTGTTTATCCTGAACTATCTTAGCGGTGTGCTTCTTCCCTTTGCCGTAGCATGGTTGTTTGCCTATCTTCTTTACCCCACGGTGAAATTCGTACAGTTCAAGATGAGGGTAAGGTCAAGAGGTGTGGCAATAATACTCACCCTGCTGTTCGTAATTGCTATCATCGGACTTATATTCTATCTTATCATCCCGCCAATGATAGAGCAGTTTGACAGACTTGGCGAGATAGTAACAAGATATCTGCACAGCACAAGGCAGGCGGAGAGCATTCCGGCGGCAATAAGAGACTGGCTGAGAGACAACAAGGAGAGCATACAGCAGTTCTTCAATCGCAAGGATGTGGCAGATGCCGTTAAATCAGCATTGCCACAGGTGTTCACCGTCCTTACCGAGACTGCGAACATCATCATCAGCATTGCGGCATCACTCATAACACTGATGTATCTGTTCTTCATCCTGCTTGACTACGAATACCTGTCAAACGGATGGATAAAGATATTCCCAAAATCCATAAGACCATTCTGGAAGTCGCTCATGGGTGATGTGGAGCGCGAGATGAACAACTATATCAGAGGCCAGTCGCTGGTGTCACTGATAATGGGAATATTATTCTGCATTTGCTTCACCATTATCGATTTTCCGATGGCAATAGGTCTTGGCATCCTTATAGGAATCATGAATCTCGTGCCCTACCTTCACACCTTCGCCCTTATTCCCGCCGCGTTCCTCGCACTGATGAAAGCAGCCGACACGGGAGACAACTTCTGGGTAATCATGGCTTATGTCGTTGCCATATTCTGCATTGTGCAGGTGATAATAGAGATGATTGTAATACCCAAAGTCATGGGTAAGGCCATGGGACTTAACCCTGCCATACTCCTGCTCTCGCTGTCTGTATGGGGAACCGTCCTCGGCTTCATCGGACTTATCATAGCATTGCCTATGACAACCATCCTGATTACATACTATCAACGATATGTTACCAGGGAGAACGAGCAGACAGGCGCAGCCATCGCCCCTGCCGGCGACACTGACGGAGCCGCGGATGAGACAAAGACGCAGGACGGGCAACAATAACACGCCGCACTCACTTAGCACTGCACAGACAACAGATAAAGAAATCGGGCCGCCTCATGAGGCGACCCGATTTTTATGTTATTCCGCAATAAGCATAAGGGCTGTATCCACTGACAACACCGGCTTTTGTTACTCAAAATAGTAGAGGAACATTGCTATACCCTCCAATGCTTTCTTCTTCTGGTCCTTTATCTCTATAGAGAACTTTATCTCCGCTTTCACTGTTCCGCGCAGGTTCACAATAGAGTGAAGGTCTGCCACCAGTCTTATCGACTCTCCCGATTTCACAGCCTGTCCAAACTTCATTTTGTCCATGCCATAGTTCACCATCATCTTAAGATTATTAACCTCTATTATCTGGTTCCACATGTGCGGAAGCATTGACAGTGTCAGATAGCCATGTGCAATTGTTGTATTATACGGGCTGTCTGTCTTTGCCTTCTCTGTATCTACATGAATCCACTTATGGTCAAGTGTTGCGTCGGCAAATAAGTTTATGCGCTCCTGCGAGAGCTCCACCCAGTCGGATGTTCCGAGGTTCTGTCCCAGCTTTGCCGCAAACTCCTCGTAGTTGTTTATTATCAATTTACTCATATTATATATTTTTATCTCTGCAAAAGTAATAAAAATCTTCGTTTCTCACGCATATATAAAAAAAAAGAAAGGGACTTTTTCAAGTCCCTTCTTTCAGTGATCCGCTTGGGGCTCGAACCCAAGACCCCAACATTAAAAGTGTTGTGCTCTACCTGCTGAGCTAGCGGATCTCCTTGTGCTCCTAATACGAAAGCGTGTGCAAAGGTAGTATCTTTTTTTGAAAAGACAAAATAAATCGTGCCTTTTTTTATTTTTATTCAAGTTTTGCACCACGATGCTTGCAGCTGACAACAGCAGTCAGAGGAGCCAGGATGTTTAGCCGGATGTGATATTACGGCATCTGGATACCTGTCACATCTTTATCTGCCTTACTGGCACAAACAGTTTCAGCGTAAGCCATGCCAGCAGATACATTGAGCTTGCAATCATGAATATCATGGTGTAGCTGCCTGTCCATTGCAGTATGAGTCCCACGAATGATGATGCCAGCGCTCCGCCCACAGCACCTCCCACGCTGCTCACGCCTGTCATCGTGCCGATGAAGTTCTTCGGATAGACGTCAGACACTATCGTGAAGATGTTCGACGCCCATGCCTGATGCGTGCTTGTAGCCAGTCCGATGATAAGCACCACAATCCATATATTATGAATATACGGCACTGCGTTCAGCGGCAGCACGAGCAGCGCGAATATCAATATCGTGGTCTTTCTTGCGAAGTCCACCGACTTGCCCGCCTTCACAAACCTTGACGACACAGCGCCGCCATATATACCTCCTATGCTCGACATGGCATAGATAATGATCAGCGGCAGCACCGTGGCGGCGAGATCTACACCGTGCACCTTATTCAGATAGTCGGGAGTCCAGAACAGGAAGAACCACCACACCCAGTCTGTCACGAAGCGTGAGAAGACGATGGCATACGTCTGCTTGTATCTGAAGAGCTCTCTCCACGACACATCCTTTGCCTCTTCCGCCGCACTCTCGCCGGCAGCCTCATTGTCCGACTCTATATATGCCAGCTCCGCCGCATTCACACGCTTGTTCTCCCGCGGCGCCTTATACAGCATCCACCAGAACACCACCCATACGAATCCCATCAGACCCGTAATGATGAATGCCCAGCGCCATCCCCACTGCAGCGTTATGGCTGTTACGATGACCGGTGCCACAACGGCGCCAATGGTAGAGCCTGAGTTGAAAAGTCCTGTGGCAAAGGCCCTGTCGCGCTTCGGGAACCACTCGGCAATGGTTTTCACTGCCGCCGGGAAGTTGCCTGCCTCGCCAACGCCAAGCACGCCTCTCGCCACGCCGAAGCCCATCACCGACTTTACTGCCGCATGCAGCACCGCACCGACGCTCCACACTATGATGGCCACCGAGTAGCCCAGCTTTATGCCGAGCTTGTCGAGCATGCGCCCGCACACCAGCATACCGATACCGTATGCCACCTGGAAGGCGGTAACGATATATCCATAGTCTGCCTCCGTCCAGTTCAGGTCATCCTGAATGTAGGGCTTCAGCAAACCAATCACCTGTCTGTCAATATAATTAATTGTTGTGGCAAAGAAGAGCAGCGCCACTACGGTCCACCTCACATTGGTAGGTTTCTGGGTATTTTCCATAATACAAATAGATATAAAAATATTGTGCTATCAGATTCTTTGCAAAAGTAACATTTTTCTCTTAATAAAAAGACTTATTGCCGTAAATTAATCCATAGTCATGCTTTCTCCCCTTCTCCACCGCCATCATTCATGCCCACCGCTGCCCGAAATGCGGCGTGGCGGGGCTGGAGATATGATAAATATCAAATGACAAACTGAAAGAGAAACGGCCTTTTTTGCTTACAATCACGATTTCTCTACCGCCCCGTGAGTGCCCGCGCTGCGTTTTTTCTCATCGCCGGCACGCTTTCAGGGCGCCATTTCCACCATTCCGCCGCACCGTTTATAGGACATGGCGCTGCCGTTTCTATGACTTGATGCTCCATTCGGGCATCAAACAGGAGGCATTCGGGCATCAAACAGAGCATCAAGTCATAGAAACGACGGCAGCTTTTTTACGACAAGACGGTGTGATATATCGTAAACCTCAGCGGCTTTTCCGCTTCACGGCAACGGCGGTATCCTTTCATGTCCACGCCATGGCTATGCAATGAGGATGCGATTGCTATGTCATGGCATAAGAATGCGGCATGGCGGAGAGGATTACGGAGGCAGAGCGATTATTGCTTTTCTCTGCTGAGGAGCGATGAAATCGGCGATTTTTCACCTGCCCCGGACCGCAGGAAGTGCCTTTTTCCGCCATTTCGGGGCACACAGAAAACAGGAAGAAACGCACTTCCAGAGTCGCCCCATCTTCGCATTCGGGCATCAACCGGCTTTTCTCACCGGCAAATCCTGCCGCCTCACGCCTGTTAACAAACCCAAATGACGCTTAAACGGAGGCACGAAAATTCTATTTTGAGGAAAATCTCCTACAAAAATAAAAACGCGATTGTAAGCAGAAACACCCCTTTTGCTTACAATCGCGTTTCGGCATAAAAAAGAAAGGGCAATATTTCTTATCTGCAGCGAGACCTTCCACCAGCAACACCCGTCTTTCCCTTTCCGGAGCATGACGCAAGGGAACGAAAGTAAGAATTACATCTTTTTTCCTTTTTTAAAAAAAAATACATTATCTTTGCAATCGGGATCTCTGCAAACTGTTCCTTGACGCAACATGAACAAACAGTCATCTGCTAAAGGCTACAGTGAGCCACGCCGAAAGAATTGGTCATACATACCAATACCAACAAAGGGCGGGATATGAGATACTGACATATTAAGGCGTTTACAACGCTCTGTTTAAGACGTTCTGAAATCTGGAAAATTTCACAAAATTCAGTCTTGAACTTAGCAACGGTAGATGTCCGGGGTGTGATTTATCACTACCATTTTCAACAAGTGTAATGTGCTACTATGGGTGCATTATATCTTGAGGTATATTGGTGATATCATATCGGCGTGGACTCTGGCGTTGTCTGTTCAACTGAATTGGGCAATTTCCAGAGCCTCAGAACGTGGAATAGGCAACAGACGATTTCACGCTTTTTTTATGCCTAAAACTTTAATGTAACCACCAACGTCTGGCTCTGTTCTGACTATGAAATCATGGGAACTAATATAAGTAAGACAAAATATCATATAATGATTAGCAAGTTCATTCCATCGTCATGTCTCTTATATAGAGAATCTTGACTACACCTAATATTAATAACTTTAAATAATATCTTATATGAAAGAACTGAAAATTAGAAACTTATCATATAGATTGGTAAGTCTCATGGGGTTCCTGCTAATGTTGTGTATAGCACACAATCAAGGAAATGCACAAGAACTGAAATTATCAAAAAGTCCTAATTCTGTTGCTAATTCTACTGTGAGTAGAGAAATCATGTCTATTCATTCCGCAGACGGTGTTAATAAAACGATTGCAAGTGTTGCTTGGGGCAATTCAGAACTTTCGTTATCAACAGATAGCAAGAGTGTTTCTATTGTTAGTAATGAAGAATTGACAACAAAAGAATCATTAGCCTCTTATGGAATGCCCCAAATCCAAAAGAAAAACACAAAAAAAGTCGCGTCTAAAGCAGTGAAAGCGTCAGGAGTAATTGATGCAAGTACATTGGAAGATAATGCAGAACTCGTTCTAACGGGTAATACAAATCTTTTTATGGATGTAAATAAAACCCTTAAATGTATCAGTGGCGATTATACACTGACTCTTAGTGGAGGAAACATCCTAACCCTTAATAATCCTGAGGACTATGCAATAAACGTGTTGTCTATCACTATAAGTGCTCCTTTAATTGTAAAATCATCAAATGTTGCTATTTCTGCAAAAAATGGAATTACAATCAATAATACTGTTAACGCCACATCTTCCAATACCGGTATAGGCACTGTGAATGGTACTCTTACAATCAATGCCGATGTAACAGCTACAACAAACAGTTCTGCCGCAATACTCAACCGAGGCTTGGA
>JAFQGS010000094.1 GCA_017415455.1 Prevotella sp.
ACGGCAGACTGGGCGGTGACTCTATTTACGACCGCACAAAATTCTATTCGATAAAGAACACACTTGCCATAGCTCTGCTGGAAGGATTCAACAAATGGGCGAAAGCCGGCCTTAAGGCATTTGTAACATCAGACCTCAGAAGTATTACCCTGCCCGACTCTATACGGAATGGAGTATGTAAATATAATGAGCACAATCTTAGCATTGGAGCCCAGTTGTCAAAAACATCTGGCAACACTTTGCATTACAATATTACTGCCGAGACATGGCTTACAGGCGAGGATGCCGGACAGATGAAGATAGACGGCAGGGGCGACATAAATCTGAGACTCTTCAAAGACACTGTCACCCTTAACGTCAACGCATTCTTACACAGAATAAATCCGTCATTCTATTACAGGCACTATCACTCAAAGCACTTCTGGTGGGACAACGACGGACTGAGCAAGGAGATACGCTCACACATAGGGGCTGATCTGTATATCAGAAAGACCGGGACAATGCTAAGAGCAGCAATGGACAACATAAAGAATCACACCTATTTCGCACAACAATATACTGTAACCGAGGACAAGGCACGTATAAACAATAATGTAATGGTGAGACAGTGTGACGAAAACATAAACATCCTCACATTACAACTAAATCAGAATTTCAGATTCGGCATACTGAATTGGGAGAACCAGCTTACATATCAGAAGAGCAGCAAGGAAGAAGTTATCGGAGTTCCTACATTTAATATCTACAGCAACTTGTATCTTAGATTCAAAATCGCAAAGGTTCTGAAGGTAGACTTCGGCGCTGACATCAGGTATTTCACAAAATATTATGCACCAGACTATAGTCCTGCACTTGGACAATACACTACTCAGGACAACGGAGCGAATAATATTGAGATTGGAAACTATCCTATCATAAACGTATATGCCAACATGCACCTCAAGCAGACACGCTTCTTCGTAATGATGAGTCATGTCAACTATAGTGACGGCAATGCGTTCATGGTACCTCACTACCCTACCAACCAGAGCATAATCAGGTTTGGATTGTCATGGAATTTCTTCAATTAAGTCCATAATGACAAATACTTATCAAGAGCGTTTATATAACAACAAATAAGATTAAGACAAGGAAAAGTAAACAAATAATAGCATTTATCATACTGATATCTAACAATTATCACATATTTTACTTACCTTTGCACAATATTATAATCATCAACAACAGATAACAAAGACATGCCTAAGATATCAACACGCGGCATTGAGATGCCAGAATCGCCAATCAGAAAATTAGCACCACTGGCTCTTGCGGCAAAGAACAGGGGTACAAAAGTATACCATCTTAATATTGGTCAGCCCGACCTGCCTACACCACAAGTGGCTATTGACGCGATAAAGAACATTGACCGTACTATTCTGGAATATTCACCATCACAAGGATATCTTAGCTACAGAAAGAAACTTGTAGAATATTACGCAAAATATGACATCAATGTAAATGCAGACGACATCATTATCACCTGCGGAGGAAGTGAAGCCGTGCTTTTCGCATTTATGTCATGCCTGAATCCGGGTGATGAGATTATTGTTCCGGAACCAGCCTATGCCAACTATATGGCTTTTGCCATATCTGCCGGGGCAAAGATACGAACCATAGCCACAACAATAGAAGAAGGATTCTCGTTGCCCAAAGTTGAGAAATTTGAAGAACTGATCAACGAGAAGACAAGGGCTATCCTTATATGCAACCCCAATAACCCTACCGGATACTTATATACAAGAAGAGAGATGAATCAGATCAGAGACCTCGTTAAGAAGTATGATTTGTATCTTTTCTCTGACGAAGTGTATCGTGAATACATCTATACAGGCTCTCCTTATATCAGCGCATGCCATCTTGAAGGCATTGAGCAGAATGTTGTGCTGATTGATTCGGTAAGTAAGAGATATAGTGAATGTGGAATACGTATCGGAGCACTTATCACTAAGAACAAAGAAATAAGACAGGCTGTAATGAAATTCTGCCAGGCAAGACTCTCGCCACCATTAATAGGACAGATTGCGGCAGAGGCTTCTCTTGACGCCCCAGAGGAATACTACCGCGAGGTGTATGACGAATACGTTGAAAGAAGGAAATGCCTTATCGACGGACTCAATCGCATTCCTGGTGTTTACTCCCCTATTCCCATGGGAGCATTCTACACCGTAGCAAAATTACCTGTAGATGACAGCGAGAACTTCTGTCGCTGGTGTCTTGAGGAGTTTGAATATGAGGGAGAGACGATAATGATGGCCCCGGCAAGTGGATTCTACACAACTCCCGGAGCAGGTAAGAATCAAGTGCGTATAGCCTATGTCCTGAACAAGGAAGACCTCGTAAGAGCACTCTTCATATTACGCAAGGCACTTGAAGCATATCCATATCGTAAAGACGAATACTAAAAGTAATGGGATTATCATTCTTCATTGCTAAAAGAATCTACTCTGACAGAGAACAGAAAAAGAATGTCAGCAAACCTGCAATACAGATAGCCATATCCGGTATTGCTATCGGGCTTGCTGTAATGATAGTATCTGTTTGTGTAGTGCTGGGCTTTAAACACACTATACGTGACAAGGTAATGGGCATGGGCAACCACATTACAGTATCTAATTTCCACACTATATACGCCAATGAATTAAGACCCATATGCATATCAGACTCTTTAGTTGCCAATCTGAGGCAAGTTGATGGAATAAAACATATACAGAAATTCGTCACCACACAAGGAATCATAAAGACAGAGGACAACTTTATGGGGGTGGCGATAAAAGGTATTGATGAGGAATACGACACAACATTCATTCACAACAGTCTTAGAGAAGGTCACATACCCAGTTTCTCTGGAGACAAAGGCTCTAACAAGATTGTGATATCCAAATGGATTGCAGACAAGCTGAACATATCTCTGGGTGACAGAATATTCCTTTATTTTATAGCCGAGAACGTCAAAGTGAGACGATTTACCGTTGAGGGTATATACGAGACAAACATGACTCAGTTTGACAAACTGCTATGCATAACCGACATATATACCACTACCCGACTTAACGGATGGGAGAAGGACCAATGCGAGGGAGCGGAGATAATTGTCAATAATCCGCAAAACATACTTGAAACAGAAAGCAAAATTGTAGATAACATCAACAAAATAACAGACCGAAAAGGTGAGTCGTTCGCATCAATTAATATATTTGATGCTTATCCTCAGATTTTTTCATGGCTTAATCTCCTGGACATGAACGTATGGATAATATTGATACTGATGCTATGTGTTGCAGGGTTTACAATGATAGCAGGTCTGCTTATCATTATCCTTGAGAGAACATCGATGATAGGCACACTTAAGGCATTGGGAGCAAGCAACAAAAACATCAGACATATATTCCTGTGGTTCTCGGTATTCATAATAGCCAAAGGCATAATCATTGGCGACATAATAGGAATCGGCATAATAGCACTGCAACATTATACAGGCATAATCAAGCTTGACCCATCTACTTATTATGTAGATATAGTGCCCGTAGAATTTAATATACATCTTATCGCACTACTTAACATCGCCACATTATTAATATGTACCCTGGTATTAATAGCTCCAAGCTATCTTGTTGCCCATATTTCTCCGACAAAAACCATGAAATTCGGGTAAAATTGATTAATAGTGCATCTTAAACTAAGAAAAATATCACAAAACACACATAAACATAGTATTTATGTAATAAACTGCACAAAATATTTGCCAATGTGCAAATAATGATTTACCTTTGCACAGAATTAATTAGATTGTGCAATGAAAACTATACCAAGTTACAATTCTTTTATTGAGAAAAGCATAACAGACAACTGGGATCTTAATGCTTTGACAGACTACAAGGGAGCTACGCTACAATATAAAGATGTAGCAAGAAAAATAGAGAAGCTCCATATCATGTTTGAGAACAGCGGCATTCAGAAAGGCGACAAGATTGCGTTATGCGGAAGAAACAGTTCAAACTGGGCAGTTGCATTCCTCGCAACCTTGACATACGGTGCTGTTGCTGTGCCTATTCTACATGAATTCACACCCGATCAGGTATACAACATAGTAAATCATAGTGAGGCAAAACTGCTGTTCGTTGGTGATGTTGTAGCTCCTACCCTTGACGCAAACGAGATGCCACATCTTGAGGGTATCATTAATATACCAGATTATTCTCTCGCTATATCAAGAACTGACAAACTGACATTCGCCCGCGAGCATCTTAATGAACTTTTCGGAAAGAAATATCCAAAAGCGTTCAGAAAAGAGCATGTCAACTATTACAAAGAAGAATCACCAGAGGAACTGGCACTCATCAACTATACAAGTGGAACAACAGGCTTCTCAAAAGGTGTAATGTTGCCATATAGAGCAATATGGGGTAATCTTGATTTTGCAAACACTGTTCTTGGAGGTAAGATACATGCTGGAGATAAAACAATCAGCATATTGCCAATGGCACACATGTACGGCATGTCATTTGAATTCTTATTCGAATTCTGCGCAGGATGTCATATATTCTTCCTGACACGTATACCAAGCCCTGCTATCATAGCTCAGGCATTTAAGGATGTTCAGCCAGCTATCATCATTGCAGTACCTCTCATTATTGAGAAAATCATACGTAAGCGAGTGTTCCCGAAAATTCAGAACCACCGCATGAAGCTTCTGATGAGTGTGCCTGTAATAAGCAAGAAAATCAAAGAAAAGATTTGCGAACAGGTTAGCAACGCATTTGGAGGTAACTTCTATGAGATTATCGTAGGTGGCGCTGCCTTCAACCAGGAGGTAGAGGCTTTCCTAAAAGATATTGATTTCCCTATAACTGTGGGATACGGAGCAACCGAATGTGCACCAATAATCACTTATGCAGACTACAAAGAGTTCAGACCAACATCATGCGGCAAGGCAGTTGTGCACATGGAAGTAAAAATAGACAGTCCTGACCCACAGAATATTCCTGGTGAAATTCTGACAAGAGGAACAAATGTAATGTTGGGATATTATAAGAACGAAGAGGCAACAAAAGAAGTTCTTGACGACGAAGGATGGTATCATACCGGTGACCTCGGACTTATGGACAAAGACGGATATGTATATATCAAGGGACGTAGCAAGAATATGTTGCTCGGTGCCAATGGTCAGAATATATATCCAGAGGAGATTGAAGACAAACTCAACAGTATGGCTCTTGTCATTGAGAGTATTGTTATTCAGAAAGGAGACAAACTCGTTGGTCTTGTATTCCCCGATTATGAAGAAGCCAAGAATATGGGATTGTCAAATGAGGACATTGAGAAGGTTATGGAAGAGAACCGCAATGCACTTAATGCCATAATGCCTGCTTATTGTAAGATATCTGCCATCAAACTGAAAGAAGAGGAATTTGCAAAAACTCCGAAAAAGAGTATCAAGAGATATCTTTACAAGGAAGGATAATAAAACCTTTACAACAAGTAAGAGGATATTTATAAAGAAATGAGCGAAATATTTCGCTCATTTTTTTTATTGTCAAGCGAACCCCCAGAGAATAGAAACATGTATTATTGCGTTTATTTTACTGAAAACATCCAGAAAACATCTGATAAATATTAATACATATAAAATAATTCATTAACTTTGTTTTCAAATAGGAATAAACAATATAAAAGAACCAGAATATAATATACACAATTAAAATACATTCAAATAATATGAGAAGTTTTGCATCAGACAATAACAGCAGCGTTCATCCCAAAGTTATTGAGGCTATATCAAACGCCAATAAAGGACATGCAGTAGGATACGGGGACGATCCTTGGACAGAGGAAGCTACGGAAATTGTGAAAAAACAGTTTAAGAATGCTTGTGATGCGCTTTTTGTATTCAATGGTACAGGCAGCAATACAATGGCCATGCAACTGATGACCCGCCCCTACCACATAATATTCTGTGCAGAAACAGGGCATATTGCTGTAGATGAATGTGGAGCGCCAAGCAAAGGAACAGGATGCTTTATGCGCACAATACCAACAACAGATGGTAAACTGACACCGGAACTGCTAAAACCATATATGACAAACTTCGGCATTGAGCATCACTCACAACCCGGAGCTATATATATAAGCCAATGTACAGAGTTAGGTACAATATACAAACCTGATGAAATCAAAGCACTGTGCGATTTCGCCCATAGTCACGGCATGTTAGTTCATATGGACGGGGCACGTATTTGTAATGCAGCCGCTGCCTTAGGGCTTTCACTTGACGACATCTCTGGTGCTTGCGGTGTTGACTCACTCACATTAGGAGGAACGAAAAACGGACTTATGGGTGCAGAATGTGTCGTCTTATTCAACAAAGAACTGATGAAAGAGGCACGGTATGCCAGGAAACAATCATGCCAATTAGCAAGCAAGATGCGTTATCTCTCTTGTCAGTTCACTGCATTTCTAAAAGACGACTTGTGGCTTGAATGTGCAACCAATGCGAATCGTTTGGCTAAGAAACTATATAAGGAGTTGACAAAGATGCCTGATGTCAGGTTTACACAAATTATGGAAAGCAACCAGTTGTTCCTGATTATGCCCAAAGAGAAGGAAATGAAATTACGTGAGAAATACTTCTTCTATTATTGGAACGAGCAACAAGGAGAGATGCGTCTGGTTACCTCATGGGACAGCACTGATGATGATATTGACGGATTAATAGAATACCTGAAACAGATTTGATGATATATCATCCTTAAGAATACGCGTATAGCACTAAGGTAAAAAGTCTTTATGGTGGGTATATATAGGTGAATAACTATGCTAACATTTTATGCATGAACTGTCTGATTTCCTTACGGGCAATACCCAAACGTGACTCCACGTTCTTATAATTATCACGTAAGGTATCGGATATCTCAGACACTTTCATTCCCTGATAAACATTCATGACATATACAATCCGCTGCTTATCCGTAAGACGCGCTATGCCTTTCTGCAACATCTCCTCAATCTCCCATACTGAATACAACGAGTATTCCCTATTGGCAGATTTGTTAATATAATACACATATTCATGCACGCTCCTCTTATGTCGCCAATAATCACAAATAAGATTACGGGCTATTGTATAAACAAGATTGGGAAGCGTGACAGTTGTAATCATTTTATTACATGACAAAAGACGCATGAAGACATTCTGAACAATATCCTTTGCCTCATCAGGATCCAGAATCCTGATGTTTACGAATGTATACAAATCAGAGTAATGCCGTTCGTAATAATTCTCAATGATTCTATGGCTTGACACATTCATAATTATTATATCTTGTTGTCACAACAAAGTTACTATTTTTTTATAAGAATGTATAAGAGACAAGACATAATATTAGATTATAGTTAATAATTACACCTTTTCCGAAAGGTTTTTACACCATTGAGCATCTATGGCCTTTTTAATATATTCATTTATGAGTTTGGCACAGTATTTGCAGTATATAAAATGTAATAATAAATAGTAATATAAACAAAAACAAGTAATATGCAAAAAGGTAATATTGGGGTTACAACAGAAAACATCTTCCCCGTAATCAAAAAGTTCCTGTATTCTGATCATGAGATTTTCCTTCGTGAGATAGTAAGTAACGCTGTAGATGCCACACAAAAATTGAAAACACTCTCTGACAGAGGTGATTTCAAGGGTGAATTGGGAGATTTGAAAGTGAGTATTTCCCTGGATTTGGAAAAAGGAACACTTACAGTAAGCGACAATGGTATCGGAATGACAGAGGAAGAAATCAACAAATACATTAACCAGATTGCTTTCTCTGGCGTTAATGACTTCCTTGACAAATACAAGGATAACGCAAATGCAATCATCGGACATTTCGGATTAGGCTTCTACAGCGCTTTCATGGTAAGCAAGAAAGTGGAAATTATCACAAAAAGCTATAAGGAAGGTGCTCAGGCCGTTAAGTGGAGTTGTGACGGAAGCCCAGAATATGAGATTGAGAATATAGATAAAGAGACAAGAGGTTCTGATATCATTCTGCACATTGACGACGATTGCAAGGAGTTTCTTGAAAAAGAACGTATACAGACATTGCTTAATAAATACTGCAAGTTTATGCCTGTGACTATTACATTCGGAAAGCAGACAGAATGGAAAGAAGGCAAACAAGTTGAGACAGATAAAGACAACGTTATAAATAATGTTGAGCCGCTTTGGACTAAAACACCAAGCACACTGAAAGAAGAGGACTACAAGAAATTCTATCGTGAGCATTACCCTATGCAAGATGAGCCATTATTCTGGATTCACCTTAACGTGGATTATCCTTTCAACCTGACT